>NZ_PJNH01000004.1 GCF_002844535.1 Halalkalibacillus sediminis
ATGTATTACCATTACGATGGGATGTCATCCGTTAGCGAACTCACAGATCGCCATGGCGATATTATCGAACGCTATCGATACGATGCCTTCGGTGGCCTCATGACGGGTATCACGGCACCATACAACACGAATAGTTACACGGGTCACCAATACGATCAAGATACAGGCTTAGTAGACATGCAAGCACGTGTGTATGATGCGAAGATTGGACGCTTCTTGCAAGAAGACACGTACTCAGGCACTTTAGACAACCCGTTGTCCCAAAACCGTTACGCGTATGTGATGAACGATCCGGTGAACTTCTGGGATCCGACCGGGCGAGTGCCGGAGGAATTAATCGGACAAGATTCGTTTAATCATTCGGTTAGAGTTGGAACCTACGATGAGATTTGGAAGTATCAGTTACAAGGGATCGACCAAATTGACGAATGGACAGAAAATTACAGCGAAGTGGACAATGGACAGGCCATCACGGTAACGTGGGATATCGTTACGAAAGAATTATTAAGGTATGAAGCTAAACACATATTGAATCATCACGATCCTGATGGAAATGGTTACTTAGAACCAATCACTTATGATCGAACCAAGAACGAAAGCTTTATCCGATTTATACGAGATAATTATGAACTCGTAACGACAGCCGAAGAGCTGATGGAACAGAACTATGAAAAGGTCATTAAGCATGGGGAAGTTCCAGAGGGTAGTGTCAAAGTATCATCAGCATCGATGAGTTTTCATAATCCTATAGATAAATTTAAGCAAATTTTTAATACTGGTACAGTGGATATTAAAAACTTAATAAGAATGGTGGCACTTAATTCATCAAGTTCAAATATTGGTTATGGAAATATTGATTATTGGAAAGGTAAAGCTGCAAATATGGTGGATCTAAACGCAGAACCAATTAAAAGGAATAAACAAATTAACGCAGCATATGCGGAAATGTATCTAAGTGATCCAGATGTTTATATGTGGGCTGGTTTAGCAACCTTTGCATCGAAAGATGTTGGTAAAGGTATGAGTGACGTTAATGACTTAAATAGTTTGGAAAAATTAGCAGCTTTACAACTAGGACTTAAGGAAGAAGAATTGAACAGACTTTTTGAACTTTTGGCAGCAGGAAATAGAGGAGTCTATGAAGATATTTATTGGCAGCATCTTGCCTATGATGAACTTGGATTGAGAGAAATAAAGGATATATATATAAAAGGTGAAATTAATTCTCAAATTTATGATGCATGGAAACTTATAGATACTGGCAAACAAACCAATAATCAAGATTTGATATGGAAAGGGACTATGAAACTAGCTGAATACGAACAAACTTTCACTTTACAGGAACCAGTATTTAGTGCCGAGACTGATTTATACCAAGAATTATCTATATTAGATAAAATGAATTTCCCATATACAACATTTTTTAAATCTCCTACTGGAAAAGGTGAAAGGTATAGAGATGTTTCTGACGGCAATATAGCAGAATTAGAAAATAGAATGAATTGGATTGAAAATGAAGTAAACTCATATAAAACTTGGTATGAAAGCAGTCCAAATGAAGTAATATACAGAATTAGAATCATAAATGATCCTTCAATTATTCTAGATAATTTAGAAGATGTTTGTAGAGCATGTTAGTATTAAATATCTTTAACTATAAAGGAGAGACTGGTAATTGTTTAGCTCATTCATTAAAGGTAATATCTATCCAATTTTATCTATGTTATTAGGGATATTTCCTTCAGTATTACTTAATGTATTAATTACCTTTCAAATAACCAATTTTTATTGGGGACTCTTAATAACAATCTTATTTTTTACACTTATTCTAGTACAGTTATTTTTACTTGTGTTAGGTTACAGGTGTAGGTCTAATAAAGTAGTGTTATTAATAAGTTTATTGTTATTTCTATATAACATACTTATAATATTATCGCTTATGTCTTTAGGTTTTTATTAATAAATATTTAACGCATTGATTATGCAGTAGTTAGATTTTATTACATTTGTTAATGAATATAAGTTATAAAAAATGCTGTTGTTTACTAACTATCTTTTATTACCTTGATTGGCTAAATGCCTTTCAAGGTTTCTTTTTAAGTTCGTTATCTAGTTCTTGGTTACTAGGATCGAGGTATTCACACCTCTATCAACTCTTGAGCACCTGCACAAGCAACTGAAAGTGAAGAAGATTCAAACTATGGCTTCAACGAACCGAAATACTATGTAGAACCATCTGAACACGTCGAGTATACCTATGACAATGTGGGTAACCGATTAACGGAAAACGCCGATGGCGACGTCACGGAATACGAGTACAATGCCAATAACCAAGTGACGCGTGCTGGCGAACACACCTTTGCATACGACCAAAACGGAAACGTCGTTCAAGAAATCGGTCCAAACCAAGAACGCGACTACACGTATGATGCGGCGAATCGCTTGCGTGCGGTGATGTTTGGAGATGAAAGCTATGTCCAATACGGCTATGATGCTTTAGGTCGACAAGCGACACGAGAAAGTGGCATGTGGCGTCAACTGGGGGACCCGATTCTCGATCAACACCCTGGCCAAGGCCATGGTCCAGGTATGAATCCTGGGCGAGGGAAAGGCAAAGGACCTAAATTTGATGACCATCCNTGCGTGCGGTGATGTTTGGAGATGAAAGCTATGTCCAATACGGCTATGATGCTTTAGGTCGACAAGCGACACGAGAAAGTGGCATGTGGCGTCAACTGGGGGACCCGATTCTGGATCAACACCCTGGCCAAGGCTATGGGCCAGCTATGAATCCCGGTCGAGGGAAAGGCAAAGGACCGAACGTTGATGACCATCCAGGCCAAGGGAACGCGTGGGGCTTAGACAAGCGCGGCCGAGGCAAACAAAAGATGGAAGTGGTGGAGAGCCGAACGTTCTATGAAGGTCAGTCTCACGTGACGCACAAAGAATACAGCCCATCCGGTTCACCATACGCGGAATATCATACCGGTCCAAATAACCGTGTCGTGTCCCAAAAGATGTTCGGCTATCACGGCCGCAGTATTCCAGGTCAAAACCCGAGCATGAAAACAACGGGCGGCTTAATGTATTACCATTATGATGGGATGTCATCCGTCAGCGAACTCACAGATCGCCATGGCGATATTATTGAACGCTATCGATACGATGCCTTCGGTGGTCTCATGACGGGGATTACCGCACCATACAACACGAATAGTTACACGGGTCACCAATACGATCAAGATACAGGCTTAGTAGACATGCAAGCGCGAGTGTATGATGCGAAGATCGGACGCTTCTTACAAGAAGATACGTATCCAGGCACCTTAGACAACCCGTTGTCCCAAAATCGTTACGCGTATGTGATGAACGATCCGGTGAACTACTGGGATCCGACCGGGCGTGTGCCGGCAGACGTTCGCGCACAGGAAAACTTTACAGAATATGTTGAGGTCGGGAACTATCAGGAACAGTGGTACTATGACTTCCAAAGTCACTACACTGTGGGCGAACAGACCCAAAATTATCAAGAGCANAGTCAGCGAGGAAGCCATTACCCTGACGTGGGATGTCGTAACGACCGTCGGCTGGCATTATACAGCCACCCACCGAGCGAACCTCATGGAAGATGGGATGCTCCAACCGGTGAATCGTAGTGCGGAAGATCACTATTGGTATGAGACCACGAGAGCTGGTTATGAAAAAGTCACCACCGCCGAAGAGCTGATGGAACAGAACTATGAAACTCTGATCAAGCATGGGAAAGTGCCTGAGGGTAGCACCCAAGTGTTCTCAGATTCGATGAGTTTTCATAATCCGCAAGACAAGCTTGAGCAAATGTACGAGACCGGGAGGATGTACATCCGAGGGTTTACCCAGATGATGGCCCATGCATCAGTGACTTCGAATCAACCGGTACAAGAAAAGAATCAAAGCTTACGAGGAAAAGCTTGGTCTGGTCTGATGCGTGTCGGCTCAGCTTCATGGGGGAGTGCTAAAAAAGCTGCCTCATCCACATGGGATGCCGGGACAAATGTTGCACACAGCGTTAAAAATGCTTCTGTTACAACTGTTAATAGCTTTAAAGAGTTCGGTGGTGCTTTCGGCGAAGGTCAGAAAGTAAGAAATGACCAAGCTCTCGAATCCGTGAGCGGCTTTGCCAATTGGCTCACCTATGGTGCTTATGATGCCCTCCAAGACCGAAATGATCGGAAATTCGATTCCTTTTCTGACTTTGGAAACTATGTGACCTTAGGTGGAGTCGATACTTTCAACCAGGCAGTTAACCCTGATCAACCTTTCTCAGCGGAACATTGGTTGAGCAGTTTTGCGGTTGTAACAGCTGCTGGTGCAGGTGGAGCTGTTGGTAGTGCCACGTCGTCAACAACTAGTACAATAGCAAGAACCGGGGCAAAAAACGTAGATGAAGCAAGTCAGGTTGCTAGTAGATCTAAATCCAATACATCGACGAATGCTGCCCAGACAAATCGGGCCAATCAGTTGTCGTTGGACCTGCAGTTTTTTGCTAAGGGTACGGATAAAATAAGTGGCACCCATAGAGAACTAACAAGTCAAAAAGTTAAGGACTCACACCACATAATTCAAGATGCAGCTGTTAGAGATTTACCACTTTATAAAAGGAATGAGGCACCTGCTATTCATCTCCAGGGACCAAACATAAAAGGAACAGAGCACAATATTGCGGGGCAAGTTCAAAGACAACCTGGAGGGGGAACATATGCAGCTGAAAGAAGAATAGGTTATAAAGCAATGAGAAGGGCTGGTGTTTCCGAGGGACAAGCAAGACGAGAGATTGGAAGCGTAGATCAATATTTCTCCAATATTGGAGTAACACCGGATACTGTAACTCGAATACCAGGCAATAGAAGGAGGTAATATAGGTGGACGTTCAGCAAATTATTTCTATGCTTAAACCGTTAGTGGAAAATTTGGTGGAAGGTGAATATCAATTAATTCAATTAACAGGCCGAAGTGGGCCGTATACATCTGAGGAGCTAAAAGAACTTGTAGAAGAATATGGTGGCAAGCTAACTATTCCTCCTGATGAAGATTACAAAAATATAAACATTATTGAAGTTGAGGAGGAATCTGAATACTTTATAGAGTATGAATTATGGGTAGATGGAGAGAAGTCGGACTTAACTTTAAGTTGTACAATTCGATTTACTGAGGATGAAGTAAGAATTATGATTGAAAATATTCATGTATTGTAAATCTTTGACCTTGACTGGCTAAAGGCCTTTCAAGGTTTCTTTTTGTAGAGTCAAACTATGACTTCAACGAGCCGAAATACTATGTAGTACCATCTGAACACGTGGCGTACGCATGCTTGCTACAAGAAGACACGTATTCAGGCACCTTAGACAACCCGTTGTCGCAAAACCGTTACGCCTATGTGATGAACGATCCGGTGAACTACTGGGATCCGACGGGGCGTGTGCCCGCAGAGGTTCGCGCACAGGAAAACTTTACGGAGTATGTTGAGGTCGGGAACTATCAGGAACAGTGGTACTATGACTTCCAAAGTCACTACACTGTGGGCGAACAGACCCAAAATTATCAAGAGCAAGTCAGCGAGGAAGCCATTACCCTGACGTGGGATGTCGTAACGACCGTCGGCTGGCATTATACAGCCACCCACCGAGCGAACCTCATGGAAGGTGGGATGCTCCAACCGGTGAATCGCAGTCCGGAAGATCACTATTGGTATGAGACCACGAGAACCGGTTATGAAAAAGTCACCACAGCTGAAGAGCTGATGGAACGGAACTATGAAACCCTCATCAAACATGGGGAAGTGCCTGAGGGCAGCACCCAAGTGTTCTCAGAATCGATGAGTTTTCATAATCCGCAAGAGAAATTAAAAACATTAATGAAACCTGGAAATTTTAATATCCTAAGTTATGTATTAGGCAAAATAAAAGATAATGGTACAACTAACCAATTAAATAAGTACACAATGGGTAACCAAGCGTATATCAATAAAGTAAATGAATTGGTAGATAAGAACGGTGCTTATAATACTTTAGAATTGATAATGGATGATGTAGAATTTAGAGAAGAAGATTTTAATAATATGAAGTATAGTTATGATGAAAGGTATAGAGAATTTTATCAGAAATTCAATGAGTTAGTATTAAGTAGGAATCCAAAGTCTTATAAAGGATATAGACATACAGATGATAATCCAGCTCCCCATTTTTATTATTCAGATACTTTTGAGAGAGCGCATTATTTTAGAAATAAGTTAAATAAGGCACCACAAACTTTAGAAGAGTTAATAGAATTTAATAAAAATAATCCCGATAAACAATGGAAACTATTAAAGCCAATTAAATCTGCTTTTCATATGAATACTAGTGTATATAATGTGAAATTTGTATCTTACGATGGGCATTTTGAAGGAGTCTATAATAAAGAGAGGCAATTATTAACAAAAGAAAATAATCCAATTGATATGGGTACTTATAACTTAGTTGATGCAAGTGATGGAGGAGGACACAATAAATATGATGTTACACCATATTATGAATTTGGTAATGTTAAAGAAATTGAAGGATTAGGAATGGGAGAAGAAGCCAGTAGGGCTTTTAATAATTGGTATGATTATAAATTCGGAAATGAAAATGACTTTAAATATAAGCAAAGCCCTAGAGAAAATTATTCCGAAATTAAGTCTCAAATTGAACAGTATAAACCTGTTCCTACAATGCACAAATTACCTCTACCCGAGTTACCTAGCTTATAACCAGGGGGATACTATATGAATAAAACATTATTAATTTTATTCTTTTTAACTATATTTAATAATTTATTTACCTTCCTCGATATAGAGAATGGGAGGCCTTATTACTATTGTCTTTTACTATCATGGCTCATACCTCTATTTATGTTGTACTTCTTGAAAAAAGTAAATGGTAATAAAATGTTAAAGAGATTAATTTTTATTATAAATATAGTTCATTTAGCTATATTAATATTATTTTTAATAGTTTTAGTTCAGATTATTACATCTGCATAAAACAAGCGAGACTTTTTGCTGAGAGTCTTAATATGCTTATTAAGCTTCTATGTACCTTGATTGGCTAAATGCCTTTCAAGGTTTCTTTTTATCTACTATAAGAATCAAGCTATGGCTTCAACGAACCGAAATACTATGTAGAACCATCTGAACACGTGGCGTACACGTACGACAATGTCGGTAATCGATTAACCGAAAACGCCGATGGTGATGTCACAGAATACGAGTATAATGCCAATAACCAAGTGACTCGAGCTGGCGACCACACCTTTGAATACGATTCAAACGGAAACGTCGTTCAAGAAATCGGTCCAGACCAGGAACGCGACTACACGTATGATGCAGCCAATCGTTTGCGTGCGGTGATGTTTGGCGATGAAAGCTATGTTAAATATGGTTATGATGCTTTAGGTCGACAAGCGACACGAGAAAGTGGCATGTGGCGTCAACTGGGGAATCCGATTCTCGATCAACACCCTGGCCAAGGCCATGGTCCAGGTATGAATCCTGGGCGAGGGAAAGGCAAAGGACCTAAATTTGATGACCATCCAGGCTAAGGAAACGCCTGGGGCTTAGACAAACGTGGTCGAGGCAAGCAGAAGATGGAAGTGGTGGAGAGCCGAACATTCTATGAAGGTCAGTCTCACGTGACGCACAAAGAATACAGCCCATCCGGGTCACCCTATGCGGAATATCATACCGGTCCCAACAACNTAGACAAACGTGGTCGAGGCAAGCAGAAGATGGAAGTGGTGGAGAGCCGAACATTCTATGAAGGTCAGTCTCACGTGACGCACAAAGAATACAGCCCATCCGGGTCACCCTATGCGGAATATCATACCGGTCCCAACAACTGTGTCGTGTCCCAAAAGATGTTTGGCTATCACGGCCGCAGTATTCCAGGTCAAAACCCGAGCATGAAAACAACGGGCGGCCTCATGTATTACCATTACGATGGGATGTCATCCGTTAGCGAACTCACAGATCGCCATGGCGATATTATCGAACGCTATCGATACGATGCCTTCGGNGAACATTCTATGAAGGTCAGTCTCACGTGACGCACAAAGAATACAGCCCATCCGGGTCACCCTATGCGGAATATCATACCGGTCCCAACAACCGTGTCGTGTCCCAAAAGATGTTTGGCTATCACGGCCGCAGTATTCCAGGTCAAAACCCGAGCATGAAAACAACGGGCGGCTTAATGTATTACCATTACGATGGGATGTCATCCGTTAGCGAACTCACAGATCGCCATGGCGATATTATCGAACGCTATCGATACGATGCCTTCGGTGGCCTCATGACGGGTATCACGGCACCATACAACACGAATAGTTACACGGGTCACCAATACGATCAAGATACAGGCTTAGTAGACATGCAAGCACGTGTGTATGATGCGAAGATTGGACGCTTCTTACAAGAAGACACGTACCCAGGCACCTTAGACAACCCGTTGTCGCAAAACCGTTACGCGTATGTGATGAACGATCCGGTGAACTACTGGGACCCGACCGGACGTGTGCCGGCAGACGTTCGAGCACAGGAAAACTTTACGGAATATGTTGAGGTTGGGAATTACCACGAACTGTGGAACTATGAATTCCAAAGTCATTATACCGTGGGCGAACAGACCCAGAATTATCAAGAGCAAGTCAGTGAGGAAGCCATTACCCTGACGTGGGATGTCGTAACGACCGTCGGCTGGCATTATACAGCCACGCACCGAGCGAACTTCACGGAAGATGGGATACTCAAACCGGTGAATCGCAGCCCGGAAGATCACTATTGGTATGAGACCACGAGAGCCGGTTATGAAAAAGTCACCACAGCTGAAGAACTGATGGAACAGAACTATGAAAAGATCATTAAGCATGGTGAAGTTCCAGAAGGTAGCACTAAAGTGTCTTCAGCATCGATGAGTTTTCATAATCCGCAAGAGAAATATCGTAGTGTCTTTTATTCAGGCGATTTCAGCGCCCCAGGTTTCACAGAGTTAAAAACGCACTTAACGACGCTTGCGAAATCGAACTATGCAAGTATTCAGCAAATGGAAGAACAGAACAGACAGGCCCTTCATTATGAAGGAATTAGTCGTCCAACGGCACTAGATGATGTAAGAACGATGAGCCGAAGCGACTTCCAGCAACAAATCAATCAAGCAGCTCGTGACTATGCTAAAGAGGAAAATGCTGTAACACCCGCAGTTGCTGTCATGCCAGTATACAATTTCTTTATTGGTGATGATGTTGCAACCCTAACCGATGGTGAATGGAATGCCTATGACATATTAGCGATTGCCTCCATCACACCGGCAGGTAAAGTGGTGAAGCTTGGGGACAAGGGCCTAGGTGCTGCAAAGTCCGGTTGGAATAAATTTACTAAGGGTACGGGTAATTCTAAAAGACCAGGAGGATATCTAAAAGGTGATATAGATGAACATGGTTATTTAAGTCCTGGAGTTAATCGTGCTCCAGGGAATAAAAATGTTGCTTCTGATAATCGGATACAATCACATCACCCTATACAAAATGAATGGGCAAAAAGATGGGCTAAACAAGGTGGATTTGATTATAACGAGAATAAAGCTCCTGCTATTCTTTTGCCATCAAGCTCTGGGCAATCACATGCAAAAATTTCTTCAATGCAGAGGCAAAGAAGGAAAAATGAGGGCTTTGATACTGATATACGTTATGAATTTAATGAAAGCTATAGGGAAATGATTGAAGCAGGTGTTGACCAAAAATCTTCACGAAAAGCACTTAAAGACGCATATAAATATTTCGATAATTTGGGAGGTTTCGTAAAATGATTGATTTATCCAAGGTTCCAGACTTGATCAGGAACACCTCAGCACGTGATATTGAAATCCAAGAAGTAGAAGATTTAATGAAAACTACATTACCTGATGCGTATAAGGAATTATTAAGATATACGAATGGTTTTTCAATTGGTGGTGGTTTAATAATTTATGGGACCGAAGATATTGTGGAAAGAAACGAAACATGGGAAGTAGATGAATATGCGAGTGGTTATGTTGCAATCGGTGATGACGGTGGTGGAAATGTCTTCTTAATGTTGCAAGGTACAGAGGAAAGAAAAATATTTATAGTTGATTCTGGAGATATGAATCCAAATCATGCTACTTTAATTACCTCAGATTTCATTAAATGGGTTAATAGTGGGTGCCTAAGTGAAACAGACGATAATCTAACTATAGACCTGCCTGATACTTGCAATATAGTGTTAGTAAAAGCGCCTAATGGTGGGCTAAAAGATTTAGTGAAAATAAAAAGTGTATTAGGGATAGATATATCAACGGCAGAATTACTAAAGGGTTCTAAAAATCCACCTTTTATACTAGTAGAGAAATTTCCATATGGTAAAGGAAAGAAACTAATCGAAAAATTGGGACCTATCGGTACCGTTCTAAATGCAGTTCCTATTTACAATTGACTTTGTAATATTTTTTGTACCTTGATTGGCTAATATGCCTCTCAAGGTCTTTTTTTGTCAATGCTTTGCAAGGTAAATAAATAATACAACATTTCGGCTGACGAAAGCCACAAACATTGTTTATGGGATGTTAAAGCACAAAACAGCCTACGAATTGCCGATAATAAAAGAGAGAGGGGTAGTTTAAAATAAGGTGGTTGTTTTTTTATTTATAGCTTTTAAGATTACAACATAGGGTACGGATGAAGGTGTTATATATAAACGTAGCGATAAAAATCGCGGAGAGTATATTGGACAGGCAAAAAGTGACGACCGATTCAAAGCAAGACAGAAAGAACATGATAGAAGTAATCCTGATGCTGAATATAAGTTTAAGGAAGTTGGACGAGCTAAACCTGGAAAAGATTTGGACGTGCTTGAACAGAAAAAAATTAACCAAAATGGTGGGTTGCAAAAAAATGGCGGGAATTTACAAAATAAACGAAATCAAATTAGTGAAAAGAAGTGGAAACAATATGGCATCGACCCACCTAATATGAAGTAAAAAAGGAGACTTACGATGATAAGGACAAAAAAGGTGAATGTGAACATTGGAGATGTGTTCGCAATAAAACTTGAACAGGATAGTTATAGTTATGGTCAAGTTATTGCTAAAGGAAGGATTTCTGATTGTATGGTTGTATTTGATGTAGTGTCGAAAGAACATCCACCGGTTAGTGAAATCACGCCGAAACCAATTATTTTCTTGATACAGACTGTAGATTCTAGGATTGAAGACGGTATTTGGGAGGTGATTGGGAATACATCAATACCGAGTATTAACTTTCCAATTTATAAAGTAGAAACTGAGGACGGGTATGTGTTGGTAGACCATAGTGGAGAAGTTATTAAGGAAAACCCTAGCCCTTCAGAGATAGAAGGAGTTATGGAGTTGGAATCTTGGTCGCCCGTTAGTCTGGAGAAGGCAGTAAAAGCTAGGTTCATTACTGGTGAATGGGACTCGTATTATGATGATTTAATCTATGGGCAATAGTTCATATACTTTTGACCTTGATTGGCTATATGCCTTTCAAGGTTTTTTGACTTTAAGAACTTTATGTTAAAAACAATATAACTTTAGAATCAAAAAGTCATGATGGTTAGCAGAATTACGAGATTTGTAGCAGTGACATTTATATAAAACAACCACACTAACTACTCGATTTATATTTACACACGAGAAGGACAAAGCTCGTAATGCTAAATGTGGTAACATACACTCACATAAGGCAAGTAAACAAAAAGAAGTCAGGATTGTTGAGTGGGACAAAACGAAAATGATTTGTTTGAGAAATGAGACTCCATGAAGGTTGTACCATCATGGAGTTTTGTTTAATTCTTGAATTACGTAATAGTAACGAGAATTGGGCGAGATGACATTTTACATGGCAGTGGTAGTTATGACATGGCATAGCTAACAAACTAACGAGATCGTACAAGCTCGTGGCGATAAACAATGGGTAACGTGAATGAGTGTTTTTATATTCCCTGGCTTTAAAATTTTGGGTTGTATTTTTACTAGAGACGGTCGTATAATACTCGCTATTCGTCAAAAAATCGTTACGAAAATTAAAATTTATGTAACGGGAGGGTGAGAAGTTGAACGTTGTTGGGTATATACGAGTCTCAACTCAAGGGCAAGCAAGAGATGGATACAGTTTGAAATATCAAGAAGAAGAAATTAAAGCGTACTGTAAGGAACAAGGCTGGAACTTGATATATATTTTTAGAGATGAAGGAATTAGCGGTGCCAAATTAAATGAGGAAGCATTGGAAATAGACAGGGTGGGCTTACAGGAGATGTTGGCTCACCTTTCGTCTGTCCAAATAGATTATGTGGTGGTGCTGAATACAAGCAGGTTATGGCGCTCGGATATTGTGAAAGTGCTCATTCAACGAGAGTTGAAGAAATACGGTTGTGATATTAAAAGTATCGAACAGCCCTCGTATAGTATTCACCAAAAAGACCCTAACGACTTTTTGGTGAACGGATTGATGGAGCTATTAGACCAATACCAACGGCTTGAGATAGCCCTTAAGCTAACAAAAGGAAGAAATAAAAAGGCGAAAGAAGGTGGTTATGCAGGAGGACGAACAACATTTGGCTATCAGAAAAAGAAAGGGGAAAAGGAACTCACCATCCATAATGGGCAAGCAGAGGTAGTGAAACGAGTGTTTGCGTTGAAAGAAGTATACAAGCGTATGTCCTTATCTAAGTTGGCAGAGGAATTAAATAACGAAGGGTATACAACCACACTAGGGAAATCTTTTACGAAAGTACAAGTGAAACGTATTTTAGACAGACAAAGCTTTTATGAAGGGCTTTATACATACGGAAACATTCAAGCAAATGGCAAACATGAAGCAATTATTTCAACCATGACTTAAAAATGGAGCTCATTTTCTTATATGTTGTTATGTAACGATGAAAATGCATAGGCTTTCGTACCAATGCGCACCGAAAGGTGAACGCTCGAACTAAGGTTGCCGGCATTTTCATTCTGTTGAAAAGGAGGATGCGTATATGCACGATAAACAAAAATACTTGTATGTGGGTGTAGACTTACATAAGCAACAACATGTAGGTGTTACCATTAATTGTTGGCAAGAGAAGCTAGGGGAAATAACATTTGATAATAAACCATCTGCTTTTTCTAAATTTCTATTAGAGGTAGATAAACAAAAAGAGGACGGAATGACCCTTGCATTTGGATTAGAAGATGTAGGTGGATATGGGCGATCGTTGGCACAGTTTCTAGCAGACCATGGGCAACTTGTAAAAGAAGTAAACCCTGCGCTTTCCTACGCGGAACGAAAAAGCCATATGACGACACAAAAAAGCGATAGTTGGGATGCGGAATGTGTCGCACGCATCTTAGTCAACAAACTGGAACACTTACCAGACGCGAAACCAGATGATTTATTTTGGTCTATTCAACAATTAGTATCGAGAAGGAATGCATTAGTAAAAGCGCAAGGCGCATTAAAGAACCAACTGCACATTCAATTGAACCACCATTATCCAAGCTATAAAAAGTTTTTCTCCGAGGTGGATGGAAAAACAGCATTAGCGTTTTGGGAACGTTACCCATCGCCATCTAGTTTACAAGGTGTCACAATCAAGCAATTAACCACTTTTTTATTAGATGCGAGTAACAATACATGTTCTGTGAAAAAAGCGAGTGAAATAGTGAAGCTAGTTGAAGAAGATGGACTGACAAAGAAACAATACCAAGAAACTAGAGACTTTCTAGTGAGAAGCATCGTCCGAGATATATCCTTTAAAAAGAAGGAAATGGGCTATGTGGAACGAGAATTAAAAGAGTTAATGAGCTTACTAGACTTTCAACTAAATACAATGCCAGGGATTGAACTCGTCACAGCATCTGCCTTAATTGCGGAAATTGGCGATGTAAGACGTTTCCCGAGTGCCAACAAATTAGCACGATTCGCAGGGATTGCGCCTGTTTACTTTGGCTCTGGTGGAAAAGGAAAGATGCATAAAAGCAAAAGCGGAAATCGGGCGCTACACGCTTTATTTTACAACCTAGCAGTCCAACAAGTGCAAGTAGCAAAGGGAAGTAAACTGCCACGAAACCCAGTGTTCCATACTTACTATCAAAGAAAACAAAAAGAAGGCAAAACAAAGGGGCAAGCATTGGTTTGCATTATGAGAAGGCTAGTGAATATTGTATACGGATTGATGAAGTACAAAACAGCCTATGAATTGCCGATAATACAAGAGAAAGAAGAAGTTTTATAGGGTTTCAAAACGGTTGTTTTTTTATTAGTAGCTTTTAAGATTACAACATAGGGTACGGGAAAAAGTAATTTAGAAGTTAAATTTACAAAAAAATAACTTGCAACTAAACCGTCATATTCACCCACTCCAGATAAATGGACAAAAAAAGGCGGTACAGTAAAAGTTGATGAAGATGGTACTTGGGTATATACAAATAAGAAGGGACAGACTGTAAGATACCCTAATGGTTATCCGGATTTCACTGAATACTCACACCCAACTGTTAAGCCTGTAGAAATTGAGATTGCAAGTCCAACCAATCGTCCTTTAGATTATAAAAACGCTAATATAAAGGCGAAATTGGATAAGTATTCTAATCCACCAGTACCATTAATGAATAAGCCACCATTAGGATATATATGGCACCATCACCAAGATGGAAAAACAATGGTTCTTGTTCAAGAAAAAATTCACGCTGAATTTACTCATACGGGAGGAGTATCGAGTGTGAATAAAAAGAGATAAGAAGAGGAGTATTAATATGGCTGAAATTTTGAATTCACATAAAAAGCTTTCGTTAGAAGAAATTAAGGAATTTGAAACAGAAAATCAAGTAAGCTTTACTAAAAATTATATGGAATTTTTAATTCGATGGAACGGCGGATATCCTGAGCCCAATTTGTTTAAGATTTCTGACGAACAGGGAGTAAGTGCATTAAATCAATTTTATGGGATTGGTGACATGTATAGTAATTTAGCGGATTACATTGATATATACGAATATAGGTTACCTGATGGATTTATCCCGATTGCAAACGATTCTGGAGGGAACGTAATATGTTTAGGTACCAAGGAGCCCTATTATGAAAAAATACATTTTTGGGATCATGAACAAGAACCAGAAGATCCTGATGATATGAGTAATATGTATTTTTTAGCAAATGATATTGATGAATTCTTGAATAATCTATATGAGGACACTGAAGAATAAAAAGGAATACTAGCAATAAATTAAATTATACAGCCAACTTTAAAGCACTTGATTGTCACATAGACAACAAGTGCTTTTTTTGAGAAATTTATGCATTTGGACAACATAATGCTTTTGAAATTCAAACTCATGATTGTTGTACCAACAAGGCATTATGTTTTAATACTTGATTTCTGAAAATAATAATGATAAATAGCCGAGATGACATTTTACTCGGCAGTTGGACTTATGATACTGCCAAACCCGCAAACTAACGATAATGACATAGCTCATTCTAGTGAGAAGTTTTGTCCGAGACATTTCGTTTAAAAAGAAGGAATGAGCTATGTGGAAAGAGAATTAAAAGAGTTAATGAGCTTATTAGACTTTCACCTAGACTCCATGCCAGGCATTGATCTTGTAACAGCATCTGCTTTAATTGTAGAGATAGGTGAAGTAAGAACGGTTTCCAAACGCAACAAAATAGCACGATTAGCGGGATAGCGCCAGTTTACTTTGGCTCTGGTGTGTTTTAACAGTTTGAACAAGGGTTGATATAATGACCAAGAGATCAGTCATGCTTATGAGGAACTTTCCAAAATGCCGATGCGTACTTAATAGGTGTGGTAGGTGAAGAGAAGAAAGAGATTGATACTAGAGGAAGAACTTCTTAAAATGTGACTGCTTTCTGACAATAAACTAAATCGAGTTTTGCGTAAGCTCTAAGGTGAAATACAGAAGAGTGTAGAAAGAAAAATAGCAAACACTTCAAGGAGGCAGTTATACATGAAAAAATCTATTTTTTCTATATTGATTATTTCACTCTTAATGGTTCTAGCAGCATGTGGTGGCGGAGATAGTTCTGAAGGCGACTCATCTGAGGACAGCTCATCTGGAGATAATACAACAGAAGAAACGGACAGCTCCAGTGAAGAAGCGGACTCAACACTTGATATCGCGGCAACTGACTTTAAATTTGATAAGGAGAATTACACAGCTTCTGCTGGTGAAGTTACAGTGAACCTTACCAATGAAGAAGGCAAACATGGTGTTCAGATTCAAGGAACAGATTTGAACCTTCAAGAGGAAGGATCAGGAACTGTTAATCTCGAACCTGGAGAATATAAAATTAATTGCAGTGTGCCATGTGGGGAAGGACATTCCGATATGGTTGCAACGTTAACCGTTAAATAAGAGATACACTAGCACAGATCAACCTTTATTTTAAGGTTGATCTGCTTTTTTGTTATAAAGAATGTTTTGAATAACAATTCTATGGGGCGCAATATTAAAGATGAGAAGGAAAGGTTGGAGTAGATAGTTTTTATAAATACTTAACCGGGTATGGGTAACCAAGTTTGATTATATCTTGCCAATAGTTAACAACATCTAAAGAAGAATATTTCTATAAGGAGGCTCAAGATGGCTGAGAACATCAAAAAGGATCACCAACATGAACATGGAAAACACGAAACAGACCACGATCCAAATCATCACAGTCATGAAGGAGACGAAGATCATGATCACGGGCACGGCGATCATGACCATCACGATCATGGTGATATGATTAATGATTTCAAAAAGCGGTTTTATATTTCCTTAATACTAACTATCCCAATTTTGGTCCTATCACCTATGATCCAGGATTTTATAGGTGTAGACTGGAGATTTCCTTTTGATCAATGGATATTGTTTGGTTTATCTACCGTGGTTTTCTTTTATGGTGGTTGGCCTTTCCTGACCGGTGCTATTAGTGAGCTGAAGCAAAAGAATCCTGGAATGATGACGTTAATCGGATTAGCGATTTTTGTTGCCTACGGTTATAGCTCTCTAGTGGTTTTCGGTTGGAGCGGTAAGAATTTCTTCTGGGAGCTTGCTACGTTAATTGACATCATGCTGCTAGGACACTGGATCGAGATGCGGTCGATTATGGGGGCTTCCAATGCATTGGACGAACTGGTCAAACTAATGCCAAATCAAGCTCACAGGGTTAAAGAAAATGGAGATACGGAAGATGTAGAGGTATCAGAGCTTGATCCTGGAGATCGCGTGCTCGTCAAACCTGGCGAAAAGGTTCCTGTTGATGGAGTTATCGTAGAGGGTAAATCCGCTATTGATGAATCCATGGTTACAGGAGAATCGGTACCTGTAGAGAAAAATGAAGAAGATGAAGTAATCGGTGGGGCGATCAACCAGGAAGGCTCTTTAACCATTGAAGTCAAGAATACAGGTGATGATACGTATCTTTCTCAAGTGATTACACTGGTTAAAGAAGCGCAAGAGTCTAAGTCGAAAGCTCAGAATTTAGCAAATCGTGCAGCGAAGTGGCTGTTTTATGTTGCATTAACATCAGGGTTTGCGACTTTATTTATTTGGCTATCGTTAGGATACGATTTTGCTGTTTCTTTAGAACGTATGGTCACTGTAATGGTTATTACTTGTCCTCACGCACTTGGACTTGCTGCACCGTTAGTAGTAGCGGTTTCTACCTCTATCTCAGCTAAAAAGGGGTTACTGATTAGAAATCGTACCAATTTCGAAGGAGCTCGTAATCTAAATGCAGTTGTTTTTGATAAAACAGGTACATTGACGAAGGGTGAATTCGGTGTAACCGATATTGTGCCTGAAGGTTCTTACAGCGAAGATGATGTATTACTATGGGCAGCTAGTGCAGAACAGAATTCGGAGCATCCACTTGCAGAAGGTGTTCTTAACAAAGCGAAAGAAAAAGAATTACAACTAAAAGAAGTCTCTGATTTTGAATCGATGACAGGTAAAGGGCTTAAAGGCACAGTAGAAGGAAAAGAAGTATTTGTCGTAAGTCCTGCTTATGTAAATGAACGATCCTTTAATTATGACAAAGAACAATTTAACACTCTTTCGGAAAAAGGAAAAACTGTTGTCTTTGTACTCGTTGATGATGAGCTTATTGGTATGGTTGCGCTCGCGGATATGGTTCGCGATTCTGCAAAAGAAGCGGTTACGAAATTGAAAGAGAAGGGCATTCAGCCAATGATGCTGACAGGCGACAATCAAAAAGTAGCTGATTGGGTGGCAGAGCAAATCGGAATTGAAGAAGTCTATGCGGAAGTTCTTCCACATAATAAAGCGGATCAAATCAAAAAAATCCAACAAAAAGGATGGAAAGTAGCGATGACAGGTGATGGTGTAAATGACGCGCCTGCCCTTGCCACTGCAGATTTAGGTATTGCTATTGGAAGCGGAACCGACGTTGCGATGGAAACTGCAGACGTCGTGCTGGTCAGAAGCAATCCGCTGGATGTAGTAAGTTTAATGGAACTGTCGAAGAAAACGTATCAGAAAATGGTTCAAAACCTTTGGTGGGCAGCAGGGTATAATATTGTGGCGATTCCGCTTGCCGCCGGAGCTTTGGCTTTTGCCGGCTTGATCTTGAGCCCGGCAGTAGGGGCAGTATTAATGAGTTTAAGTACCATTATCGTCGCAATTAATGCTAAGCTCTTGAAAGCCTAGCCCTATTAAGATTAAATAATAATTCAATAAAATTAAACTGAGCTACTCGGAAATACTTGGGTAGCTCAGTTTTTATTAGGAGAAAGAATCAGTTCTTTCATTATAGTTGACATCAGACGGTTTTCATTTTCAACTTTCATCCCGGACTTATCAATATTCTCCATCGTTTTACGATTGATATTCGCGCCGACAATGTGTAAACCGATTGGGTTTAATAGATCCATCGCTTTACCAACGACCTCATTTTCACTACGCATATGTTCCAGCATAATGATGTTTCCAGATGGTTTGGTCACTCTCCTAATTTCTTTTAAGCCTTGAACTGGATCTGGGACTGAACAAAAAACACAGGTGGAAACGACCGTATCAAACGAGTTATCCGGAAAATCCATCTGCTGCGCATCCATTTCAATCAATTCTACCGATATTGCCAGATCATCTGCCTTTTCCCGTGCTTTCTGAAGCATTTTTGGACTAAAATCGATACCTGTTACTTCCACATTAGAAGGATAATATTTAAGGTTTGTACCAGTGCCGACACCAACTTCTAACACTTTTCCTTTTGCGTGTTTCAACAGTTCTTTCCGCCATTCTTCACGAATCATATGATCCATAACGTCGAATACACCGGAAATACGGTTATATCTTCGCTTAATCACTTCCGTTTGTTTTCTTTCAGACATTTGGTCATCACCTTCCTTTCCTTTTATATGCTATTATAACTCTCTATCTAAATTGTAGCACTCAACTAGCTAGCTTGTATCTTCTTGATTTCCCATAACACTAATGGGACCACTAATCACAAGAGAACATCTATAAAAAGTTAAAAAATGGTCGAGGCAGGAATACAAGAAGATGCAACATTATAGTTGGTTCAGAGCACATAGGAGATTTGTTTCGTTTCGAGAAATACATACGACATCTTACGCTTTAATATCCCACTTAGAATGCCTTGTCATTATTATCAACGCATAACATAAACTTTACAAAGATAATAATGGGTAGGTGAATCTCTATGCATGAGATGTCTCTTATGTCAGAGATCATTCAATTAGTCTCCGAAGATGCACGATCGAGATCGTTTAAGAGAGTCGAACGTATAGATGTAGTGGTAGGAGAGCTGTCCAATGTTTTGCCGGACGCATTAGAGTTAGCATTCTCATATTTTCAAGGGCAAGGACTTGTCTTTATTGATGAAGCCACAACATTAAAAATCATCAGGGAAGCTGCAGTAGCAAGGTGTGAGATATGCCAATGGGAGTTTGAGCCGGATTATCAAATAGCTTTGTGCCCTAAGTGTGACCAAGTGAGCTGTGTGTTGGTATCTGGGGAAACTTTTAAAGTTGAATCTTATGAAGGAAGTGATGCACTTGAAAGTTAAACTTAAAGAAGAAGTGTTAAAAGATCAAAACCGATCAGCCGAATTCAACAGACAACACTTCAATAATTGCAATACTCTAGTAATCAACCTCATGAGTTCTCCGGGAGCGGGAA
Organism: Halalkalibacillus sediminis; assembly: GCF_002844535.1. Classification (NCBI taxonomy): domain Bacteria; kingdom Bacillati; phylum Bacillota; class Bacilli; order Caryophanales; family Bacillaceae; genus Halalkalibacillus; species Halalkalibacillus sediminis. The sequence continues at coordinate 20,242 of NZ_PJNH01000004.1, forward strand.
AAACGACCCTGCTTGAAAGAACCATTAGAGAACTTAAAGGTGATTATCGAATAGCAGTGATTGAAGGAGATTTGGCTACAGAACGAGACGCTGAACGTCTGCGTTCGCTTGGTATTCAAACTGTCCAGATCAATACAGTGGGAGGTTGTCATTTAGATGCGAGAATGGTAGCTAAACAGCTTCCTAACTTTGAACTTGAAAATATCGATATTTTATTTATTGAGAACATAGGTAACTTAGTCTGTCCTTCTGGCTATGACTTAGGGCAAGACTACAAAGTGGTCGTCTTGAGTGTTCCTGAGGGAAACGACAAAATCCCGAAATATCCCGTAATGTTTAGGCGTACAGACATGACGATTATAAATAAAATCGACCTTCTTCCATTTGTAGCTTTCGATCTTGGAGAAGCTAAAAACGACCTGAAGGCAATTCATCCGAAATGTTTATTTCAAGCGCTTTCCGCTCAGACAGGAGAAGGCTTCGAGAACTGGATCAACTGGCTAAAGGATGTTGAAAAAAATGTATAAAGCGCTAGAAATCACGGTAAGTGGTAGGGTTCAGGGAGTGGGGTTCCGACCGTTTCTATATTCTCTTGCTAAACAATACCAGCTTACAGGCATTGTTCAGAACAACTTTGGTAGTGTTTTTATTCATATTGAAGGAAATGAACCTAATCTTTTGCAAATGGTCACAGACATAAAACGGGAAGCTCCTCCTTTATCCAAAATCAGCGATCTGCAGGTTCAAGCTGTTTCCCCCATTCACTATAAAGATTTTACTATAGTTCCAAGCGAAAAGAGTAGCAATTCTCTCCCATTGGTCAGTAGCGATGCTGCGATCTGCGACAAGTGTATGGAAGAATGGAGGGATCCTGAAAATCGTCGGTTTCACCACCCTTTTATTAACTGTACTCAATGCGGTCCGCGGTATACAATCATTCAGGACCTGCCGTATGACCGTATTCATACCACAATGAAAGATTTTCAGATGTGTCCTGAGTGTCAGAAAGAATATGAAGACCCGAGCAATCGACGTCATCATGCTCAGCCTATCTGTTGCCCATCTTGTGGACCCAAGCTTACGCTATACGATTGTAACAACAAGCAGATAGCAGACCGTCAGGACGCGGTCACTAAAGCAATCGATTTTCTTGCGGAAGGAAAAATAGTAGCGATTAAAGGAATAGGTGGGTACCATTTAGCATGCGATGCTTATCAAGGAGCATCCATAAAAGAATTAAGGGTGAGGAAAGGTCGTCCTCAAAAGCCTTTAGCTGTTATGGCCAAATCGATAGAAACGGTACAGAGGCTTTGTAATCTTTCAAAAGAGGAAGAGAAGATGCTTACAGGAACTGAAAAGCCCATTGTTGTTTTAACTGAAAGAAAGGTGGATTCATTACCTGAATCGTTGTCCCCTGAGCTAACATCAGTTGGTGTTATGCTTCCCTACACCCCCTTGCACCATTTACTGTTTGAAGGCGGGAAGCTGGACTGCTTAGTAATGACTAGCAGCAATTTATCGGGACTTCCCATACAGTATGAAGAGAATGAATTAGAAAAGCTCTCTCAGGTTTGTGATTTTTATTTAACTCACAATCGACCGATTTATCTTCCCCTAGACGATTCAGTTGTTCAACTTGAAAATAGTGAAACCAGATATATAAGGAGGGCTAGGGGATTCGTCCCCGAACCTTTTCCAACAAAAAGGGATGTTGATCAGGTAATTGCTTTGGGTGGACAGCAAAAAAATACGTTTGCTATCGGAAAACAAAATCATATCTGGGTGGGTCCTCATATAGGTGACATTGAAAATGAAGAAATGATTCAATCTTTCGAGAATCAGCTTGAGCATTTTAAAGGGTGGCTGGATTTGGATCTAGAGGTTCTGGCAGTAGATAAGCACCCTCAGTACTCAACATCTTTCTTGGCTGAAAAAATGAATTGTCCAGTTATATCTGTCCAGCACCACCATGCTCATCATGTTTCATGTATGGAGGACAACAATCTAACTTCTCCTACCTTGGGTCTCATTTTAGATGGAACAGGATATGGAGAGGACAGTCACATATGGGGGTTTGAGTTTCTGTATGGAGATGCAAGTTCATTTGAACGTGCTGCACACTTAACTTATACACCTCTTCCAGGAGGTGAGAAATGTGTGAAGGAACCATGGAGGATTGCAACAGGCATGATCCTTCATTACTGGCCGAATGATGGAAAGGAAATTGCTGAAAGACTTTTTCCAGGAAAACAGAAGGAATTAAGTATAATTGAACAGATGGTTTTTCGTGGGATTAATAGTCCGCAAGCAGGGTCATGTGGCCGATTGTTCGACGCGGTGAGTGCGATATTAGGAGTCTGTCACACCTCTACCTATGAAGGAGAAGCGGCTGTGAAATTGTCTGACTATATTATGCAACTTCCGGAAAATGAAGCTATCGCTCACCCCTACCCTTACCGTTTACACGAAGATAAAGCTGGGTTGCTAGAACTGGATTTCTCCCCTATGATTCAACAAATTATCGAAGACAAATTGACCTCTACACCAAAAATGAAAATCATCCAAAGATTCCATTCGACGATTGTGAAATCTTGTGTAGACACAGTTTTAATTTTATTCGAAAAAAGACCGGAATGGAATCGCTCAGTTGTTCTTTCAGGAGGGTCATTTCAGAATTTGTTTTTGGCTAGAGAAATTAAAAACCAGTTGCAAAAACAGAAAGTAAAAGTTTACACGCATAAGAAAGTGCCCTGTAATGATGGTGGATTGTCGCTCGGTCAGTTGATTATTGCCGCAACTAAATGGAATGGGAGCTGAGGTGTTTGTGTTTAGGAGTACCTGCGAAAGTATTGGAAGTCAGTAAGGAAAATGCATTGGTAGATGTAATGGGATCAAGAATGTATGTTGGGACAGTATTCGTGCCCGAAGTGAAAAAGGGAGACTATGTTCTTTTGCATGCTGGACAGGGGATGACTATTGTCGACCAGAAATTTGCTATGGAGAGTATGGAGGAATGGAGGAGGGTTTTGAATGAATAATTTAGACATCTTCTCTGAAAATGATATGGCGCGTCGTTCTGTGGACGCAGTTATAAAATTGTCAGAGAAATTCAAAAAAGACAAAGGACGGCTCCCTGTTCTGATGGAAGTTTGTGGTTCCCATACAATGGCTTTTGCTAAAACAGGGATCAAGCAAAGATTAAGTGAGCACGTGAAGCTAATTGCTGGACCGGGGTGTCCCGTATGTGTAACAGATCAAAAGTCCATAGATGCAATGATTCAATTATCCGAAATCCCTGATACAATTATTTGTACTTTCGGGGATATGATGCGTGTTCCAGGGTCAAAGTATAGTTTGATGAAGGCTAAAACTGAAGGTAAAGACATACGTGTGGTCTATTCTCCACTTGAAAGTGTGAAAATCGCTCAAAACAACCCTGATAAAGAAGTGGTCTTCTTAGGAATAGGATTCGAAACAACGATTCCGGTACTTGCTCTTGCGGTTAGGGACGCGGAGAATTTAGAACTCAGCAACTATACTATATGGATGACCACAAAATTAGTTGAACCTGTTTTGCGATCCCTTCTTGATTCAGGAGAAGTAATGGTCGATGGGTTGTTATTACCAGGGCATGTATCTGTAGTACTAGGGAAGAAAAGCTATGATTTTCTTATGAATGAATATAAGGTGCCTAGTGTTATCACAGGGTTTGAGCCTGTGCAATTACTGACAGGGATCTATAAATCTGTTGATCTCCTTCTTCACCAAAAGGCTGAAGTCATCAATGATTATCCTCATGTTGTAAAAAACGAAGGGAACCTAGTTGCTAGGAGGTTACTAGAAAAATATTTCAAGTTAAACGATGAGGCTTGGAGAGGGATGAGTAAGATTCCAAACAGTGGACTCGTCTTTAAAGATCGTTATGCGAGGTTTGATGCAAAAAAGAAATTTAATGTGCATGTAAAAGAACCTAGAAAAACAAAGTGTCGATGTGGTGAGATTATAAAAGGCTCCATTAATCCAGAAGAGTGTGTTTTATTTAACAAAGGTTGTACACCGACTCATCCGATAGGTCCTTGTATGGTGTCTACCGAAGGAACATGTGCAGCCCATTATCAGTATATGAGGGAGGAGTGATTCTTGACGCAGCGCATCAGTATGGCTCATGGCGAAGGTGGAGAATTGACCCATAAGTTAATTAAGAATGTTTTTGTGCGAAATTTTAACAATAAAGAACAATCTCGACTCGATGCAGCAGCCCTTCCCTGGTATCAAAATGAAATTGTTATGACTACAGACAGTTATGTTGTAGATCCGCTCTTTTTCCCAGGAGGTAACATTGGAAAATTAGCTGTTACAGGCACCGTAAACGACTTAGCTGTATCAGGAGCGAAACCTATAGCGATGACAGCAGGTTTCATCATTGAAGAAGGTTTCGAACTTGGTGACTTAAGAGAGATTGCTCAAAGTATGGCAATGGAAGCTCGGTTAGCAGGGGTTCAAATCATTGCAGGCGATACAAAGGTTGTAGAAAAAGGAAATGCGGATGGAGTTTTCATCAATACAACAGGAGTAGGACAGTTTCATGAACAGAGATTAGAATCAGAAGCAATTAAAGAGGGAGATGCCATCATCGTCAGTGGTGCGATTGGAGAACATGGCGTGGCAATCATGAGTGCAAGGGAAGATTTGGGTTTAATGACTGGCCTGCAAAGTGATTGTGCTTCCTTAAACCATCTCGTTGAAGAAGTAATGAATCACGTTGAAGGAATTCGGGTGATGCGAGACCCAACCAGAGGTGGCTTGGCTACAACACTAGTCGAACTCTGTGAAGACTTCAAGTTCAGCGCGGAACTGGTAGAGTCAACAATTCCTGTTCCTATGGAAGTGCATGGAGCATGCGATATTTTGGGGTTTGATCCTCTTTATTTGGCAAATGAAGGAAAAATTGTCTTAGTCGTAGATGCTGCACACGAACATACCATCTTAGAAGCTATAAAAAAACACCCTTTAGGTAACGGTGCGCAAATAATCGGGCGGGTGACATCTTGTAAAGAGTCTTCCGGAAGATTATATTTGAAGACACCTATTGGCACTACAAGAAGGTTACATCGTCTCCCAGGAATGCTATTACCTAGAATTTGTTAATGAGTACAAGTTTGAGCACATAGGATAGAGTGATATGACCAAAGGAGAGGAATTCATGAATAATAATTATGAGTTACTCAATATGCACATGAATCGTCTCGTCGCTCAAGCTCGACAGGATGTATATACTTTATCTACATTAACAAATTCCGCTATGACTCAACAGATTCTTCAACGATTATGGGATACCTTATCCTCAATACAGTTAGTCTCTGAGATTATGGTTAATCAGGTTTCTAGTCCTAGTATTCCGGATTCCATGCCAGAACCTGATCACGCTTATTTAGGAAATCCGGCTATCCCTCCTATTACGCCCACACCTCCACTTCAAACCCACCAGCAAACCAATCGTGACATCACCGTTGAGGAGTTAGCCACTTTTGATGGTAAAAATGGCAGACCCGCCTATGTAGCTGTCAACGGTACTGTTTATGATGTAACAAATAACCGCGCATGGGCGGCAGCCACGCATTTTGCCCTGCCAGCAGGAAGAGATTACACCAGCGAATTCGCTACCTGTCATGCAGGGCAACAGTCTATTTTGGCAACATTACCAGTAGTAGGGAGGCTCGTATAATGGAAGACCAAATTTTACCCCCTGAATCGTTGACAAGTGAGGCGATTGCTTCAAGATTGACGAATAATGTGAGTGAACAGATTAACAACGGCCTGATAAAAAAACAAAATCTTGTTTACTTGGAGTTGAATGGCTGTTCGGGCAACATTATTTCTTTATTGAATGGTCAAAACCCAGATTTCGAGTATACTCTAAATTCTATGGTAGACCTTCGGTATAGTAACAGCCTAATGGCGGCAGAAGGAGAACAAGCGGTTGAGAAGCTGATGGAAGTGCTAGAGGAAGACTTTATCTTGGCAGTTGAAGGTGCTGTAGCATTAAAAAATAATGGCTTATACAATGTGATCGGACGCTGGGAAGGTGAACCTTTTACGGGACTTCAAGCAGCTAAACTTTTGGGGGAAAAGGCCTCCCATATTTTAGCGGTTGGAGCTTGTGCAACACATGGAGGAGTATCAGCTGCTAAACCCAATCCATCAGAATCAGTTGGTTTACAATCAGTACTTCCAGAAAAGAAAATGATTAAACTAACTGGCTGTCCTGTACATCCTGACTGGTTTTTAGGGACACTTGCGCACCTGTTATTATATGGTGAACCTGAGACCGATAACCTGGATCGACCGCTGATGTTCTATAGTACATTGATTCATGATCGTTGCCCTCGGAGACCTTTTTTTGACAGAGGTATCTTTGCAGAAAAGCTTGGAGACAAAGCATGCTTATTTAAGCTTGGCTGCCGTGGACCTGTCACTAGGGTCGATTGCCCAACACGTCAGTGGAATGGTCATGTGAACTGGCCGATTGGGGCTTCCACACCCTGTATCGGATGTGCTCAATTTGGATTCCCAGACGCGATGGAACCATTTATTAATTATGACACGACAAGGATTGTTGAAGATGAATAGGAAAATCGTAATTAACCCTTTGACACGCATCAGCGGCTTTATGGAAATAGATGTAACTGTAGAGAATAATCGAGTGGTCGATGCGAAGACAAAAGGAAATTTATTTCGCGGGTTCGAACAGATGATGGTTGGTAGAAAACCGTTTGATGCCGTCTATTTCACTCAGAGGATTTGCGGCATCTGTTCAGCTGCCCACTCCATGGCTTCCTCTCTCGCTTTAGAAGATGCCTTAAATATAATTCCTATGGAGCAGGGCAAGTATTTAAGGGATATTATCCATTGTTGTGAGTATCTACAAAATCATATTCGTCATTTTTATCAATATACAGTACCGGATTTTGTAAAAATAGATCAGAATACGCTTTTACAGTCAGACCATGATGATTTCCGTTTACCAAAAAAGGTAAACTCCAGAATAGCCCAACATTACTTTGATTCACTTCCGATCAGCAGGTCTGCTCACGAAATGCTTGCCGTATTAGGAGGCAAGGCACCTCATAATCATGGAGTGTTTATCGGTGGTGTCACTACTCAAGCTACCGCTGAAAAAGTAGTTCATCTGGATTCATTATTGGACGAAATCATTGCATTTATTGATGTCAAAATGATCCCCGATGTCTATGAAATTGCCAAATATTATCCTGAGTATTTTCAGATTGGAGGGGGATACGGAAATTTACTATCCTATGGAGCTTTTAACGATTATGAAGATCTAGGCACTTTGTACTTGAACCCGCTCGTATCTACATTGAATTCCATAGAAATATTCGATGAGAAAAAGATAAAGGAAAAAATCGATTATTCATGGTTCCAGTCCCCATCGAGTACATATGATCCAGATGAGTTAATGCCAGAACCTGATCAAGATAAGGAGAAGGCATACTCTTGGGTGAAGGCTCCCCGTTATAATGGATTACCTTATGAAGTTGGTCCACTTGCAAGGTTAATTTTAAGTGGTAATTACAACAAAGGAATTTCAGCTATGGATCGTACGATTGCTCGAGCTCTAGAGGCAAAAAAGATTACAGAAATCATGAAAACCCTGCTTTCTCAGATCATTCCGGAAATCGATGTTCAATCAAAATATGAACTTCCTGAGACTGCAGAGGGGAGGGGACTAGTTGATACGACTAGAGGGGCTCTAGGTCATTGGCTAAAAATTAAAGACAAGAAATTGTCTTTTTATCAGATTATCACCCCTTCTACTTGGGATTTTTCTACGAGAGATGATCAAGGGTACAGGGGGGTCGCAGAAGAGGCACTTATTGGAACCCCAATTCAAAATCCAGACAAACCGGCAGAAATCGGACGTATCCTTCGCTCTTTCGACCCGTGTATGTCATGTGCAACTCATGTCTATAGATCAGGTGAACAAGTCAAAACGATTAAGGTGTTTTAATGGAAAAAACAATTGTTGTGGGTATTGGAAACAAGTTGATGATGGATGATGGAGTGGGAATTTACGTTGTAGAAGAGCTTGCCGAAAAAAATGAGGATTCTCAGGTGCAATATATGATTGGAGAATCGGACGTGGATTACTGTCTCTCAAAAATTCAAGGTGCGACTAAGGTTATCATTGTGGATGCAGTTTATAATAACAAGAGGGTCGGTGAAGTGAGTGTGATTCCTATAAAAGAACTATCAGAGCAAAAGAGTTTGGACATCTCGCCTCATAATACCCATTTGTTTCATGCTCTTTATCAACATGAATTGATTAGTGGTTACTTATTGGCAGTCGAACCATTTTCCATACAATTTCAAATTGGGCTAAGCAATGAATTAAAAAAACTTTGGACACAGATTCAAACTGATGTAGAAAATAAAATAACAGAATTATTAATTGATCCCAAGAGTGTCTGATGGGTCCTGATGTGACATCTATTGCTCATTATCTGCGTATACACGATTTAAATAATCTATATAAAAAGCTCTCCTGAAAAGGTACTGCACTCCACAAGTTAGTGCGAAAATCTAACTTGTGGGTTGACCACCAAAGGGGAGCTTTTTAATATTTCAGGAAAACACTGGATAAACAATTATGGATGAAAGAATCATGTTCAGCCTTAAAGCAATAAGCGATGTTATTATTATTCTTCAATATAGTGAGCTTCAAACCCCCTACTTATCATTTAAACCCTTTCCATCAAGGATGTGTTGCATATATTTTTCCACCCTAGCTTGTCGATTTTTGTACTATTTGGCTTTAGAAATATAAAGAATATATGCTCTTTGACGACCGGGAGTCAACGCTTCAAATGCTGTTTTCTCTATCTAAATTGTAGCACTCACCCAGCTAATGCTGTTTTTCAAATTCCTATAACGTCGGTTTACAAGGGAAATCCGGTATGTTATATTAAAAATGTTTAATACGTTAAAAAATAATTTAATAAAATTAATGCAGGGTTGAAAATGTTGTATGTTTTCGATCCTGTTTTTAATATTCAACATCCAGGGAGGTTCGATAACATGACTGAACGTTATGATTACGTAATTGTTGGGGGTGGGAGTGCTGGTTCAGTGCTCGGCAACCGTTTAAGTGAAGATGGAACAAAAAGCGTGCTTGTATTAGAGGCAGGACGCAGGGATTATGCATGGGATCTTCTGATTCAAATGCCAGCTGCATTGATGTTCCCATCGGGAAATCCTTTCTATGACTGGAGCTATGAATCAGATCCTGAACCATATATGGGTGGACGCAGAATTGCGCATGCCCGCGGGAAGGTTCTTGGAGGTTCAAGCTCGATTAACGGGATGATTTTCCAACGCGGAAATCCAAAAGACTATGAGCGTTGGGGAGCTGACCCGGGCATGGAAACTTGGAACTTTGCTCACTGTCTTCCTTATTTCAAACGTTTGGAAAATGCATTAGCTGCTAACCCAGATGATGAACTTCGTGGACACGATGGACCGATTAAATTAGAACGTGGCCCTGCAAAGAATCCATTATTCCAAGCCTTTTTTAACGCAGCAGTCGAAGCGGGTTATTCACGTACACCTGATGTGAATGGATATCGCCAGGAAGGGTTCGGCCCTTTTGATAAGCATGTGTATAAGGGTAGACGTATGTCCGTGTCACGTGCACATTTGCATCCAAATATGAAACGGAAGAACTTAACCGTAACAACACGCGCTTTCGTAAGCAGTATCGATTTCGAAGGCACTAGAGCTAAAGGTGTCACTTATCGTCGTAATGGGAAAACGCATCAAGTAGAAGCAGGTGAAGTTGTCCTTGCCGGTGGTGCAATCAACACACCTCAACTATTACAGCTCTCAGGAGTTGGCGATGCTGAGCATTTGCGCTCACTAGATATTGAGCCTGTGGTAGACCTACCGGGTGTTGGTGAGAACTTACAGGATCACTTAGAGACCTACATCCAATACTCTTGTCCTGAACCGGTGTCAGAGCAACCTAACTTAAATAAGGCGAAGATGCCTTGGATCGGTTTGCAGTGGTTACTTGGACGAAAAGGTCCAGCAGCAACGAACCATTTCGAAGGTGGCGGCTTTGTCCGTTCGAATGATGATGTGGATTATCCGAATCTGATGTTCCACTTTCTACCGGTGGCCGTTCGCTATGACGGTCAAAAAGCAGATACGAAGCACGGTTTCCAAGTACACGTTGGACCAATGTATTCTGATGCTCGAGGATCATTGAAGATCCGTTCGAAGGATCCAAAAGAACATCCGAGCATGGTCTACAATTATCTTTCGACGGAACAGGACCGTCGCGAATGGATCGAAGCGGTACGTATTTCACGAGAAATCATGGCTCAACCGGCTATAGCACCATACAATTCCGGAGAGATTTCACCAGGGAAGGCTGTGCAAACAGACGAAGAGATACTAGATTGGGTAGCAAAAGATGCTGAAACTGCACTTCACCCATCTTGTACAGCGAAAATGGGCCCAGCTTCGGATCCAATGGCTGTCGTGGATCCTGAAACAATGAAGGTTCATGGACTCGACAACGTGCGAGTGGTGGATGCATCGGCTATGCCTTATGTCACGAATGGCAATATTCACGCACCAGTCTTAATGTTAGCAGAAAAAGCAGCTGACTTAATTCAAGGAAAAGAACCACTAAAACCGTTACACGCAGATTACTACCGTCACGGTGTAGATCCTGCTGATGCAGGCACAATTAAATAATTCATGCTTTCAAGAGAAGGCCTCTTTCAACGTTTCACATGAACTTACCCCCTTATTTAACGATAGGTTGAAAGAAGAGCGCCTTCTCTTTTTTGTGTAGCAGGATTCTCAAAAGTACACTCCTTGCTAAAAATAATTATTTTCTAATTAAAATGTAAAAAAGAACTTCGCTTTACCAGAAGCTCGATTTGGTTTTGTTATTAATTCACCTCAACTAAGAATGTATAAGAAGATTTATTCCGAGAAGATTCATTACCATACGGTGAATTTGGATAATTTGATTATATTATATGTTTCTATATTTCGAATAAAATCCACTGTAATTATAAAGTCGTTTTCTATATCAATTAAGTTACAAAGAAGAGTAAAGAGGATTGCTAATTTGTGGAATCATCTAATTTTGACAAAAAAACTAGCCTCTCAACAACGAGAGACTAGTTTATAATCAATTATAATTTATTGTATCCACTCATCAACCACATCTTGGTTTTCGTCGATCCATTCTTTCGCACCATCAAGTGGTTCTTCTGCGCTATCGACAGATTGGATTAGTTCACCGATTTGCTGGTCATCCATCTTCCAATTTTTCAACCATTCACTTACCTCTGGATAATCATCTGCGAATTCTTGTCTAGTCGCGTGGTGAATCTTTTCAACACCGCCGTAAACTTCTTTCGGATCCTCTAAGAATTTCAACTCATGCTTAGAGAATACAGAGTGTGGTGTCCAAAGAGGTGATACGATTGGTTCTTCATTCTCAACCGCTTTCTCGATCTCAGTAAGCATTGCTGGTTCTGAGCTTGGCATTAATTCATACTCAAGTTCATATTCTTCGATCAGATCTTCAGTCACTTCCATTGTACCTGCGCCAGAATCAAAGCCGATAATTTCTCCTTCAAACATTTCCTTATGTTCATTCAAGTCTTCAATACTATTTACTTCTTCTACATATTCAGGAACGACAAGTCCGACTTTTGCGTTATCAAACCAGGTTGCATCAGAGAAATTAACCGTATCTTGATACTCCTCTAAATAATTCGCATCTTGTACTGGCAACCAAATTTCTAAACTTGCATCCAGTTCACTACTTTCTAATGCCTGCATAGTAGCACCCATGTCGAGATTAGTTAATTCCACATCGTAACCTTCATCTTCCAAGATTGCTTTCCACATATTTGTTACGGCGATATTTTCCGCCCAGTTAATTTGACCAATAGAGATTTCACCTTGTTCGTCATTAGATTCCTCTTCTCCAGAGTCTCCGCAAGCTGCTAATACGGTAATTAGTAGTGCTGCAGCAATTAGGCTAAGTTGTTTTTTCCAAGTCTTCATGCTAAAAAACTCCCCTTTGTTTATATATTTTAGTTTAAAACATTCCAAACATTAAATTTATTAAGAAATAATTTAACGAAATATCCATGCGAAGACTCATCTCCTATTAGAGATAAGTAATATCGCAATTTTTTCAATTAAGCTATTCTTGATTGTCAACGTGAAAATGATCAAAGATTTTACCGTTTCGAAGATTTGCCACTAAATCTTCTAACCAGTGATAATACGGTTTAGAACTCTCTAATTGATCATAGACGGATTTGGCGTCTGCAACCACATCAGGTGTGCTATTGGAATCTTTGATTACATCAATTAATTCCCCTTGCGCACGGTCAATCGCTTCTAGGTTCATTTTTGCTTCGCGTTCCCACATTTGAGAATAAAAAACGATGAAAAAACGGAAGAAATCTTTTTCAGCGATATAAGTATGTTTTCTTGAGCCACGCGTGAATGTTTTCTTAACCATTTCGAGTTCTTGAAGTTTACGTACACTTGTACTCATGCTCGGCTTACTCATTTCGAGTTCGTCGCGCATTTCGTCCAAGGTCATTTGATCTTTGAAGTACATCGTGGCATACAAATTTCCTGCTGATGGAGTGACACCATATAGGTCCATCGTTTCAGCAAGGGCGCCAATGACTTGCTCTTTGGCATCTTCGATTTTTTGTCTGGATTGACTAGTCGATTCGCTCATCCAATTCATCTCCATTCGAAAAAAATAAAACGCGTTAAATTTTTTTCAAACTTTCTTTACAAACTTTATCGTAACGTACTCAGAAAATATGTCAAATAGATTTGTTATTTTTTTAGACGAAGTCGCACGATCTATGATTTCTTGTTAGGAATTGTGATTACTTTTGACAGTGTTATAGAGGCATGTTACGTTATTTATAACGTTAAATAAATTCTTAATAAATTTAATAAAACATGGAGTTGATGGAATTGAATAGAACATTACAACAATACATTAATGGTAAATGGATTGACGCGAACTCAAAGAATACTCGTGACATTATTAATCCATTCAACCAAGAAGTCATCGCGACAGTTCCGGAAAGCGATGATACAGATGCGAAAAACGCAATCGATGCTGCTAGAGAAGCTTTCGATTATGGAGACTGGGCTACGATACCGGCATTAGAACGTGGTAAAATCGTAAGAAAAATTGCTGATTATATTGAAAGAGATAGAGAAGAACTTGCGAAGTTAGAATCACTAGATACAGGTAAAACTATGGAAGAAAGCCGAGGCGACATGGATGATATTGCTGGAGTATTTCATTACTATGCCGAACTAGCTGATAAAAATGGCGGCGAAATGATTGAATCTCCGATAGCGAATTCTGTTAGTAAAGTGGTGCATGAACCAGTAGGAGTTTGTGGCCAAATTACGCCGTGGAACTATCCATTGCTACAAGCTTCTTGGAAGCTAGCTCCAGCACTTGTTACTGGTAATACACTGGTCATGAAGCCAAGTGAAATCACTCCACTGACGACGGTTAAAGTATTCGAATTAATAGAAGAAGCGGGTGTGCCTGCTGGAGTTGCGAATCTGGTACTAGGTCCTGGTAGTTCTGTAGGTGCTGAACTATCAAGTAACGTCGATGTAGACTTGATTTCTTTTACAGGTGGAATTGAAACCGGCAAGAAGATTATGCAATCCGCAAGCGTCAATATGAAAAACCTTGCGTTAGAGCTTGGCGGGAAAAACCCGAATGTTATTTTCGTCGACGCTGATTTTGAAGTAGCGGTTGACCAAGCATTAAACGGCGTCTTTTTCCACGCAGGACAAATCTGTTCCGCTGGGACAAGGTTGATTGTGGAAGAAAGCATTCATGATGAATTAGTTAGTGCTCTTGTGGATCGCGTGGAGAAATTTAAGCTCGGAAATGGATTTGATGAAGAAACACAAATGGGACCACTTATCTCAGCAGAACATCTTGAAAAGGTTGAAAAATATGTTGAGACAGGAATCCGGGAAGGTGCAACATTGGCAGTTGGTGGTAAACGACCAGAGGACCCTGAACTTCAAAATGGATTCTTCTACCTACCGACCATTTTTACTGACTGTTCGACAGAGATGAGCATTGTTCAAGAGGAAGCGTTTGGTCCAATCATTACTGTAGAGAAGTTCAATTCGGAAGAAGAAGCGGTAAAACTAGCGAATGATTCGATCTATGGTCTAGCGGGTGGAGTGTTTACAAAAGATATTGTAAAAGCGGAACGCTGCGCGGCAAAAATGCGTATGGGTACCGTTTGGATCAATGAATTCAACCTATACTTCCCGCATGCACCATGGGGAGGTTATAAGCAGTCGGGTATTGGGAGAGAGCTCGGTAAACTAGGAATCGAAGAATACACTGAAACGAAGCATATCATGCAAAACCTTAAACCTGAACCACTTAATTGGTTCTAGGGAGTTAATCCTTTTTTGGAGAAGGTATAATAACAGTTTAAAAATACGTTAAAGGTTCAGATCACTACAAGAGGGTGTTCTGAACCTTTTTTTAAAATGCCCTCTACTTATCATTTAAACCCTTTCCATCAAGTATATGATGCTCATATTTTTCCACCCTAGCTTGTCGGGTTCTGGATTGTTTGGCTTTAGAAATATAAAGAATATATGCTCTTTGACGTCCGGGAGTCAACGCTTCAAAAGCTGTTTTCAAGGCTGGGTTTTCTTCAAACTTGCTTTGAAGTTCTTCTGGGATAGTGTAATCGGTCTTTTTTTCTACTTGCAAACCGGATTTTTCTACTTCAACAGCTTCGTAAATATACTCTTTCAAGGTGGATTCTATTGTGATGATCTCTTGAACATTCGTGAAGCGGATCTGACGAGCAGCCTGAACATTTTCCGTTTGTTGCACTAGGATTTTATTGGGATCCTTTAACAAAGCGCCTTTGTGAAAGAGAAGTGCGCAATACTCTTTAAATCCGTGGATTAAAACGATGTTATTATTCTCGAACGTGTAACAAGGGTGCTTCCATTTAAAATCTTCGGTCAGCCCACAATCCAGTACAATCTCTCGTAACTTCTCATACTCTTCCTTCCACTTCTTTGATTTACTTAAAAATTCATCTACTTTGGGGTTTAGCTCACGATTCTTCATCAAGATCATCCCTTTCAATTAATTTTTAGTTGACTATATCCGTTCTGTGATTTTTTGTCTTTTCTATAATATACATCAGCTCTGAATTATTTGCCATGACCGTGTAATGGTGAGTTGATCAATACGACATCCATATCTTAATCAAGATTGTTTTTCAAAACTCGGGTGGAAAAAAGTCGGCTCAAATGAACCTCCTGAAATTTTTTGACTATCGTCTTCAATGGCGAATTAACTAAGATGAATTCGGCAAAGATAGTGATTGTGATAAAAAATGAAAATCTGATTAAAAGAATAGGAGGGTTCTTTCATTTGAATACGAAGAAACAAGACAGAAAAATCGCCCTTTTAGGATGGAGCTTACAGTCAATTGAAGCTGTTGAAGAATTGAAGAGGCCGTATGTAGTCATTAGTATGCCAAGTTTTGAAGATTACGCGAAGAAGTATGGGATACCTTTTATTAGCTGGGACATGGAAGAGATGATGAAGGAAACACCAATGGAGCAAGTTTATGAAAAGTCTAGAGAATTAGTTGAAATTCTCCAACAAGCCGGTGTAGATCATGTCATCCCTATATTTGAAGATACGGTAGAATGGGCAGGAGCACTGAATGCCTGGTTAAAAGAGAATAAGCGGGAGTTTCATCATTCTCTTCTATTTAGACATAAAGCTAAAATGAAAAGAAGGGCTCAGATCGGTGGTTTGAAAATAGGTATATTCGAAGAAGCGCGAAATAGAGATGAGGTCAGAGAATTTCTGAAGCGAGTGAACGATGTTCTTTTGAAAAATGATGGAGAAGAATTTGATCCTATTCATATAAAACCTTTTGCTAAAGCTGGAGCCGTTGGGCACCATATGATCCGTCAGGAAGATGAAATTTATAGTCGTCTGACGGATGATCTATTTCCTTGCTTGATGGAAAGCCATTTGGATGGAACGCAACTCTCGTGCGAAGTGTTTATACACAAAGGGGAAATCAAATTTCTGAATATCACCGAGTACGTGGAATTTGGTTATTCAATGATGGCCCCACCTTCACCAACGATTGAAAAGAATCGTCCTCTTGTCCGCAAAGTGGTAAAACAGCTTGTAAAAACTTTTGAAATAGAAAATGGTTTTATCCATCCGGAATTTTTTATTACGGAAGATGGGACTCTTAACTTTATAGAAGTTGCTTTTAGAATTCCAGGTGGAAATATTTTTGATTTAATTCAAGAATCTTATGGATTCAATCCTTTCCAAGCCCACATTCTGTGTTGTGATCCGAATACAACTGAAGAAGAGCTCAAAGACTTTTTCCCTAATGAGAAGAAAGCTAGAGGTTATACGGGGAGTCTAATGGTTTACCCGAGGGTTAAAGAAATCAAAGCGTTGAATATTCCTGATCATTTAGAAAAACACCCTGGATTTCATAAACATACGATGTTTCCACGTAAAGAACGGAAGGTGCCGAGTATGGAAGGGTTTGGTACTCCTCATGGTGTCGTGTTCTTTCACCATCAGGACAGTGAGCATGTGAAACCACCGTTAATGGATTTCAATAAACATGATTTCTATATATAAAGGAGAAAATTGAAGTGGAAGTTCAAATAAATCAAGAAGATCGGTTCGAACAAGCATTTGCAAGGTTGAACAGTGCTAAGCCATATGCCAAAAAGCTCTATCAAGATGATTTATTTCAAGAAACAAGACGGCTTTCGAAATCATTTGAAGGGATCAAGGTACTATATAGTTATGCAGATCAATTTGACCAGGCGGGGGTATTTGAAGGTGGGCCATGGGAAGACCCTTCTAAGCTGCAACCTAACTTAGTAAATGGATCTTTAAAAATAGAGGGTATCGAATCAATAGTGACACTTTTAAGCGAATTGCGAATGTTGGCAATAGCGCAGGGAAGATATGAACATGAAAAAGTGAATTCTGAAATGGCTACAAACTACTTAAATGAAGTGATGGCTTTAAACCTTGATTTCATTTTTCCAGAAGAAACGGAAGAAGCACGTATCGAGAAAAGTGAAGAAATAGATTGCGCGCAGAATCTGTTTAAGTTGATTGTAGATAAAATATCAATAGCGGCTGTTTCTGGTACTTTACTGAATGAAATTGATCGATTAACAGCCCAGCGTCCTATTATGGTTAACAGGATATTACTAATGATTCAAAAAGCAGAAGAGCTATTGCACAGTGATGTTGATGAGGACAAAAGGAAGGAAATTCAACGTTATCATGATGCAACATCTCAATTGACCGCTCTTAGTGAAGAATTTCCTAAGTTTAGTGATTATCGAAATGAACTGGAGAATATGACAGATAAGGATTTGGAAAACGAAGCAAGGTTATTTGGAGAGTCGATGAGAGAAACGGGGCTCGTTTCGCCTTATCATGCTGTTTTAGTCCGTTTTCTTAATTCCTCCAAGTCTGAACTTGTTTCTGCAGCTCTTTTCTTAAATGAAAAAGGTGCAGCAAGTCTATCGGAGAATTCGGTCCTCGTTTATGAATTAATCAAGGTAGCTATACACCTGCCAACACGACAATCGATATATGGTCTTGCACGAATGTTGGAAAGAGGGGTTTTGTCCCATCATCCAGTGGCTCCTGGATTACGTAGACTTGTTGAATTGGATATCAAGCCAGAAGTATCACAAACTCTTGTAGAAGCTTTTTCTGAACACGAAGGGATTACAGCAAATAACGTTCTTGTAGCAGGGGTTCTTAGCGTGCTTGGTCAGCCTTTGGGAATCGGCCAGGGATTGAACCCGACTTGTCAAAGTGCGCGTGCGCTTAGCCTTTGGTCCATACATGATCCTGGGCATCTCCTAGAACAGATTCCTCGAGCTGCCCGAGATGGAGATGTTTCGATGATGTTTGAAGGACAGGCCATTCATTCACAGAATTTAACTGGTGGTCTAGCTCCAGAATTGCATAAAGAACTTGATCCCATCTCTTTAGTTTTGGTACCGCATCTCGATCGAATTTATGCCGAAATGATCAACCGTGTGCAGTTCAGGGGAGATGACCCTCATAGATGGGTGAATCCACCTTTTTACGGAAATTGGGTGCCAAGGGGATTTGCTAAAGTATTTGATCATTTATCAAGCAACATTACTGATTTTAGAGGATTTGTCCGTTTGTTTTATGCTACACATCACCCAGACTATAATGAGGGACATGAATTGATCTATCCGAACCCTGTAGGTATTTGTGTCACAACCGTTTATGGGAAAATGCTTGGCTTTCATGCCATCACAATACAGCGAGTAGCTAAGGATCCAAAAGGGGAGTACCGTGTGTATTTCTATAATCCGAATAATGATAGTTCTCAAAAGTGGGGACAAGGGATTGAACCTGAAGTACAAGGGAACGGTGAATATGAGGGGGAGTCTTCGCTTCCTTTCCACGAATTTGTTTCCAGGTTGTACGCTTTTCACTTTAATCCTTATGAACAGGGAGATGCATCTTCAGTGGATGAGGAGATCGTGGAAAAGATTGAAACACTTGCTCGTGAAAGCTGGGGACAAGAATATCATTGGCTAAATTAATTACGTAATTAAGCGCTTTCCTTGAAAAAGGGAAGTGCTTTTTAATGTTTTACATTCATTAAGGAACAAACATGGCTTTATTTATAACATAAATGGAAATTGATAGGTGTTTATCCGTAATTATTACCGATTTATCCGTAATTATTTCCCCTACAATCAAACAATCTAACTCGGACGTAAAAACTACGCCCGATTCTTTTTATCTAATGGTCGGAGGAATTAATTGCGTCATTATTCTTCTTATTTTTGTTGAAAAAGGAAGGAATAGTGACGATTTTAGAAAATATTAGGAGGTATTGCGCCGTTATCTTCAATAATTGCGCCATTATTAAATACATTGAAATTAATGATTGCTTCTATGCAGACGTCTTTCTAGGTTGATTTTTCTTTTTACCTACCTTAGATTTGATCATCAATCCGATCCACACTATGGCAGGAAGAATCAATCCATGTGTAAGGGCATATGGGAACCACGTGTCTGCTACGAATGATTCAAAATAGGCGACATCAGGGTAGGCGATAATAGATAGCACAATCATGCCCATTCCTATTGGCAACAGCAAGGGTCTGTGATCGTCCATGGTGAGAAACTGGGCAATCCCCACGGTTACTGAGTAAAAAAGAACAACTATTTTAAAGAAAATAGTAAGCATCCAGATAATACCAATAACAACTTCCAAACCTTCTAAGAAACCAGCGATACTGATTTTTTGAGCCAATTTATAACTAGGAAAGGTATTTAAAGCAGTTAGATCGCTCCCAAGGACTAACAAGCAGAAAAGGGTAGTCAAAGTTAAAGTGATACCGCCGATCAAAACTCCCAATACCCACGATTTTCTTTTTGTTTTCCCATCTTTCACGTAAGGTATAATCATCAGAAATACAATCAACTCTAAAAGGGGAGTACCGGTGACAATTGTGGAAGAGCTGATTACGGGCATTATTCCTTCGCCTAGAAAGGGTTGTAGGTTTTCTGTTTTAATCTGGGGAGCTAATGAAACCGTAAAAAATAATAATAAAAGAATTATCCATGGCATGAACATTTCAGCGGATCTTCCGATTACTTCTAGTCCTAAATAAGCCCCCCAAACAACGACAATCATAAAGAGAATATGGGTAAACTGCAAGGGAGTTTCTGGAATAATTTCTGTGGTCATGAAATCTCCTATGTTCCTTAAGACAAGTGAAGCTAAAATAAATAGGAATGACAGGTAAAAGATCAGAAGGAACCTACCGAACCAATTTCCAAATACCATGATCGTCGCTTGGACGAATGTCTTTCCTTCCATCAATTTTGCGATGTGGTTATAGAATAGGGTTAGAACTAATCCAATTAAAACAGATATTGAAATGGATAACCATGCGTCTTGTTTTGCTTGTGCTGCAAGGGGAGTGGGGACAATTAGGATGGAGCTTCCAACAATAAACAAAATGACCAAGAACATAAATTGGCGTGGACTGATCGTCTGGTTATCCATTTTTTCACCTCATTTCTTTATTAACCTAGGAAAAACTTATAAAAGTTCTGAATGTAATCTAAAGGGTTCGGCAAGGGTATATCCATCACTTCCAAAACACTAATAACTGTGAAGAAAAACAATAGGATGCTAAAAAACCAAATGTCTTTCTTCTTTTTCCTCTTTTTTAACAGAGGAAACTCAAGAAGAAAGATAAGCACTGCGACAATGATGACCGCTAGTACAGACCACATATTCACTCACCTAACCTTCTTTAGTTATCGGTTGTGTCGTTCCACCTTTTCTACGAAGTTTTGCTTTCACTTGGATGTCTACATCTAATTCTTTGAATTGTGCATCCCAATCATTTTCTACGGTCTTCCAATATTTCGGATTTTTACGATGAATAAGGCTACCGAAGCCGAAGATGTCGGATTCGAAATCATTTTGAGCGATTTTTATAGACTCTTCCATATTTTTTTTGATTTCTTGCTCTACTTCCTTATTCAATTTCTGAATAGTTTCGATTTTGCTCAAATCGATCGGACAATTGATCTCTCCGACGTTCCCTTCTAAATCCAATTGAATAGAGACGGTGGGTTTTCCCCCTTCAAATGACGCATCCATATTACTTTTTGTTCGTAATACCTCAATGCTAGCTGTCCCACCTGTGCATGGATGGGTGACAACTGAACTTTTGATATTTCCTAGAATGTAGTTATATCCTTTACTTGCATCTTCATTCAGCCACCCTACCAGTTTGTCTTCCTTCATTACTCCCAAGTGATCGGTGGTTATTTTCGTCGGCGCATTAATATTTTCCACATTACTGATGTTAGTGCCCGTATCTTCTGGACCTTCCATGAGCAGGCCAGCAATTACAGGGTTTTGTCCTTTATTGCGGATCTGGGAGATTAATTCATCAATCGTAATTCCGTGGGAGGAACCTTGACTTTCTTCCACTATTTCAATGGAGTACATAAGTTTATTCGCTGGAATTTTTTCGTACGCAGTAATAGTACTTAACAGGGTTTCCACATCCGTATCTTTTGCAATCGATATATAATATCCCGTACGAAATTCATGATCCCGAAAAAACAAGTCAAGCGAAGGCATAATTCCTTCTTCTGCTAGATCTTTTCCGATGACTAGCAGTCTTAATTGTGGTAGATACATTTTTCGTGGAGACTGATGGGCCATATTTCTGAATGCTTCAAATATGGTTGGTCCTGTTGAGGTATAGGTCGAGACCGGTGGCCGAGTGGTCGGCGCATCCGTTGCGATTTCGGAAGGGTTGATGACCTGGTTCACTAACAGGTATTGTCCATCATCGGTTTTATCGATGCCTGCCGCCACAACAATGCCAAGATCATCTAATTCCCTGCTGTTCCAACATCCTGCTAAAAGTATTAAGCATATAGCCACTACAGGAATTTTTAGAAAGGCCACTTTCTTCATCGCCATCATCAGCTCTCCTTTGATGTAGGTTTAACTCTTTTTTGATCTTTTTTGGTTAAAGAACTAGGACGCGATAAAAGGCCCCAGTGAGGAAAACGAACCAACACATCCTTCTGATCTTTAGGCATTAAGGGAGCAAAAGGAGACATATACGATTTTCCGAATGATTTTAGACTACATACATGAAGAACCATCGCAATCATCCCTAGAATGATACCAAATAGCCCGAACGTTGCTGCTAAGATCATTAAAGGGAAACGCAATATTCTAACCGAAATCGCTAAATTATATGCTGGGAAAACAAAGCTACAGATGGCTGTGATTGAGACGACGATAACCATGGCAGGAGAGACGAGCCCTGCTTGGACAGCGGATTGTCCTAATACAAGCGCCCCAACAATCGCTACGGCAGAACCCACAGGTTTAGGTAGCCTTACCCCAGCTTCGCGTAAAACTTCGAATGTTAATTCCATCATTAACGCTTCAACTAGTGCTGGAAAAGGTACACCTTCCCTTTGAGCAGCTAAGCTGATTAGAAGGGGAGCTGGAATCATTTCCTGGTGAAAAGTGGTAAAAGCAATATAAATAGAGGGCATAAATAAAGCAACATAAAAACAAAACAGTCTTAATAACCTTATGAAAGTACTAATGTCAGCCCGTTGGTAGTAATCTTCGCTTGATTGCATGAAGTTGACGAATAAAGCTGGAACTAAAAGTACGTTCGGTGTTCCATCTGTTATAATAGCAATTCTACCTTCAAGAATTCCCCCTGCAATCGCGTCTGGTTTTTCAGAATTATAGACAGTAGGGAAGGGTGAGTATTGGGCATCTTGTATGAATTCTTCTAAATAACCACTTTCTAAAATTCCATCAATATCGATTTGATCTAAACGCCGGTTCACTTCTTCGACGACATCGTCTTCAGCAGTTCCCTCTAAATAGACGATGGCTACATCCGTTTGGGTTTTCTCACCAATCTTTTTTGCTTCAATTCGAAGAGAGGAATCTTTTATTTTCCTTCTGATTAAAGAAGTGTTGGTTCTTAAGGTTTCTGTGAAGGCCTCTTTAGGGCCACGAATCACACTTTCGGAGGTGCTTTCCTGAACACCTCTGTCACGCCATCCTTTTGTACTGGCGGCTATTGCTTTCGTTTGTTTTTCTAGCAGCAAGATCGTTTCACCTGAAAGCAACTTTTCGAAAAGATCGTTGTATGACTCTATTTCTTCAGTTTCCCCAATTGGCAGTGCTCTTTCTTTAATGGATAAGTAGAGATCTACACTAGCTTCCTCTTCCGGTGTCATTTCCAACATCAAAGCTTCGAGGATGAAATCTTGCACTGAATTCTTATCTACAAGCCCATCCATAAATATGACGGCTGATGAAGTTTGTTGAATTTCCAACCTGCGGATCACAAGGTCAGAACTATCACCCATGGTCGCCTGGATATGGGCTAAACTATCTTCCAAGTTAGAGAGAAGTGGGTTCGAAGCAGTATTAGATGTTCGACTTCTAGATTTTCGCTTCAATGATCTCCCACCTTTATCAACGGTTGTTTTTGTTTATTTTGCTCATAAACTTAGGGATTATGAATGATATAATGATATTTTTGAGATAATCCATAAAAAAACTGTCCATTTAAAGGACAGTGAAATCAGCAGTGGTCTTTATGCTAGTTGGCGTTTGGATACAGAAAAATAACTCAGAACCAAAATAAAAGAGGCTTTCAATAGTTTCTTTAAACTAATGAAAAGCCTCTTATAACACTTATTTAAAATAGTTAGATAAGAAGTCATTGGTCTGTTCAGGGGTTCTGGCATCTGCGCTATGAAGATGCGCGACTTTTTCTCCAGAATTGAAGACGAGTAGACTTGGAATTCGTATAAAAAACCGCGCTTCTCCATTTGTTTGAATAACTTTTCAGACCATGAATAGTTCTTCATTCTTAATACGGAACGGCCAAATAAACGAGCCATAACATATCCTGTTATCGCCGCTCCCGTTGCCCCGAAGATAATGTAAAGAACTCCAGGCCAGGCTCCAAAAGCAAGTCCTGCTCCGATTGATAGAACTTAGGTTGGTAAAAATATAATCGGACCGACCGTATAGATCAGGAAAAAGATTAAAGGGCCCCACCAACCAAATGACAAAATGAAGTCACGGATATCCGATGGACGGATCTCCAGTTGAATGAGTAATATAAGCAATGGTACCGAATACTAAAAGAACTAAAGTGATTTTGAACCAACGCGGAAATGATGACAATATTGCTCAACCCTTTCACTAGGAGCTGCCAATCTGAAAATCTAAATTAGTTGAAAGAGTAACGAAAGTAAAATTCTACGATTATTCAAAGATGATTTAAATGTTGTTGATTTTACTCGTTCAGTAACTATTGTAGAAGGATTTCTCAGTATATCATGTGAGCTATCTTACATATTCCTTGAAGTTCACAAAAGGTACACAATAAATGCTTGGTTTTTGGGCTTGTCCCGCACAAGTTGTACAGCAAGAATGAGGTGACAAACCAGAGTTGAAAAAGCTATGTAAGAAGGGAATTTTAAATGGCCAGAGGGGAATATCACCCTCTGGTATTCTTAGTAGCCGAAGCCTCCGGACCCTCCGTATGACGCTCCTGCTACAATGAGGAGTACGAACAATACTACGACTAGCGCAAATCCACCACCGTATCCTGACATAAAATATCACCTCTTTTAGAAAACCCTTAAAATAGCTCTTTCTATATCATGTTATGAAGAAAATAAAAATTTGTATGGTTGAGTGTCTTTGTCTGTAAATAACTAAAGTATTGCTAGGTTTTCACTTTTTAGCTTAAGTCATTCTTTTACTCCTAGCTTTGGGTAGTATATAATTGAAGGTCAAAGAAAAACGAAAGATAGGTAGTGTTTATGAGTAAACAAAAAAACAACCAATATAAAAAGTCTAAAAAGAAGAGCCAGCGACATGAGAAGCCTCGCGGGAAACAGAACCGTGCACCTGGGAACCGTCCAGAAGGTAATCCAAAAGGTAAAAATAAGGCTCCTAATAACCCTAAAGGTGGCCAAAAAACTGTCACTGCTGAGGTAACTTGTACAGGGCTGAACAGTGAAGGTAAAGGCATTGTCGAATGGAAGGGTCAACAGCTCGAAGTTGCACACCTCATGCCTGGAGAAAAAGCTGAGATAACCGTCAACACGAAGGGACGGTTTGTGAATACGAAGTTGAAGCGTGTGATTAATTCATCTGAAAATCGTGTCAAACCACCGTGCCCGTATTATTACCAATGCGGCGGTTGTCAGTTGCAGCATATGGACGAGCAGTCCCAAGCGCGTTTCAAACAAGAAACGATCGATCAACTCATGAAACCATTTGGGAAGCCTGAACCAATTATGTCGATGGACCACCCGTGGGATTATCGTAATAAGAGCCATACGACATTTGGATTGAATAAAGACCGGCAGATTATTGGTGGGCTATACGCTCAGAATACCCACCGCATTATCCCGATGGATCGATGTATCATCCATGATCCGAAAGCGGATGAGATCGTACAGACGATTAAAGGCATGATGAAGTCGTTTAAAATGCAACCATACAATGAAGATACTGGACGTGGCTTCCTGCGTCACGTGCTTGTGAAGGTCGGCAAGGTCACAGGGGAAATCATGGTAGTGTTAATTTCTGCATCCCCAATATTCAAGGGGAAAAATAATTTTGTGAAAGCCTTGCGCGATGCTCACCCTGAAATTTCGACGATTTTACTAAACGTAAACAGTAGAGATACTAGCGTAGTTCTGGGTAATCAGGAAAAAGTGTTGTTCGGTAAGGGAACGATTACGGACAAACTTTGCGGGTTGAAGTTTGAGATCTCGCCGAAATCCTTCTACCAAATCAATCCTGTTCAGACGGAAAAGTTGTATGGTAAGGCCATTGAAATGGCAGAGCTAACTGGAAAAGAAACCGTAGTCGATGCCTACTGTGGAATCGGCACGATTGGTCTCATTGCCAGCCAGAAAGCAGGGAAAGTCATCGGCATAGAACAGAATAAAGATGCGGTTAAAGACGCAATCCGTAATTCAAAGAAAAACGGTGTCAAAAATGCACGGTTCTATCAAGGGGATGCCGGAGAGTTTATGGTACAAATGGCAGCGCGCGGTGAGAAGGCAGACGTGGTCATTTTGGATCCGCCGAGAAGCGGGAGTGACGAAGCCTTCTTGTCTAGCGTCGTGAAACTCAAGCCAAAGCGTGTTGTTTATGTATCCTGTAACCCGGAGACACAAGCAAGGGATATGAAGTATCTGGTGAAGAACGGCTATGAAGTTAAAGGAATTCAGCCAGTTGACATGTTCCCTCAGACTTATCACGTGGAGTCAGTTGCGAAGTTAGTACTCAAAGTGTAGCCCAACAATAAAGTCTTGAATTGTGAACAAACATTTGTGAAATCACATAGAGTCATGAGAATAAATTTAAGTAAGAGAGTGTGAAGAAAAGTGGGGAATCCTTTTAAATCAAGGATTTCCCTTTTTTTCTACAAGTGTTTATTATCTCTGTTAATTAAGCTTTGTAAGAAAAGCGATACAAAAAGTTGGGGAATTTGTGGGTTGGGTTCGATGAAACACCTTATTGTTAATAATATTTGAAGGGCAACACTCTCAACTACTAAGTAGTTCAGTTCTTAATTAAATAATCTAAATCATTATACTTATTAACAAAAAGGGGGATTTTTATTTTCCATATAATGTTTACATTTTAATTACTATTTCTTATAATTAAAGTATGTCTAGGGATTTTTTCCCTGAGGACGAACGGATGTCCTTCTGACTGTATAAGTTTACAGTATTGCAAAGGAATCTCACTCAAAGATTCTTTTACTTGAGAACTTACTTTTAATTCGGTTACATCCGTGGTTTAGGCT
This sequence comes from Halalkalibacillus sediminis, assembly GCF_002844535.1. NCBI lineage: Bacteria > Bacillati > Bacillota > Bacilli > Caryophanales > Bacillaceae > Halalkalibacillus > Halalkalibacillus sediminis. Next base: position 46,825 of record NZ_PJNH01000004.1, read on the forward strand.
CTCTACAAACATTTTAGTTTGTGAGAGCCTGTATTGTTTATGAAAGGATGTACAAATTTATGAAAGATATAATTAAAAAGTATATTGAAATTGAGGCAAAAAAACATTCGGAAAGATATCATATTTACCATAATGCTCTACATATTGAGCATGAAAGAAACAAAAAGAGGTTTGGAGAAGGTTATAGTAATAAAGAAGTTAAAAAGCCTTTTGTTTGGTCTGTAGATAAAAAATACAACCCTTTTTACGTATTAAAGAACTCAGAAAAAATTGCTGAAGCTATTGCTAATAAGATAAGGACAGGCAGCTACACACCTAATGCTCCGTATGTTCATGAAATCCCAAAAGCTAATGGAAAAAAACGAAAAATAACTGTGTATCAAATTCCAGATGCCGCAGTATCAAACTATTTGTATAAGAGACTCTTAAGTAAAAATAAGCATAGGTTAAGTTCACTAACTTATGCTTATAGAGATGATAGAAATGTACATTTTGCAATTCAAGATATCGGTTTAGATTTACAATCTCACTCAAGGTTGTTTGTATCAGAATTCGATTTCAGTGATTTTTTTGGTTCAATTAATCATCAATATCTTTATAACCAATTAGATCAAAATGGCTTTATGGTTAGTGACTTTGAAAAACAAATTATTAAAGCTTTTTTAGGTAGGTCAGAAAAGGGAATACCTCAGGGGACCTCAATTTCATTGTTTTTAGCGAATATTGTTTGCTGGAGGCTAGATAGAAGACTAGAGTCTGAGGGTTTAAGGTTTGCGAGGTATGCAGATGATACAGTCATTTGGTCTTCAAATTATAATAAAATATGTGAATCCTTTGAAATAATTAGTAGGTTTTCAAAGGAAGCTGGAATAGAAATAAATGCTGATAAGTCAGATGGCATTAATTTAATGGTCGAACCAGGGTTGCCTTATGAATTTGATAAAACTAAAGAATATATCGAATTTTTAGGTTATAAGCTTTCATTAAAAAATATTAGCATAAAGGAAGAGTCTATAAATAAAATCAAAAAGCAAATTAGCTACTTGCTTTACAAAAATCTAATCAAACCATTGAAGGGGTATCAGTTGAAAAATATAATTGTTCCTAGTAATGATGAGGACCCAGCCTTAGTAACTGCTATGATGCAAGTAAGAAGATATCTCTATGGAAATCTTTCAGAAGCTAAATTGAAAAGTTTTGTAAATGGAAAATATAAAAGAATTAGATTTAAAGGGGTTATGAGCTTCTATCCATTAATAGATGACATAGAGCAATTAAGGGAATTAGATGGGTGGTTAAAATCAACAATATTTAATACCATAAAGCTGAGAGAAAAGCTGTTTATACAACAAAACCTTTTTAGAGTTTCATATAATTTCCCTTTCAATGTAAATAAAGATGAACTAATTACTCAGTTTAAAAATGCATCTTATAAGGGAAATAAAGGGGTGTATGAGATTCCAAGTTTTTTAAGAATCTATCAGGGTATTAAAAATGGAATAACAAATAATGGAATTGAATATACAATGAACGATAAGGCTTTTGAGTATGACTATTAGCCTGAAGAGTTTTTTATATTAGATTGGTCTAATTATCACTTATCGGTGGTCTAATCTGATAGGGAGAACCTTGAAGTTCTTTGCTAACAATATTGAAATACAGTGACATACTTTAAGTCAGTCGCGAAGTTAGTACTCAAAGAAAAAGCAGGCACCCGATAATAAAGGGGCCTGCTTAATTTATACTTTAAGAATGTAACTTTGTTAAAGGGTTAAAGTATGTGGGCTTTCGCCATTAAGACTTGGCAATAAGCCAAGTTTTTCTCATGATTATATTTCTAACTACGCTTTTCGGCTAAATGGGTGCACTAGCCTGCCGAGTATTTTCAATAAATTGATGTTTTTATTTGTAATCAGGCTTTCGATTGTTTTGTTATCAATAGCTTTCGTCAAAAGATCGAGCTGTTGGTTGTCCAATTTTTCCAAACTTCTACGTAGCGAAAGTGAATCATGGTAGCTTTGGTTGAGAGGCTTGACTAATTCTTCGTAATCACCGATTCCTACGATGTCATGAGCTGCATAAATCCCTGTCAACATGGATTCGAATTCCCCAAAGCCAATGAGAGGGGTGATGGCTCCGAAGCAGTTGCCGACAAAGAATGTATTGCCAATTCTCGGAGTTTGTATTTTTCCGACCCTGTAATCTTTTAAGGAATATTCTTTGACGATCATGATTTCTTGGTCTAATCGTATCGCACACTCGGATAAGCATTTTTGCCATAATTCTTCCTTATCTAACGCTTCGTTTTCGGGGTATTGGGGATAAACCAATACAAGAGATGCTTCTGTATCAGAATGGGGGAGTATGTAACTCATCCCTTTCGGTGCAAAATTATTATTAAAAAAAGTATGCGTTTCACTTTCTATAAAATTACCTTCTATTATTGCCCCTTTGAAAGTAGCTTTGAAAGCTACATCGAAAGGTTGTAATTTTTTTGTATCCATCGCATCTCCAGTAGCCAATACTACATGAGTGTATTCTTTTGAGATTTTCTCGTAAGAAACTTCTTGATTATAATGGATTTTTGTTTGGAGTTGATCTGCGAGCTGTTTCTCATATGCTTCTGGATGCTTTCCTCTCATATTGGTAAATCCTAAGTGCCCCTCAATGAAACTCGTTTCATTTTCAGAATGAATATATATTTTCTGTAGATTACTGGATGGCTTCAAATGGATGTCATGAATTTCTGAAAAATATTTCACCGCATCTTTATAGGGAGTATGGAACATTGAAAACATCGCCTCTGAGATCACAAAGCGATCACCGACCATCCCTCTTTTTTCGAAAATGTCAGCTTGGTATCCATGCTTTTCAAGAGTGATTGCACATGTCAGTCCAGCCAGCCCTGCTCCAATTATTGCGATTTTCATCATAACCCCTCCATATTAATCTCTGCTTTTAGTATGAAAGACAAACTTAAATCCTATACGAAATACAGCTAAAAGCTTCAACTCTTCCATCCTCCAAATTTTCCCTTTATACTATATTAAAAAGGGGGCTAATCATGCATAACGTTCGAGAACTGAAAGAAGATGAATTGAAGCAAATGGTTGTACTGGAACAACAAGCTTATACGGCCTATGCACGTGAAAAAGAAGAAGACCTCGATGAAGTGGTTGAGAATCATAAGAAGAAGTTCCACAAAGATGATATACATTTTTACGGGGTATTCGATCAAGAAGAGCTCGTTGGATCAATGAAATTCTATGATTTTGAGTCGAATATTTTTGGAAAATATATGCCGACAGCTGGTGTGAGTTCAATTGCGGTGGATCTTCTCCACAAAAAAGAACGCGTCGCGAAGTCGATGATCGATCATTACTTAGCGGACTATGATGAGCGGGGCTATGCACTTGCTGCATTGTACGCGTTCAGACCAGATTTTTATTATCAGATGGGCTTCGGGTACGGGTCGAAGATGGATCGCTACAAAGTAGAGCCAGCGTCCTTTCCGAATTTCAAACATAAGCCTGACTTGACTTACCTGAAATCGAAGGAAAAAGATCTTCCTCGCATGATGGAATGCTATCATGAATATGCCGGCAATCAACACGGGGCTATGAAGAAATTTGAATGGCAATATGAAATGTTCTTCGACAAGTTCATGTTCAAAAAAGTGGCTGTGGAACGTGATAACAAGATTACTGGTTATGCGATTTTCTCGTTCAAAAAGCGCGAAATCAACAATTTTTTATCCAACGATATTTTGATTCATGAATTCGTTTATAACGATCGAGATGCGCTACAACAGTTATCAACGTTCTTCCATTCGCAAAAGGACCAGGTGAATCGCATTCAAATGAATACACAAGATCCGATGTTCCACCACTTTTTCACAGATGCTCGTGACGGTTCAGATGAGTTGATTACCTTCGTATCTCATCAGACGAACCAGTCAGGTGTCGGATTGATGTATCGTATCATTAATGTGAAAGAGTTTTTTAATCAAGTGTCAAAGCATAATTTCAATGGCGTAAACAAGACGATTTCTTTTGAAATTAAAGATTCATTATATGAAAAGAATAGCGGGACTACCACAGTGAAATTCTCAAAAGGGAAACCTACCGTCGTGCAGGGTGCGAAGGCAGATGCTACTGTCAGTATGGATGTCTCCAACTTTACAAGCCTAGTGCTCGGGGTAGCAACGTTCGCAAAACTTCATCAATATGGTAAGGCCGAAATTTCTGACGAAACATTTGTTGATACTGTAGATGAACTTTTCAGAACAAAAGAAGACTTGATCTGTTTAACCAACTTCTAAAAATACGAATTTTGAAACTGACTAAAGAAGCCCAGATATCTGGGCTTCTAACTATCTTTGTTCTCGCTTCAAAATTACTTGATCGTGATTTCGAAATCGATTTTTTCACCTAGGTTCTCCCAATCCGTATCAATTGGTGCATCGAATACGAAACGCATCGTTTTAACATCAGCTGCTTGTGATTCATTCAATACATACATGACGCTTCCGCTCGATTTTGTATTAGCCATCATTTCACCTTCGATATGATCGCTCAGCCACATATCAGGCTCAATTTGTTCACCGGTGTTCGTAGACATTGTTCCTTGTGCTGCATAGAACGTAATGTCCTCATCACTTGTGTTTTCTACTGCTATGTCAACCTGGATGTATTCCATTTCATCCATTTCCATGAAATCTTTCATTTCACCTTCTAGTGTTCCGGAAACGGTAACAACTTTTTCGATGGTCAACACAACAGGACCTGATTCGAATGTTTGTGGTTCATCCATTTTTCCTTGAAGTTCGAATGTACCACCCTCTGTTTTAATTGTATCGCCAGGCTCAGCATTTTCAGAATTCACTTCGCCATTCTCACTTGAGTCTTCCTCAGTATTTTCTTCATCTAAATCAGTCGTATCTTGTGAGTCTTCCTCAACGTTTTCTTCCGTTTCCTCGTTTTCTGTATCTATTTCAGCTGCCTCATCGTCCCCACACGCCGCAAGCATAATGATTAAACCTATAGTAAGTAATAATAACCATTTATTCATAATTGTGACCTCCTGAATTTTTAAATAAAGACACACTACTATTCATGCGTTTAAGTGCTATGAGATTAAAGATTCATAATAAACTTAAACTTAAACTTATTATGGCAAGTAAATATATTCATTAATCTTACAATGATTCCCAAGCTAAACTTCAAGTTGGTTAACGTATATTTTGTAGCATTCAGGAAAAAATACCATCGAAACAGGAAATATTTAAAAAATATGTTTAGTTTTTTGTACAAGGGGTTATATATAAACTATACAAATATTATACAAACTATTTAGGAGGTTTTGTACATGAATGTATTAGCACTTGTATTAGTCATAATTGGTGGAATTAACTGGTTATTAGTAGGTTTATTCAATTGGGATCTAGTCGGAGGATTATTCGGAGGTATGGACGCAGCCTTTCCACGTATCGTATACGTACTAGTAGGTCTAGCAGCTCTTTATTGCTTAACTCTAATTCCGAAAGTAAAAAGATAACTTTCCAATTAAGTAGCCACTTGGGCGTAAAGCTCAAGTGGTTTTTTATGAAGTCATGTCTTTGTGTAAACGGTTGGTCTTAAATTTATTAGCGAGAGGATTATATATAGGCTCAGATGTAATATGAAGGTCAAGGGAAGGATTTATTCCTCTAAAAATAGAAGTTATTTACAAACGAGTTTTTGAGAGGAGAAAATAAATGAAGAACGAAAAACTATTAAGGGTAGGTACAACCTATATTCCAGTAGCTAATGTGGAGCGCTCATCCGATTGGTACGTAAATAAATTAGAAGCAGAATTAAGTTATAAAGATGATGACAAAGCGATACTTAATCTTGCAAACCAAAGTATTTTTCTTGTTAAAGCAATAGCAAATCAAAGTACTAACTTTATTGATATTAATGGTGAAGAGCACTTTTCTCTAACTTTTGAAGTCAATGGTGTAGGCGCCTTGGAAACAATACATAAGAATTTTATTGACAAAGAAATTAAAGTTGGAAACATTGAAGACAGGGGACACTCTGGAAGGAATTTTGTTTTTTATGACTTAGATGGTAATAAGTTCGATGTTTGGAGTGAATTAAGTCCAACTTTTAGAGAAAAATATTTATTCTCTCAATAAGCTGAAACTAAGATAATTTGCTAAAAAGATCCGTAACAAAAAAATGCCCACAGGACCGATTCCCGTGGGCATTTTATTAATGTATTGCGCAACCTTCATCAACTATTGCACCACTATTGTTATTTCCAATCTTCCGACCATTTCTTCCAGTTTGAAGGGTTATTACTAAGGTAGATTGCAGTTTTGGACTTTTCACCATATTCAGTACCGCTTCCGCCAATCAAGAATTCTAATTCTGGGTTGATTTCATTCAATGTTGTAATGAATTCTACAGCTTCCAGATGTGTTTCTTCTCTAGTTACGGAGAAACAGACAATTTGGATCCCCTGAGCTTCGATCAAATCTTCAACACCTTCATAAGGTGTTTTAGCCCCAAGGTATGTTACGTGATAGCCATTTTCTCTTAGGAACAATGTGAATAGTTGAAGCCCTAGTTGATGTTCTTCGTTTTGAGGGCAAAGAGCCAGTACTTTTGGTAGGCGTTCATTGACTGGGAACAATCTGAAAAATCGTTGAAAACGTTGGTGGACAATTCCACTAATCATATGCTCATGAGCCACACTCAGGTTATTATTTTCCCATTCATCTCCTACTAAATGCATCGTAGGTGCCAAAATGTTGAAGAACACTTCATTGTGATGAAATTGGGAGAAGTAAAAATCCAGAAGTTGATGGATTCTTTCGGGTTGTGCATCAATGACAGCATCATAAAGTTCCTGGATTTGGGCGTCAAATTGTCCTTCAGTAGTCACAGATTCTTTCACCGATTCTCCTTGAGCTTTCTTCTGTTTGAGAAGTTCAACTGCTTGGCTGATTTTGACCCCTTGATCTACCTGCCTTTTGATCCAACGTAGATCTTCAACGTGTTCGCTTGTATACACACGATGGCCTGATTCTGTTCGTTCAGGGATAACTGCTTCGTATCTTTTTTCCCAGGCACGTATCGTTACGGTGGGCATATCCAACATATTTGCTACTGCTTTAATATTGTACATTTTTCTCACCTGTTCCGTTTCAGTATGTTTGTATAACTATTATATCACTAAATTATATAATTTATATACACTTATACCCTTAAACGTGATAAAGTGAAAGCGATTTTGTTATACTTTAAAAAAAGTTTCGATATTTGTTGAAATAAATGGGGTTAGAGAATGGAAGAGCGTTGTTTTTGTTATGAAAAATTCAAAGATCAGCTACCAGCTGATTTCAAGCCTAAATGCTTCAAAGAGCAATGTCGAAATTATCGACAAAATATGAAACAGCTCAAAGAAGAAGAGGATACACATCGTTCGAACTAGGTTAGTATTTTCAAAAATAGAATATGTATACTTTTATGACCAATTAGTTAAGCTTTTATAGTATGATAGAAGTAGACAAAAAGTTATGAATATTAGGAGGTTTCATATACATGACTCAACAAATGGCGGCACAACATTCCAAAATTAGTTTGTTGCTTGATAACATGGAAAAAGTAATGGTAGGAAAGCGAGAGGCAATCGAATTAAGTCTGGTTGCACTACTTGCTGAAGGCCATGTCTTACTTGAGGACGTACCTGGCGTAGGGAAGACAATGCTCGTTCGGGCATTAGCGAAATCGTTAGACCTCGACTTCAAAAGAATTCAGTTCACTCCTGATTTACTACCGTCTGATGTAACAGGCGTGTCGATTTATAATCAAAAGGAAATGAACTTCGAATTCCGCCCGGGACCGATTCTTGGAAACATCGTCCTAGCCGATGAAATTAACCGTACATCTCCTAAGACCCAGTCTGCATTATTAGAAAGTATGGAAGAAAAACATATAACTGTAGACGGTGTGACGATGAAATTGAGCCAGCCTTTTTTCGTAATGGCTACACAGAACCCGATCGAGTATGAAGGTACATATCCTCTACCTGAAGCTCAACTTGACCGTTTCTTATTGAAGTTGAATCTAGGCTATCCTTCAGCCGAAGAGGAAGTTCTGATGTTAGAGCGAACATCTATGAAACATCCAATTGATACGATTGATCCAGTCATGCAGAAAGAAGAACTGACTCAGTTGCAAGAAGATGTTTCTCAGGTTCATGTAGGTAAAAATATCAAGGAATATATCGTGAAAATCGTGAATAATACACGGAACCATCCAATGTTTTATTTGGGTGCTAGTCCGCGTGCTTCAATCGCCTTGATGAAGGCATCCAAAGCTTATGCATTCATCCAAGGTCGTGACTATGTCATTCCAGATGATGTGAAGTTTATGGCACCACATGTGCTTTCACACCGTCTATTAATTAGCTCTGAAGCAAAATTTGAGGGTAAAACATCAACGTCTATTTTAGAAGATTTAGTCAGTAAAACGATTATTCCTATCGAAAGAGGTTAATATGTTAAATCCGGTCCGAACCATGATTCGATTATTATTAGTCATTTTATTAGTTGCAGTGTTATTTTCCTATGCAATGTTTCAAGGGGGATTCGTCAGTTGGTTTTTATTCTTCAGCTTCGCCCCTCTGTTAATTTATTCGATTCTTATGATGATCTATCCTATCCATCTTTCAAAAATAGACCGTCACTTGTCGAAGAAATACACGCAAGCTGGTAGTACTGTTGAAGTGACACTATCAATCAATCGTTTGATTCCTTTTCCAATTCCTTATGTCATCATTGAGGACGTTCTGCCTGATGGTTTATCTTGGAATGACACACGACATCGGAAATATCAATTTTTGAAAAATCCAGATGCTTTGAAACATCGTCAGAAAACCAAAGTTGTGAAATTCCCTTTGTTTAAGAAAAAAATCACTTATAAGTATGAGATAACTTCCATTCCAAGAGGGAAGCATTCGTTCAGCCAGGTGAAATTCATTACGGGAGACTTTCTAGGTTTGGTGAAGAAAGAACATCATTTCGATGTAGCAACTCAAATCTTTGTTGAGCCAAGGGAAGTTGCGATGCGTGTAAAAAGTGAGCGATCCGCTTTTGAAGAAGGGGAACAGGCTTCTTATCAGATAACCGCTAAGCATACGAACGTAGTATCTGGTGTCAGGGACTATGCACCGGGGGATAAAGTTTCGTGGGTTGATTGGAAGACCACTGCAAGAAAACAAAAGTTAGTGACAAAGGAATTCGAGCAAGAGAAGCATAAAGATTTGACCATTGTCTTGAACGGATTAAGCCAAGGGGAAGATGATTGGTTGGCGTTTGAGGCTAGCATAGAAGTTGCCCATGCTCTTGCGAAACAGTCGATGCATGAACATGGACATGTTTCTTTCGTCGCTCTTGGAGTCGATAGGGAAGAAATCAATTTATCTCAAGGGCAATCACAAATTGATCGATTGGTGAGGGTGCTATCTGAGTTGAAATTGGTACAGGGTGAATCATTTGGTCAGCGTTTGATGAGGGAAGGATTATTCGTCTCAAACGACCGGAATCTAGTCGTTGTAACACATACCTTAGATCAACAAACATGGAAAACATTACACCAAGTGAACCTTCAAGATGTTTCAGTAAGCATTATTTTCATCAAAAGTAAGGCGCATATCTCCACAAAAGAGAACCAATTGCTGGATCGCCTGAAGCATGAAGGGATTCAAGTGTCTTGGCTTTCAGAAGATCAATTGACGAGTAAATTCATTGAGGTGAACGCGTGATGAATTTAAGTACACAACAATCTAAACAACTGATTGGTCTGATTCTATACGCAGGGGCTTTTCTGCTTTTGTTAGAGTGGCTTTTCCCGCTTGAACAAATTACGGATACAGATAATGTTTTCGCTTTTTATCTCTATCTAGGCCTCTGCTTTTTGTTGACGGTTTCTTTTTTACCTACTTGGAGTACGTCGATATTGAAATTTCTCGGTCTTGTGTTTGTTATGGATCAGCTTTTCTACCCAGTGACGATATTTTCTAGAGAATGGTTTTCGTTATTCTATAATGACATAGCGACTAATATCAGCCTCGCAATCTCTCAGAACTGGCTACAGCTGACCCCTTCATTTAGGACATTACTATTCTTAGTTTTACTCTGGATGATGAGTTATTTACTTTACTACTGGTTCGTGGTGGTCAAAAAGCCTTTCTCATTCATCTTGTTCACAATCGTCTATTTGACATTGCTTGATACGTTTACATATTACGATGCAGGTACTCCGATCATCCGCGTCTTCATTGTCAGTGTGGCTATATTGGGTGTCGCACATATATACCGAGTGTTGGACAAAGAGGGGATTAGCACTGATTCATCCAGAACTTTAGTGAAATGGGTGGTACCACTTCTTGCAGTAATCGCATTCAGTACAGTAATCGGTTATGCTGCCCCTAAATTCGACCCGCAATGGCCAGATCCTGTCCCTTATTTAGAAGGAACGGCTGAAAAAACATTCGGTGGTGGAGGTTCAGGTACCCAAAGAATCGGTTATGGGGAGAATGATGACCGACTGGGCGGTGGATTTATCGCAGATGATACAACCGTGTTTTACGCTCAGGCAAAATCAAGCGGTTACTGGAAGGTTGAAACAAAGGATACCTACACAGGTCTTGGGTGGGAAAGAACACGAGAAGGAGAGTTCCTTGAAGCCCCTGGTTCAGGACAGGCCCGTGAACTCCCTGAGCTCAATCAATATAATGAAGAAATAGTAACAGAATTTAATCGTAGTGAGATTCAATTCGAGGAACTTGGAAATCTGACGAAACTACCTTACCGTTATGGACTATCAGTACTTTTTTCTGAAAATGGAACTGAATTTGAATATAACCCGATTACCGGAGAAATCTTTCCTCTTATAGATGGCGAACGTGAATTGATTGATGGGGTGACCTCGGCGGTGGATGAGCACGCGTATCCGATAAATAAAATGCGTGAATCTACCTACGGAGAAATCCCTCAAGAATATCTCCAACTTCCAGATGATCTACCTCAGCGAGTGGTCGATTTGGCTGAAGAGATTGCAGCTAATGGAGAAAATCCATATGACAAGGCGAAATTGATCGAGAGCTATTTCTCAATGGAAGGGTTCGAATATGAAACTGAGGACGTGCCGGTTCCGGAAGAGGATGAAGATTATGTCGACCAGTTTTTATTCGAATCTCAGAAGGGTTACTGTGATAACTTTTCCACTTCAATGGTCGTCATGTTACGGGCGATCGATATCCCTGCTCGATGGGTGAAGGGCTTTACCGGTGGTGAGCCGCTTTATAATCAAGAGGTATTCGAAGATAATGAGTTGAAATCATACGAGGTTCAAAATAACAATGCTCATTCTTGGGTTGAAGTATACTTTCCAGAAGTAGGTTGGGTTCCTTTTGAACCGACCGTCGGCTTCTCCAATGAATCAGACTTTACACTTGGTGAGGATGTTGAAACGGGAGAAGATGAATCTGAAGAGAATGATCCTCTAGAAGCACCTGAACAAGAAGAGGAACTTCCTGAGCCTGACCAAGGTGAAGAAACACCTGAAGGGGAGTCTGATTCGGATAATGCTGGGGCTATCTATTTCAAATGGCAATATTGGTTATTGGGCTTGGCTTTAATTGGTCTTCTCACATATCTATTGATCAGGTATCGCTATCAATTGATGACTAAATGGAAAAAAGCGAAATTTAATCGAAGAAATGACCTTGATACCTTAACGAAATCTTATAAATACTTGTTGCAAGTCCTTGATAAAGAAGGATTTTCAAGAAAAGAAGGGCAAACATTGAGAGAGTTTGCACGTGATGTGGATCGCTTCTTGGGTAATAGTGATATGAGTCAATTAACGAACTATTATGAGCGTGCTATCTATAAAGAAGAGGATATTCACCAAAATCATGATTATATTTACCAGTTATGGCATCGTATTGTTCGGTATTTGGCTTAAAAAGTATTGACGGAGAGTATATCATTGTGTAAAGTAAGACTGTAATCAAAAAATGAATTGAAACACTTGTATAATATTGGGAATACGGCCCAAGAGTTTCTACCGGACCACCGTAAATGGTCCGACTACGAGTGATTGTAAACGATAGATGTCCGTACATCAGTGTACGGGTGATGTTTGTTGTTACAATTTCCCTCGTAGACACTCTTGGCTAATGGCTGGGAGTGTTTTTTGTGTTTCTTAATAGGGGAGGAATAGAGAGAATGAAGAATTTTTTTCGTTTTGAAGAGTATGGCACGAATTTTAAAAGAGAATCTATTGCTGGTTTAACAACATTTCTGGCAATGGCATACATTTTGTTCGTCAACCCATCTGTTTTATCACTTGGGGGTATTGAAGAGCTGCCTGAAGGTGTTACACGTATGGACCCAGGTGCCATTTTCACAGCGACTGCATTAGCAGCTGCGATTGGTACACTAATTATGGGGTTATTGGCGAAGTACCCGATTGCGCTTGCACCTGGAATGGGGCTTAACGCATTTTTCGCCTATACAGTTGTTTTAGGTTACGGGATTCCATGGGAAACTGCACTTGCTGGGGTTTTAGCTTCTGGACTTATCTTTGTTGTATTGACTGTAACAGGTGTTCGTGAACGGATTATTAATGCCATTCCGAACCAACTTAAATTAGCGGTAGGTGCCGGTATAGGTTTATTCATCGCTTTTATCGGTTTGACGAATGTCGGAATCATTGAAGCGGACCCAGCCACTTATGTAACCCTAGGTGATCTGACAAATGGTCCGACTTTGTTAGCCGTGTTCGGGGTTCTCGTCACAGTGATTCTGCTTACGTTAGGCCTTAAAGGCGGAGTCTTTTACGGAATGATTATTACAGCAGTTGCAGGTATGCTTGTAGGTTTGATTGATCCACCATCTGCTATGAGTGATGTTGTTGGGCCTGTACCAAGTTTAGAGCCGACATTTGGCGCAGCAATTACACACTTTGGTGAGATTTTCACGCTTCAAATGCTAGTTGTCATTATGACATTCTTATTCGTCGACTTTTTTGACACTGCTGGAACTCTTGTTGCAGTAGCGACTCAAGGTGGACTGATGAAAGATAACAAGCTACCACGTGCAAACAAAGCGTTATTCTCAGATTCAGCTGCAACAGTTGCTGGTTCTGTTTTAGGTACTTCGACTACCACCTCTTATATTGAATCAACAACGGGTGTTAGTGCTGGTGGACGGACAGGTTTCGCTTCCGTTGTCACCGCAGTACTTTTCTTATTAGCACTGTTCTTTTCACCACTACTTGGCGTAGTTACTGCAGAAGTGACAGCTCCTGCGTTGATAATTGTAGGTATTTTGATGGCAGCGAATTTACGCCATATCGAGTGGGACCAATTCGAAATTGCTGTTCCATCTTTCTTGACGGTATTGGCGATGCCTTTAACATATAGTATCGCGACTGGTATTGCTATTGGTTTCATTTTCTACCCAATTACGATGTTAGTTAAAGGGCGTGGCCGTGAAATCCATCCAATCATGTACGCTTTATTCCTGATTTTCATTTTATACTTCATTTTCTTGACGGAATAAACCGTTACTCTTCGTAATCGATGGAGATGGATTTGGAATCTTCGTTGTTAGAAACTAGTTTATATAATTGAATCCAGACAAGTCCGTTCTTGTAACGGGCTTGTTTTTTATCTTTCCTCACAGGGAAGGGAAGTTCAATTTCCCGTTTAAAAGCACCTTGCATGATTTCTTCTTGTACAAGTTGGAAGTCATGGGGTTCTATTTTGATTTCGCCTTTGATCAACAGACGCTGGTCATGGATTTCACAACTGATATCGTCTATTTTTTTCAAACCTGGTACATTAATTACACACAAAATTTCATATTCTTTTCGAAAAAGATTGACTTGTGGTAAGTTCGGATTTAAAATACCTTCAAATTGATTCCAAAAATTATCACCAAAAAAATGGTCCATATTTTTTTTCCAGTCATGCATGTTCTTAAATGAGTTCAACTTGCCGCCCTCTTTTCTATTGTTGGCTAAAAGTGAGTATTCTTAATTTTATATCTATGCGAAAGTTTTGGGCTGGTGCATTTTTGGGAACTAAATAGATGTTTAGATAATAGGAGGCTTTTTCATGCTTGAATCAGGGATTGTCATGCTACTGATTATTTTGTGTGTAAATATAGTTTACGTGTCATTACTGACGGTGCGTATGATATTTACCTTTAAAGGAAAAAGATACTTAGCTGCTACGATTGGTGTCTTTGAGATTACCGTTTATACCCTCGGACTAGGCTTAGTACTTGAGAACCTCGATGCAATTCAAAACTTAGTTGCCTATGCGCTTGGTTTCGGAATTGGGGTAATCTCTGGGATGAAGATCGAGGAGAAGTTGGCGATCGGTTACATTACAGTAAATATCATTTCATCTGATCCGGAAATTCCGTTCACAGAGACTCTTCGCGCAAAAGGATATGGGGTCACGAGTTGGTATGCTTATGGGATGGAAGGTGATCGACTAGCCGTGCAGGTGTTGACTCCGAGGAAATATGAACTGATGTTATATGATACAATTAAAGAAATTGACCCGAAAGCGTTCATTATTGCTTATGAACCGCGCCAAATCTTTGGCGGATTCTGGGTGAAGAAAGTAAAAGGGAGTAAGTTAAGACGTGAAGAAGAAGAAATACAGAGTCAGTGATTATAAGTCAGTAGATGAGTGTTTGGATCAGATGGCACGCGATGGTTATCGACCAGTACGTCGCATGGAAAAGCCTGTTTTCGAAGAGCGTGGAAAAGAAAGAGTTCCAGTTCAACAGGATATCGTGTTTGAAGCAGTGGAGAAGGAATAGTCACGACTATATAGAAAGCATAAATAATTCTGAGAAAAACTTGGCTTATCGCCAAGTCTAATGGCGAAAGTCTTAGTTTTTCACATACTTTAATCCTTTAACAAGGTTAAACATTCTAAAAGTAAAAAAATCAGCTGGCTTCATTAGAAGTCAGCTGACTGATTTTGGTCAGATGATTTTGTTTGGCTTTGCCACACATCGGTCACCGGGCAATAGCGCACGATTCCTTCTGCGATTTTCATAGCGGAGGCGATAATGACGACCCAATAGCTTTGGTTCCAAGGCCTTTTCGTCAATCGGACTGCTCCGTATGTTAGAAAGAATAGTCCACAAGTGATTCGGACAAGTGCATTTATCGTTCCTATGTTCTGTTTTCCCATTTAGCTCTTCCCTTCACGAATTTAATGTATTAAAATTTTACATAGAGACAAACTTTTAAAACTACTAAGGAGGGCGCTTATGAACGATCACTTATATCGATGGAGAAATCGACAAATCAGAGAACACGTTGCGGTCATAGATGGCAAGCTACCTCCTACCAAGGTACTTAAGAATGCGACTTACTTGAATGTATACTTAAAGAAATGGTTACAGGCCAACATTTGGATTTACGAAGATCGAATTGTCTACGTTGGGGAGGAGATGCCTCCTAACCATTCGAAAACGGAAATGGTCGAATGTGAAGGCCAATACTTAGTCCCGGGATATATCGAGCCTCATGCGCATCCATTTCAGTTATATAATCCCCATTCATTAGCTGAATATGCGTCAAAATCAGGAACATCTACTTTAGTCAACGACAATTTAATGTTCCTATTATTAACTAATCAAAAGAAAGCGTTTTCTTTAATAGATGAACTGGGCAATTTACCGGTCTCCCTCTTTTGGTGGTCGAGGTTCGACTCGCAGTCAGAACTGCGCGATGAAGATGAATTCTTGGACAACGATAAAGTGCTTGAGTGGCTTAACCACGAAGCGGTGATTCAAGGTGGAGAGCTGACGAACTGGCCAGATATCTTACAAGAGGATGACCGTGGATTGTATTGGATGCAGGAAACGAAGCGTCTGAGGAAAGTTGTTGAAGGTCACTTTCCTGGTGCTTCTGAGCGTACGTTGACTAAGATGAAGTTACTCGGTGCCGATGGTGATCATGAGTCAATTTCTGCAAAAGACATATACGAGCGTTTGAAGTTGGGATACTATGCTGCGATTCGGAACTCCTCGATCCGTCCAGATCTACGCAAAATCTTACAGGATCTGAAATCTTTTGAGGTGAACAAATACGATCATCTTCTCTATACGACCGATGGATCCACTCCATCTTTTCATGAAAAAGGGTTTATAGATGACTGTATCCGTATTGCTATTGAAGAGGGTGTACCTACTGAAGATGCTTATGCGATGGCTACGATCAATGCGGCGCAATATTTTTCTCTAGACCACCGTGTAGGAAGTATTGCCCCAGGGCGAGTCGCTCATATCAACTTCTTAACAGAAAAAAATGATCCTACTCCAGAATCTGTCTTATCCAAAGGAAAGTGGATAAAGCGTGATGGAGTCATTAAAATGGACCGTTTTCAAGAGATTGAATGGTCACAGTTCGGATTATCAGAATTGAAAATTGATTGGAATATTACTGCTGACGACCTTCGATTCTCGATGCCATTTGGAATGGAAATGATTAATGATGTCATTATGAAACCATATCCGGTTAAATCGGAGTCTCAAAGTACAGTGTTGAATCGTTTAGAGGATGAAGCATATGTGATGTTAATGGATCGCCAAGGTGAATGGAGGACATCCACCTTCTTAAAAGGATTTACGAAATCACTGGGGGGTCTTGTCAGCTCTTACTCTAATACAGGAGATATTATCTTTATAGGTAAAAATCAACACGATATGAAAATGGCATTTGAGCGGATGAAGGAATTAGGCGGAGCAATCGTGCTCGTTCATGAAGGGGAAGTGATTTTCGAATTACCACTCCCGCTTAAAGGGGTCATGACAGATATACCGATGGAAGATTTGATCGTCAAGGAACGTGAACTCAAGAAAATTCTAAAAGATTATGGCTACCATCATAGTGATCCTGTTTACACGTTATTGTTTTTATCATCTGTCCACTTGCCGTATATCCGCATTACACCGCAAGGAATCATTGATGTAAAAAAGAAAGAGATTCTCTTTCCTTCGGTTATGCGTTAAAATAGTAATGAATAAAAGTAAAGAGGGGAAAAAAGATGAGAAAGTGGTTACTTTTTGTTGTGATCATCAGTTTAGTGGCATTGATTGCTTGTAGTGATGATACAGCTACTGAAGATGAAGTGGAAGAACCAGAAGAGGAAACTGAAGAGACAGAAGAGGCGGAAGAAACAGATGAAACTTCCGATGAAACTGAGACTGAAGAAGAGCCCCAAGAACCAGAGTTCACTTATCCATTGACTGGTGAAGAAGCTGAGCAGGAAGTGACGAATCGAGCGATTGCGGTTCAAATCAATAATCACTCGAAAGCACGCCCGCAAACGGGATTGATTCATGCTGACATGGTTTATGAATTTCTGGCAGAGGGACCAATCACTCGTTTAGTCGGTATCTTTCACAGTACCATTCCTGAAATGGTAGGGCCGGTACGTAGTGCTAGGTATTATTATATGGATACGGCTAAAGCACATGATGCGATTTATGTGTATCATGGTGCTGCGAATTTTATTGAAGAAGATTTGAGAAATGGCTATGTCGATAATTTGAACGGCATGTATTATGATAACGACCAATTTCTGTTCAAACGTGAATCGTTCCGTCAAGCACCTCATAATTCATACACATTTTTAGAAAATGTATATGATATGGCGAGTCGGAACAACATCGAGACGGAGAGAGAGTACGAATCATATGGCTTTTACAATGAATCCGAATTAGGTTCCATTTCAGGGGACACGGCAAACCGTGTGAATGTCAGATATTTCTCTGAGGAACAGGTGACTTATGAATATGATGAAAATGAAGGTGCTTACACCAGATATTCAGATGGTCAAATGTCGCGTGATTTAAATACCGAAGAGCCTATTCAAGTTGAAAATATTCTGATCTTCGAGACAGGTCATCAAGTGATTGATGATGTGGGTCGAAGAGAGGTTGATTTAACATCGGGCGGAAACGGGTATTTGATTCAACAGGGAGTGGTTAAAGAAGTGGAATGGCGTAATGTTGACGGATTGATGAAACCATTTACAGATGGAACTGAAGCAAAACTAGTACCGGGACAAACATGGATTAACGTTATTCCGGGATCACCAGGATTGACTGAATCCGTAACGATAGAGGAATAAGGAGGCATACCTATGCAAATTGATAAACTAAGAGGTCGCGAGCTGGACCAATTGTTCGATGCCATTTTATCTTTAAAAGATCGAGAAGAATGCTACCGATTCTTTGATGACGTGGCGACGATGAATGAGATACAAGCTTTAGCGCAACGTTTAGATGTTGCACGTATGTTGACGCAAGGCCATACGTATCAACGGATTGAAAATGAGACCAGCGCATCTACCGCGACGATTTCCAGAGTGAAGCGTTGCCTGAATTATGGGAACGACGCGTACGAGCTAGTGTTAGATCGTGTTTCTGAAAAAAATAAAGAAGAATAAAAAAGAGCCTGGTAGATTATTCTCAATTTACCAGGCTCTAATTTTTTAATAATCTTAAGCCGTTCAATATGACCAAGATCGTGCTCCCCTCGTGCCCAATGACACCTAGGGGCAACGTTAGTTGTTGCATAAAGTTCGTCACAATCAAGATAAGGATGACAGCGACGGAAAATATCAAGTTCTGCTTGATGATACGGTTTAGTTTTCGTGATAGCTTGAACGTAGAAGCGATGTTCTTAAGCTGATTGTTAGTTAGTACGAGATCTGCTGTTTCGATGGCCACGTCTGTTCCGGATCCCATTGCGATACCGATATGCGCTTTAGCAATTGCTGGGGCATCATTCACCCCATCCCCGACCATAGCAACAACATCATACTTCTTAGTCAGTTTCTCAACTTCGGAAACCTTTTGCTCAGGCAGACATTCAGACACCCACTCTGATAATCCGGCTTCTTTACTAATCGTTTGTGCTGTCTGTTCATTATCTCCTGTAATCATGATCGTTTTGACGCCTTTTTTATTCAATTCAGCAATCAAAGCTTTCGCTTCAGGTCTGATTTGGTCTTTTACCGCAATCAAACCGACAATATCTCCGTTATACCCGACATACATTACGGTTTTTCCTTCGTTTTGTAATACTTTTCTCTTCGCATCAATTTTCTCAGGTATAATGTCAGTTTCGCCCATTTTTTTCATAAGACCTAAATTACCTATATACCATTCGTGTTGGTTGATGACTGCTTTGACCCCATGGCCTGTAACATCTTGAGTATGTGTAATCGTCTGTTGTCCACTGATGGATCGGGTTTCACCGTAATTGACAATCGCTTGGGCGAGAGGGTGACTGGACTGTTTTTCGACCGTTACCAAATGATCCAGGATATCCTCTTCCTGATGCCCTTCAGTTACTATAAAATCAGTGACTACAGGTTTTCCTTTAGTAATCGTTCCAGTTTTGTCGAATGCGACTGCTTTCGCTTTGGCAAATTGTTCGAGATGAATGCCACCTTTAACTAATACCCCGCGTTTAGCGCTCGCACTAATACCAGAGAGCAATGCAGGCATGATCGAAGCGACAACTGCACAAGGTGAAGCTACTACTAACAGTACCATTGCACGGTAGAAGGTCTGTTCAAAATCAGTTCCAAAAATAAAGGGAGGGATCGTCAGCATTAGTGCTACTACGATCAGCACGGTCATTACGTATGGGCCCTCTATCTTTTCAATCAATTGTTGACTAGGTGGACGGCTACTTTTCGCCTCTTGAACAAGGCGAATCATCTTTTGAAATAACGAATCTTGGTTATCCTTCTTGACTTCGACGATAATCGAACCATTGCCATTCATTGTCCCATTGAACACTTCATCACCCGCTGCTTTGTCCACGGGTAGTGATTCTCCTGTTATGGCAGATTCATCAATGGCGCTGGTTCCGTTTCGTACAATGCCATCCGCTGGAACTCGTTCTCCGTTCTTAATAAGAATTCGGTCACCTATTCTCAATTCGTCTACAGGAATGGTCATTAAAGATCCATCCTCGTTGTATCTGTGAGCTTCCTCTGGGGCTAATTGAATCAACTTAGAAAGGTCGCGTTCACTTTTTTGAAGCGAATAGGTTTCCAGGGCTCCACTTAACGAAAAAATGAAAATCAATATGGCCCCTTCATGAAAATAACCGATCGATGCTGCGCCTAAGGCAGCAATAATCATTAGGATTTCTACGTTCAGTGAACGGTTTTGGACTAAATCCAACAACCCTTCTTTAGCTTTGGAGTAGCCTGCAATTCCGTATGATAAAAGATAAAGGACTAAGGTTACAAAAGTAGCTTCATTCCTGTCGGCAATAAACGCGAACAGTAAAAACAAGCCCCCAATGATCGAAAAAATAATCTCACGGTGCGTCTGGAATTTATGTAATAGCCCAACTCGGGACTGTGTGGCTGCAATCGAGTTCATATGTGACCCTCCGAAAGATTGGTTAATTAATAGTATTGTAGCATTGTTCATGTTAGTAGTAATTTCTAATGCTTGATGAATGAGGTATATAATAGTTGATAGAAATACATAAAATGAGCCGGTATCCGTTAAAAAACGATGAACCACTACCAGGATGGTAATCGAGACTTATGGTTATGAAGTTTCTGTTAGGAAAGGAACCGCGACATTTAGCCAATTTGATGGGGAATACTTTTATATCTTGAGCTCCTATACTCGAGAAGGTAAAGATGGTTGGGCAGCAGTTGAAAAATGAAATCTTTGAAGAGTGGGAATTCAAAAAGAACGGAGAGGCATTAGAGGAAGCTGGAAAGGAATAATAGTTTGTGAAGGATTTTTATCCGTAACTAATCAAGCGTTTTAGAATGAAAATAGCGATATTTACGCTAAAATTGGAAAATAATAGGTATTTATCCGTAACTATTTTCGATTTATCCGTAACTATTGCTCTCGAAATTACTCGTATAAGGAGAACCGGACGTCTAAAGTACGTCCGGTTCATTTATTTTATTGCGTCACTTTTTAAAAATTCAATCGTTCTACTACATATAGTTACTCAATATAAACATATAAGCTAGGCTGAATAGTGTGATCGAACCGATGAATGTAAGTGACGAATAGATCCAAAACCTTTTCATCTCGCCTTTATGTAGCAGTTGAAAGGCTTCGACGCTGAAAGTAGAAAAGGTTGTGAATGCACCGAAGAATCCTATATTTATAAGCAGATACCAAGGGTTATCTCCACCTTCGTTTGGGGAGTTCATCACGCCATACATGCCGAGAAATATTCCAAGTCCTGCTGCACCGATCAAGTTCACAATGAGCATTGCTTTAGGGATTCCGGGCTGTTTGGTTCGAGCCATTATTCTTTTCCCTAATTCATAACGTAGGATTGCACCGACTGCGCCCCCGAGTACGATTAATAGAAAGTTCATTATTTAGCCTCCATTACTTTAAGTGTTGCAAGATACCCTATTGCTGCTGAGGCGATACCACCGATAAAGGATAAGGCGACGTAACCGATGAAAAGAAATGCATAATCAGGTGTCATAAGCGTGAATGAATCTGCTGCGAACGTGGACATGGTCGTGAGTCCGCCGCAGAAACCGACACCTACGAATACTTTGAATGTTTCATCTGGTGATTTCGTATTCGAGTATGCGGTGAAAGCACCTAAAATCAAGCTGCCAATCACGTTGACAAGCAATGTCCCTAAAGGGAAGACATCTAATATCGTCAGGGGGTGGGCAAGATAGCGAAGATAAGTTCCGATCATGCCACCAGCTGCGACCGCTAGCCATAGGACAATCAATTTTTTCAATAGTTACGCCTCCTTTCATGCTCTGTTATGTAAAAAACAACTGACCGGATCAACGGCCAGTTGTGGTTGAATTTAGTAGTTTACTTTTTCTTGTAAGAAGTCTTTTAAATCAGCAATCGGCATACGAGTTTGTTCCATCGTGTCACGATCACGCACGGTTACTTGGCCGTCTTCTTTAGAATCGAAGTCATACGTGATACAGAAAGGTGTTCCGATTTCATCATGACGACGGTAACGTTTACCGATGGATCCAGAATCATCGTAGTCGACCATGAAGTTTTTCGCAAGGTCTTGGAAAATTTCTTGTGCTTCCTCAGATAATTTTTTGGAAAGAGGAAGTACTGCTGCCTTGAATGGTGCAACTGCTGGGTGGAAATGCATCACTGTTCGGCTTGTTCCATCTTCAAGTTCTTCTTCATCGTAAGCATCCGTTAGGAAAGATAATGCTAAACGATCCGCCCCGAGTGCTGGTTCGATAACGTATGGCAGATAGCGTTCGTTCGTTTGCGGATCGATATATTCAAGGTTTTCACCTGAATGTTCTGCGTGCTGAGTCAAGTCGTAATCCGTACGGGATGCTAAGCCCCAAAGTTCACCCCAACCGAAAGGGAACTGATATTCAAGGTCCGTAGTTGCGTTACTGTAATGAGATAGCTCTTCGGAGTCATGGACACGACGGCGGATACGTTCTGGATTTAGTCCGAGGTTCGTGAGCCAGTTGTGACAGAAATCAAGCCAGTAGTCGAACCATTCGAGCTCGTCTCCTGGTTTACAGAAAAATTCCATCTCCATTTGTTCGAATTCGCGCGTACGGAAAATGAAGTTACCTGGAGTAATCTCGTTACGGAAACTCTTACCGATTTGTGCAATACCGAATGGTACTTTTTTACGCATCGAACGCTGTACATTTTTGAAGTTGACGAAAATACCTTGAGCCGTTTCCGGACGCATGAAAATTTCGTCAGATGAATCATCTGTTACCCCTTGATAAGTTTTGAACATCAAGTTGAACTGACGGATTTCTGTGAAGTTGTCAGAACCACAAGTTGGACACGTGATGTTTTCTTCCTTGACGATTTTTTCAAGCTCATCGAATGGAAGGCCATCTACGACCTTTTCTTCACCTTTTGATTCGTAATAGTTTTCGATCAAGTGGTCAGCACGGTGACGAGATTTACAGTCTTTACAATCGATCATCGGGTCGTTGAAATTACCTAAGTGACCAGATGCTTCCCATGTCTTAGGATTCATCAAGATCGATGCGTCCAGGCCGACATTATATGGGGATTCTTGTACGAATTTTTTCCACCATGCATCTTTTAAATTTTTCTTCAGTTCGACACCGAGTGGACCATAATCCCACGTGTTCGCAAGTCCTCCGTAAATTTCAGACCCTTGGAAAACGAAGCCGCGATGTTTACAGTGATTAACGATATTCTCCATTTGTTTAGCCATTTATTTTTTCCTCCTTAGTAATTGGAATCGGTAGCCTCTGCTTGGGCAGAGGCTTTTTATACACAAAAAACTCCCGCCCATGGGCCAGTGATAGCCCAGGGACGAGAGTTATATTCCCGCGGTTCCACCCTGATTGGTACTTGTCAGTCAGAAAGTACCCTCTTTCAGTCGCTCACACTCCAGATTGCCGTTTCACTGCTCCTTGTTCCAGGCTCACACTATCCCTGAATCGCTTGTTACAGAGGGTTCAGCTACTATTGATCCTTCGTCGTGTATTTGCTTTTGTAAATTGTAGCATAACCAACTTCGATTCTCAATATTTTGGTGCGGGTTGGGAATGTAATTGCGTCACTTTTTAGCTAAAAGTATACGAAAAATGGGTTAAAAAGTCATTATATTCTAAATTTTAGGATAGATTACGCCACTTTTCTTCATAATTGCGCCACTTTTGGCTGAAATGATGATTTCGTACGACGGATCATAATTTATCCGTAGTTATTTTGTGTTTATCCGTAATTATTCCCTTCAATCTTTTGTGAAAAAAACATCCTTCTTCCCAATGAAAGTTCTACCTTAAATCTGATATAATAAATAGCGCATAGTTAGATTTTGGAGGCGTTTGTGTGATTGAAGATTATCGAATGTGGCGACACATTTTTAAACTAGACCCTAATAAAAAAATAACAGATGAAAATCTTGAGCAAATCTGCGAATCAGGTACGGATGCTGTCATTGTCGGAGGGACAGATGGTGTGACTCTCGACGATGTGTTAGATTTGCTTGCGAGAATCAGAAGATATACTGTTCCTTGTATTATGGAAGTGTCGAACCTCGAATCGATCACTCCAGGATTTGATTTTTATTTTATTCCAATGGTATTGAATAGTACCGATAAAAAATGGATGCTCGATCTACATCATCAAGCGGTGAAGGAGTATGGCGATTTCATCGAATGGGAAGAGTTGATGGCGGAAGGGTATATCATGCTCAATCCAGATTCGAAGGCGTATCAGCAGACAGACGCCAAAGCAACGACTGAGGAAGATGTCATTGCTTACGCTCAAGTTGCTGAACATCTTTTTAATTTACCGTTCGTCTATTTAGAATATAGCGGTACATATGGAGATCCAGCGTTGGTTGAGAAGGTAAATCAAACGCTTGATCAATCGATGCTCATCTATGGCGGGGGTATCGAATCGAAAGAACAGGCAAAAGAAATGGCCGAACGATCAGACATCGTCGTCGTTGGGGATGTCATTTATGAAGATATAAATAAGGCACTTAGAACCGTGCACGCGGTGAAAGTCCAGGCTAGTCGGGACGCGAATTCAAACGAAGGTGGTTTATAAATGAGTTTGACGATGAAAGAGATATTACAATCAATGAATGATCCACAAAAAAAAGCGGTTCAGCATACGGAAGGCCCTTTATTGATCATGGCGGGAGCAGGTAGTGGAAAAACACGCGTATTGACTCACCGGATCGCCTATCTTTTAGCTGAAAAGGGGGTACAACCTTACAACATTTTAGCGATTACCTTTACGAACAAGGCCGCTAAAGAGATGAAGTCACGTGTCGAGACATTAGTCGGTGAAGACGCGAAGAGTATTGTCATGTCAACGTTCCACTCACTTTGTGTGCGTATATTACGTCGTGATGGAGACCGGATCGGCATCAATCGTAACTTCGGGATATATGATGCAAGTGACCAGAAACAGGTCATCAAAGAAGCACTTCGTATCAACAATCTCGACTCGAAGCAGTTTGATCCTCGCGCAGTCGGCTTTGCGATCGGCCAGGCGAAGAACCAATTGATCACTCCTGGAGTGATGAAGCATCAAGCGGGTAATTATTACGAAGAAAAAATTGCGGAACTATACGAAACATATGAAAAATTACTACGTAAAAATCAAGCGCTCGACTTCGATAGCTTGATTATGGAGACATACTTTTTATTCGAACGGGTGCCGGAAGTGCTGAAGTATTATCAGAATCGATTCCAGTACATACATGTCGATGAGTATCAGGATACGAACAAAGCCCAGTACCAGCTAGTAAAATTGCTTGCGGATCGATTCAAAAATTTATGCGTTGTCGGTGACTCGGACCAGTCGATCTATAAATGGCGCGGGGCAGACATTTATAACATCCTTTCATTTGAAGAAGACTATCCGAACGCACGAGTAATCTTACTCGAACAAAATTACCGTTCGACTAAAACGATTTTACAGGCTGCCAACGATGTCATTGAACGTAATTCATCGCGCAAGCCGAAGAATCTTTGGACGGACAACCCTGATGGTACGAAGCTTAAAGTGTTCGAAGCGATGGATGAGCGTCAAGAAGCGCGTTATATTGTCGACCAAATTCAGGATATGACAAAAGAAAAAGATTTATCTTATCAGGATTTCGCAATTCTTTACCGGACCAATGCGCAGTCGCGTGCGATGGAGGACGTGCTCGTAAAATCAAACATTCCTTATCAGATGGTTGGCGGCACGAAGTTCTATGACAGAAAAGAAATCAAAGATTTACTCGCATACTTACAACTGATTGTGAATCCGAATGACGACATCGCATTCCAACGTGTTGTTAATGTGCCGAAACGCGGAATCGGGAAAACGACGATCGAAAAATTACAGATGCACGCTGAAATGAACGATTTATCTTTATATGATGCTGTGCTAGAAGCGGACTTCATGCCGATCAGTAAAAAAGCATCGAACCAGCTTAATCTTTTCAGAGGGATGATTGAAGATTGGAAGAAACAACAGGAATTCCTCGGAGTGACTGAGCTTGTTCAGGAAGTGCTGAAACATTCTGGGTATGAAGAAGAGTTGATGCGGGACCGCTCGATCGAATCGCAAAGTCGAATGGAGAACTTGGAAGAGTTCAAAACCGTTACGCAACAATTTGAAAAAGCGAGCGAAGATAAGTCATTGCTTGCGTTCTTGACTGATTTAGCTCTGATTTCTGACCTTGATCAGACGGATGAAAACGATACAGATAAAGTCACGTTGATGACGTTGCACTCGGCGAAAGGACTTGAGTTTCCTATCGTCTTCTTGATCGGTATGGAGGAGAATCTATTCCCACACAGTAGATCATTGATGGATGAAGAGGAAATGGAAGAGGAGCGCCGTCTAGCTTACGTGGGAATCACGCGTGCTGAGCAGCAACTCTTTTTGACACTTGCATCGTCACGTACGATTTTCGGCCGCTCGCAGTACAACCAGAAGAGTCGTTTCCTAGATGAACTGCCAGTGGATCTCGTTGAACGTGAAGGGGAAGTCTTCGGTGGAGGATCTTCAGGAAGTTCTTCTGGAAGTTTTGGGGGGCAATCAGATTCCTTCTCGAAAGCGTTGAATGACCTTTCATCTAAAGGTGGGGCTACAGAAAAACCTCAGCCGAAACGAAAAGCGAAGACGATGAAAGAGAAACCTTCGACTCCACAAGAGTGGAGTGTCGGCGATAAAGTCTCCCATAAGAAGTGGGGAGAAGGAACAGTCGTCAAAGTGGAAGGTGCAGCGGATGATATGGAACTGGACATCGCATTCCCATCACCTGTTGGCATCAAAAGAGTACTCGCACAATTTGCACCGATCAATAAATCGAATGGATGAGGTGGCAAACAATGAATCAAAAGGAAGCAGCATCAGCGATTGAAGAACTTCGCGATGAGCTGAATCAATACAATTATGAATACCATGTGGAAGATGCGCCAACCGTATCTGACCAATATTATGATCAAAAAATGCAGGAATTGATTAAATTAGAAGATGAATTTCCTGAATTAGTCACAGAGGACTCCCCTACTCAACGTGTCGGAGGGGCTCCTCTAGACAAATTCGTCAAAGTCGACCACACCGTACCGATGCTCAGTCTTGGAAACGCATTTGGTGAACAAGATCTGCGCGATTTCGACCGACGGATCCGTGACCGTGTAGGTGGAAATTTTCGGTACGTTTGTGAGTTGAAAATTGACGGATTGGCCGTATCACTAAGGTACGAAAATGGTCGTTTCGTACGCGGAGCGACTCGTGGAGATGGTAAAACGGGTGAAGACATTACCCAAAACTTGAGAACTGTCAAAAGCATTCCCCTTAAAATCAAAGAAGAAGAAACGATTGAAGTCCGCGGGGAAGTTTTCATGCCACAGAAATCTTTCATCGCATTGAACGAACGTCGTGAAAAAGAGGGGCAAGAACTCTTTGCGAACCCGAGGAATGCTGCAGCTGGTTCGTTGCGCCAACTCGATCCGAAAATCGCAGCAAGCAGGAATCTGGATATCTTTTTATACAGTGTGGGTGAATGGGAAGCTTCATCTACAAGCTCACATAGTGAAAGATTGCAGTACCTTCGTGAACTGGGTTTCAAAACGAATCAGGAGACGCAAACGTTCGATTCGATTGAAGACGTGATTAACTATACAGAGGAATGGACGATGAAGCGGAGTGACCTTCCGTATGAAATCGACGGAGTGGTCATCAAAGTAGACTCGATTGAGCTTCAGGAACAGCTTGGTTTCACCGCGAAAAGTCCACGCTGGGCGATTGCATACAAATTCCCTGCAGAAGAAGCGATTACGACGATTCGTGATATCGAGTTGAGTGTCGGCCGGACAGGTGCGATTACACCTACTGCAATCCTTGATCCGGTTCAAGTAGCTGGTACTACAGTGCAACGCGCGTCATTACACAATGAAGACCTAATCATTGAAAAAGATATCCGTATTAACGATACGGTCGTGATCAAGAAAGCTGGAGATATCATCCCAGAAGTTGTCCGTTCAGTGAAAGATGAGCGTACTGGAGATGAAAAGGAATTCCGCATGCCAGAGCATTGTCCTGAGTGTGGAAGTCGTTTAGAGAAAATCGATGGCGAAGTCGCTTGGCGCTGTATGAACCCCAACTGTCCAGCTCAACTGAAAGAAGGACTGATTCATTTTGTTTCGCGGAATGCCATGAACATCGATGGTCTTGGTGAAAAAGTGATTGAGCAGCTATTCGATCATGAACTGATCCATGACATGGCTGATCTTTATAAATTAGAAAAAGATGAACTACTAGAACTCGAACGTATGGGTGAAAAATCAGTCACCAATCTACTTGAAGCGATTGAAGCATCGAAAGAAAATTCACTCGAGCGATTATTGTTCGGGCTCGGGGTCCGTTATGTCGGCAATAAAGCAGCAGATACATTATCAGCTCATTTTAAGACGATGGAAAAATTGCAGCATGCAACAGTAGATGAACTTGTAGCGATCGATGAAATCGGTGAGAAAATGGCCGACTCTATCCACGCATATTTTCAAAAAGAGCAAGTAGTCGAACTGATTGAAGAATTACGTTCATTAGGGTTGAATATGGAATACTTACATGAGGTCCAAGAGGCTTCAGAAGATTCACCTTTTTATGGAAAAACGGTCGTATTGACTGGGAAGCTCGAACAGTACTCCCGACCTGAAGCGAAGGAAAAGATTGAAGCAGCAGGTGGAAAGGTGACAGGAAGTGTAAGTGCAAAGACAGACTTACTAGTTGCAGGTGAAGATGCAGGATCGAAGCTTGAAAAAGCGAAAGAATTAGAAGTCGAAGTATGGAATGAGCAGCAAATGATCGATGCATTTGATGCATAAGGAGTGCCTACAATGAGAAAGTTTACAATTATATTTATCTTGACTGGGTTTGCTCTAGCAGGGTGCGCGCCAGATTATGAACAAGAAGATGAAGTTATCCAAGAGACGGACGAAACGATGGACGAACAGCGATTCATCGTTCCTAATAATAATTTATCTGAAGATAACTATAGTACGATCCTCCCTTATCAGCCAAGTGCGGCTCGTGGTGTCATCACTAATCAGGTTGCTAATCGGTATGATATCGACGAACTTGAGCAAGGGCTGATCCGACAGTCGAAAGATTACTTTGATACAGAGGAATATCTTTTCCAAGAAGGTCAATATATTTCTGGAGATGAAGCCTTGAATTGGATCGAGTCAAATACATTGAGTGATGAACAACTACAAGAGTATTTGGTAGAGCCGAACCCTGATGTAACAATGGAGGCTCTTCGTGAAGGGGAAGAAGCGGGTGTATGGAAGCCCCGTATTCTCTCTCACATCCTTGAACAGAACTATCTCGTTCGAGCTGAGGAGAGCCGGGTGGAACTGGCGGGAGTTTCGATTGGTATTGCGGTCAAATCACAGTTCACCTACCAAACTGAAATAGGTGGACCGACTTATTATGGTGATATCCCAGAAGAGTATATTTTAGAGCATGGTAAAGAGATTGCTGATGATATATTAAAGAAAGTCCGTAATAAAGAGGCGTTACAAGAGGTGCCAGTAGTTATTGCTCTTTATAAAGAGAATGAGCGCGGAGCCATCAAGCCTGGTAACTTCATGCAGAAAACATACGTCGAACCCCTTGATATGACAACGAATGAATGGGAGTCGGTCAACGAACAATATGTTCTTTTCCCGTCCAACCAGGCAGAGGAAGAATATTACGAACATGCTGAAATGATGCAGGACTTCACGAACGGTGTCTCAGATTATTTCCCTAACTATATCGGTGTAGTGGGCAATGGTTTTTATATTGATGATGAACTTCAAGAGCTTTCAATCAATATCCCTATCGAATTCCAGGGAAAACAGGAAGTCGTCGGTTTCACACAACATATATATGGATTGATTCAAGAACACTTCCCGAACTATTTTGACGTTGAAGTGACTGTCGAATCTCCGACGAAGCAGGAGAGTGTCATCACGAAAGATGCAGGGGATGAAGAGCCATTTGTCCATATTTACCAATAACAATATGAATTTTGTTTGAATAACGATTATCTATCATATAGAATATAAAATGGAAGCGCTATAGTAGGCGCAGAAATCGTAAAGAGGAGGCTTTAATTCATGGTACAACCATATCGTCATGAACCATTTACAGATTTTTCGGTAAAAGAAAATGCTAAAGCACTTGAAGACGCACTGAAGCAGGTGGAGAAAGAACTTGGACAAGACTATCCACTGATCATCGGTGGCGAAAGAATTTATACAGACGACAAAATCGTATCTTACAACCCAGCTAAAAAAGACGAGGTTGTTGGAAGCGTATCTAAAGCTGATACAGAATTAGCAGAAAAAGCTTTGAATGTAGCTAACGAAACATTTGAATGGTGGAGAAAGTCTCGCCCAGAAATGCGCGCAGATATCCTCTTCCGTGCGGCAGCGATCATCCGTCGCCGTAAGCATGAATTCAATGCATGGATTATCAAAGAAGGCGGAAAGCCATGGAAAGAAGCTGACGCTGATATCGCAGAAGGAATCGACTTCTTAGAATATTATGGTCGTCAAATGCTTGAAATCAACGAAGGCGTGAAAATCAACAGCCGTACGATCGAACATAACCGTTTCGAATACATTCCATTAGGTGCAGGCCTAGTCGTTTCACCTTGGAACTTCCTATTCGCAATCATGTGTGGTACAGCTGTATCTCCAATGGTTACTGGTAACACAGTACTATTGAAGCCAGCTAGTGCAACACCAGTTATTGCGTACAAATTGATGGAAGTACTTGAAGAAGCGGGTATGCCAAGTGGAGTAATCAACTACATCCCTGGTAGCGGTAAAGAAGTAGGGGATTACGTTGTTAATCATCCAAAAACACGTTTCATCAGCTTCACAGGTTCTCGTGATGTTGGTACTGGTATTTTCGAAAAAGCAGGAAAAGTACAAGAAGGTCAAAAGTGGTTGAAGCGCACAGTTATTGAAATGGGTGGTAAAGATACCATCGTTGTCGATAACGAAGCTGACTTAGAGCTTGCGGCTCAATCGATCGTACAATCTGCATTCGGTTTCCAAGGACAAAAATGTTCTGCATGTTCTCGTGCCGTAATCCACAAGGACGTATACGACGAAGTTCTTGAGCGTGCGGTTGAACTAACAAAAGATCTATCAGTGGGTAACACTTCTGATAAAAACTATTATATGGGTCCTGTTGTTGACCAAGGTGCTTATGACAAGATCATGGGTTACATCGAAACAGGTAAGAAAGAAGGTAAACTTGTCCAAGGTGGTGATGGAGACACTTCTAAAGGTTACTTCATCAACCCGACAATCTTTGCTGACGTTGACCCGAAAGCAACAATCATGCAAGAAGAGATCTTCGGACCAGTCGTTGCATTCACTAAAGCAAACGACTTCAGTGAAGCGATTGACATTGCAAACAACACTGACTATGGTCTAACTGGTGCAGTTATCTCTAATAACCGTAACCACTTAGAAATCGCTCGTGAAGACTTCCACGTTGGTAACTTATACTTCAACCGTGGCTGTACTGCAGCGATTGTTGGATACCACCCATTCGGCGGATTCAACATGTCAGGTACAGACTCAAAAGCAGGTGGCCCAGACTACCTTTACAACTTCCTACAAGGAAAAACAATTTCAGAAACATTCTAATGAATGGAATGATGAGAGAACCTCAGCTTCGGCTGAGGTTCTTTTTTTTATATTTAGTAATTTATGGGGCGAAATTTCAGGGAACGAGAGCGGAATTTCAGGAAATGGGAGCGGAATTTCATCGAAAGAGCGAGAATTCACGGGCAAACCCAGAAAGTCACGGGAAAGGAGCGAGAATTCACGGGTAAAACCAGAAAGTCACGGGGAAGGAGCGAGAATTCACGGGCAAACCCAGAAAGTCACGGGGAAGGAGCGAGAATTCATAGGAATAAGTTTATCCTTAGGATTGTTATAGTATGTAGGAGTCCACCCAATAATCCATTTTCAAAAAAATGATTTATGGATATTTATGTTAAAATTATATAAAGCAATTTTAGATAAAGGGGGGATTTCGAAATGAACAGGTTTTTTTATGGATTGTATGCATTCTTATTAGGGGTAATTTCCTTAGTGACTGGGGAAATAGTAACCTTCGTCCTGCTTGGTTTCATTCTAATGACACTTCATAGCATACATAGCACATTGAAAGAAATTTTGGAAGTGAACAAGAGGGGAAAGGAGCAAGAACAATAAGCTCTCTCCCCTCTAGTACAACTTCTCTCGACGATCATCAAAAATAGGGATACGCTTCCGCACTTCTTCGACTAACTCTAGATTGATTTCAGCATTTAAAATCTGTTCGCGATCGTCAGCTTCTGCGACTATCTCTCCCCAAGGGTCGATTACGATCGAATGTCCACCGAAATCATTTTTAGGATCACTTCCTACACGGTTACAAGCAACTACATAGCATTGGTTTTCGATTGCACGAGCAATCAACAATGTTCGCCAATGATCGATGCGTGGCGCTGGCCATTCGGCAACGACATATAAAACTTGAGCTCCGTCCATCACATGTGCTCTAACCCACTCTGGAAAACGAATGTCATAGCAGATCAAGCCAGCACTTGGTATGTTGTTTAAAGTGAAAGGACCACGTTCTTGGCCTTCAACCAAATATTTTTCTTCTTCCATCAGGCGAAATAGGTGAACCTTACTATATTCACCTAGCTTTTTACCCGTAGAATCATGTGCATACATAGTATTCGTGAATCCTCGCTCACTAGACTTAGCGACAGAACCGCCAACTAAATTGACTTCATACCTTTTCGCAAGGTCAGATAAAAAATTCTGAGAGTCCTTGCCATCAGCATCCGCAACTTCATCTAGTCGCTTCAAATCGTAACCAGTATTCCACATTTCAGGTAACACGACTGTATCGGCTGACTTATCTAGTTCAGCAAAGTATTGTTCAATCGACCGCTTATTTTTCTCTGGTTCACCGAAAGCTATATCCATTTGAATCAGTGCAAGTTTCATTTGATCACCTCATTAAAATCAATTAGCCTTTTTTACTTTCTATCGTAACATCCACATAAGTATAAAATTCTTCCTCACGAATCTCATCAGTCAACGCAGCGGGGATCCGTTTGCTGAACATTGGCCCATCAACAACCAACGTGTGGAACTCTCCATATTCACCACAAGGATCCACATCCTTAGGCAAAGCTTTAACAAATTCGTGAGTCATCATTTTCCCTAAAAAATACTGAGGCACTCTCTTCGGGTCGATCGTTGTAATGATCGTTTCATAACCTAGCTCGATAAACTCGTGCATCAGGTCTGCAGTCGACTCGCCCCAAATAGGAAAAATAGCTTCACAAGAGGTGCTCTCCAAATTCTTTTCGCGATATTCTCGTATATCTTCTAAGAAAATGTCCCCGAACATTACATGGGTCACACCATCTGCTTCAGCTTCTTGCATGATTTGAGCCATTTCTTTTTCATAAAATTCATTAGAAGGTTGCTTAGGCAATTGGACTTTCCTAAGGGGGAATCCTAGCGATTCAGCTTGCAAATCTAGTATTTCCTCTCGAACGCCGTGGATGGAAGTCCTATTGTATGCTTCATTCACAGTGGTCAAAAGACTATCAATAACGACTTCTTCTTCCTGACTCAGGCGGTGTAAAGCAAGCATCGAATCCTTACCACCGCTGAACGAAACCATCACCCGTTTCATGTGAAAACCTACCCTTCATTCAACTCTTGTTTAATGTCATCATACCAATCTTCACTCACCTCGTCATGGAATTCGTCGATGAATCGGTGGAGATTTGCCATAATAGAACCTTGGTCAGGCAGGTTCTCTAAGATTTCTTTTTGGGTAAGAATTTTACCACCTTTGATCACCCAATGAATCTCTTTTGTATGACGAATGTCTTCTAAAGGATTTTTATCTAAAATCACCAAATCCGCTATCTTACCAGCGCGAATATCACCTAGATCACTCAAGCCAATTGATTCAGAAGCAATTGAAGTTGCTGCGCGCAAAGC
The DNA here is from genome assembly GCF_002844535.1 of Halalkalibacillus sediminis. Lineage (NCBI taxonomy): Bacteria > Bacillati > Bacillota > Bacilli > Caryophanales > Bacillaceae > Halalkalibacillus > Halalkalibacillus sediminis. Next base: position 80,974 of record NZ_PJNH01000004.1, read on the forward strand.
TTCAATTTCAGTGAATCCACTTCTAACAAAAAGCTCTAACTCACGGTGGAGCGCAAGACCTGGCCATGAATATATCCCGGCCGGAGTATCTGTTCCTGCAACGACCACTCCTCCCATTTCTTTATAAACTCGTGCAATTGTGCGGTTCATTTTACTTTGGATGCCTAACCTTTTTAGGGCTTTCTCATGTTGAGAAATTGCCTTCCACTGAGCCATCAGCTGCTCTTCTTTTTCAATTTCGCTTGTTAAGAAATCATCCGCTTTCCACACATTTCGTTGCCTATCCATTTGATCAAAAAGCACCATCGTGGGGCACAATTTCACCCCATGATCCAACCACACCTGGCATACTTCTCTGATTTTTTCTTCATCAGGTACATCGAACGGGACATTCTCCCAAACAGAATCATCCGCTCCCATCGTCCATTCTGAATACATCGCTTGAATCACTCCCGAGGCGTGTTCATTCCATGTAACACCTATTCGTGCCGCCTCCACTGCGTTAACATCACTAGAATGAATCAAGTCACAGCTGACTTCCAAGCCTAATTTGTTAGCTTCATCAACAACTTGATTCATCACATGGCTTGGTAACAGTCCGTATACTTTAATCAGGTTTGCACCAGCTTCAGCTTGTCGGCGCACTTCTTTTCGAGCGATTTCAGGATCTGTTGTGTTCATATTCCAAGGACTTGTTGCTCCCCATAATCCAGGTGGCCCGTCAATCATTCGATCAGCAGAATAAACCCTTGGGGTCGGAGCCTCAGTTGGAGCATTAATTAAACCTTTCAACTCGCATACATTCCCTCCCGTATTCCTCACAGTGGTCACCCCAGCCGCCAGAAAATAAGGAGCGTGCCCATCCTTAATATGAACATGCATATCGATCAGCCCCGGAATAACATACTTTCCTTTAAAATCAACAACATGAGGAAACTCAAAATCAGGATTGTGAAGCTCTACTATCCGACCTCCTTCTACTTCTATGGAGGCTTCCACAAAATTTTCATTCTCTAAATCTAATACCTTCGCATTTTTTATTAAATAATGATTATTCATTAATACCACCCTCCCAATTACTAGATTAATAAAAACGGAGAAGCGGACGATATAATTCTCATATAGTGGAATCGGTAATCAAAAAGGGGGCATGTGAACGGTGAAAACGTACGGAGAGACATTCCGAAAAATCCGTAAACAAAAGGGATATACCATGAAACAGGTAGCGGAGGGTGCAGTTTCGGTTTCTTTTTTATCAAAATTCGAGCGAGGAGAATCAGACATTTCCATCCAACACCTCGTGCCATTGTTAGAAAAGATGTTCATCACCATTGAAGAATTCATGCATATTTATCGTAATAGAGAACATGCTTCATCCATTACGATTTTTGAACGGGCTTCGGACGCCTTTCATTCACGAGATCTCAAACAACTTCATCGATTAATAGAAGAGCAACTAGTTCTATACCATAAAAGTCAGTTAGCTCCATATCGCTGCAACGTCGTGATGCTTGAGACTTTTGAAAGGATTATTAAAGCTGAATATATTGATGAAAAAGATGACGGCCACCAAATTCTTTTAAACTACCTTTTTGATGTAGAGGTCTGGAATCGTTATGAGCTGAATTTATATCGTTCAACGATGCTTGTTATGTCAGAAGCAACTGTAATCAACATGACGAAGATAGCAGTAGAAAAAAGCTATTCAGATGATAAGCGTCTTATTCTTAGCATAATAATGAACACATTGATACATCTATTAGGGCCAGTGAACAAGATTAATTGTGAATTTAACGAACAAGCATTTCAACACTTCTTTAAAATAGCTGAAGCACACTGTGAAGAAACATATCTTTATGAGAAAAATAATATCTTACAATTAAAAGGAATTTATCTTATAAAAAAAGGAAATTTGTCAGAAGGTATCGAAATGGTAACAAGTGGTATTGAACTTTTAAAAAAATACGGATTTAACAAAGAAGCTGAGAAAATGGAACATTATCTAGAATTGATGATTCAAAATATAGACTGAAATAAGCTAAGGCATTGATGGAAGAGGGATTGCGTGCATAGATGTAATTACTGTGATAGAAAATTCAAATGGATTGAGATCGTATTAGAAAGCAACAAAGGGCAACCAAATGAAATTCGTTGTAAAAACTGCGGAATGTTGTATAAAACAACAGAAGAGACGAAGAAACTAGAGGTATCCCTACTTGCCCTACCTGTATTTTTAATCATAGCCATTTCCGTTGAAGTTAATTGGGCCCTGAGTTTAATGATCTTTCTGCTGATGTTTTTAATGACTTTAGTCAGACCTTTCTTCGCAAAGTATGAATTTGCCGAAGAAGACGGAAAGAGCAAAAATAAATTTGGTAAAGTATTCGGTTCAATAGTAGCAATAGCTGCTTTGGGATTTATCATATGGAGTATTATTCCGAAACATGTTTCTGGTACTTACGATGGGCCTATCGAGGGAGAGGGTGTCGAAACTAATGAAAATTTTCATGTCGAGATCGATGGTACAATAACATTTAATATTTTTACATTTAACCAAAGGTTTGAAGGAGATTTAGAAATCGAAGGAATTAACTTGCCTATATCTACTAAAAATTCAACTGCAGTCATAGAATTCGACTCAAACAAAGTTGGGGATTTTTATTATAAATATCAGGAAAAAGGTGAAGAAAAAGAATATGAATTTGGCACAGCTCATGCTGATTTTGGTCTTGGATTTGGCTTAAAAGATCTGACTTTATTCCATGCAGACACAAAGACCGTCTATAGGGCTCCTGCAAATCATTCTTTTGATAATAGATTATTTTATTGGATACCATTTAAGTCTACTATTGAAGTGATAGAATTTTATTGAAAAATTGAGATGTAAAAGGTGATGTCATGCAAAGCTGCCCAAAATGCGAAAAGAAATTCAAATGGCATGAACTATTTTTGCAGAGTTGGAGAGGTAATAAGCGTTGTAAGAATTGTGATACTTTGCTTCAAGAGTCAGGGAAGTCAAGATGGGTATTGATTTTATTATTCTTTGTCTTTTCAATTATACTATTGTTCTTTTCAGTAATGGTATATATGAACTTTGGTGTTGTTATATGGGGTTTAATAATTCTAGGGTTTATATTCGGGATTTTTTCTCCTTTTTTCGTAAATTATGAAGTGGCTGAAGAGCAAGGGAATAGTAGAATGCAAAAAATCATTGGGGTTATTTCTCTGACAGTATCCCTCGGTTATTGCGTGTGGTTGGTCTACCCTAAAGATATTACAGCTAATTATGATGGAGCTGTTTGGGGAGACGACCTTTATAGTAATGAAACTTTTGAGATAATAGTCGACGGTACAGTATCAACTAACTTACTGACGTTCAAGAAAACTTTTGAAGGAAAGTTGGAAATTGAAGGTTTCGACTTACCTACTTCCACCAACGGTCACCATGCTGTAGTTGAATATCATGCTCATAAGGAAAATGATTTTTACTATATATATGAGGAAAATGGTGCGGAGAAAGTATATAACTTTGGCTTTGCTCTTTCTGAATTTAATGATGATGGCTTTGTATTGTTTCATAAAGAAGAAGACCTTTACTACGGTGCACCTGCGACCAACTCTGCTGAAGTAAGGAATATTATGGATGACATTTTGTTTGATCGGTAACTGTATAAAAAGAAGGGGAAAGTTATGAAGAAATTGTTCATCATTCTAGGAGTGTTAGGTGTTATCGTCTTCACAGCACTCGCATGGTACCTCTATCCAAAAGATGTTTCAAAACAGGTAACTGCTTTCGAATATACGGCCGGTTCTAATCAGCCTGAAGTTGATAAGGAAATCGAAGTTCTAATAGAAGGGACGTTAAGGAAAAAACTATTTGATGGACCTACTTTCAATGGATTCATTGGAATTGAAGGGATTAAGATACCTGGTGGAAAAAAGGATCAGAAAATGACTATATCATTTTCTGAAGATGGAACAGGCATCCTTACATATGGCTTTTATGAAAATAACAAACCAAAGACTCATTCTATAGGAAGGATTATTATGGAAGGAGACTTTGATATATTTACAATCTTGATGGGGAATTGGAATTATAATTCAGGGGAGAGTATCGCAGCTCCTGCAGGTAATCGTGAAGAAGCAAAAAAGGTTACCGAGAAACTAGTAAATAAAGTGTGGGAGTGAAATTAGAATTTTTCAATTAAGTGAAACCAATGGGGTATGTTCGAGCGTACAACAGAATAAGAAGGTTATAAAGAATGAAGATGAATCTGAAAAATCTATTATATGGGGCATCGGCTGAGTAAGGGACCGATGCGTTCCAATTTTTTTTTTGAAATATTGATTAAACCAATTTAAACAGTTAGGAAGAACACAATGACAAGATGTATTAGTTGCGGTCAACGTTTGCCGTTTTTTCAAATGCTGAGGTACGGTGGTTATCAAATTGCCGTAACCTGCAGGTCCTGTGGGGAAAAGCACGAATTAACATTTGAATCAAAATTCTTAGGTATTTCGGTGAATATAGGAATGGTTATTATTTTCATGACACTTATGAACAACATACCTTACCCTGGAATAGCCATTTATGGAATGCTTCTTGCATTGTTTTTATTTAACACGATTTTTCCGATATTCGCGGGTTTTGATGGCTCCGATAAACCGAGTAATGCTAATAAGTGGGTGAAGATATCTGCATCGCTTTCATTATTAGGTGCATTGTACGTTGGTTGGAACTTTTTAGCTCCTGTTGAACTTAAAGAAACCTATGAAGCTTCAGTTGATGGAAGTGATATTGATCAGGTGCAAGCAGATAACGTCGAGATTATGTTTGATGGTCGTGTGACGACGAACTGGTTAACATTTAACCGTACATATGAAGGGAAAATCGTTATCGAAGGATTCCCTTATGAGTTCGAGGTGGAAAAAGCCACTGCTGTTATTGAATTTGGTTTTGAAGAGAGACCAGAATTTTATTACGAGTATGAGGAAAATGCAGAAATAGTAGAAGATTATTTCGGCAGTGTCTATGCTAATAATAATTATGATCGAATTAGCTTTAATCTTAAAAAGTTGGATGTTTATTATAACGCTACTAGAGAAGGTTAGAGTTGATTCTTTGGGGAGAAGGCTATGAAGATATGTGAAGAATGTAATAATCGAATATCTATTAAACAATACTTCCGCAGAGGTAAGAATAACAATCTACTAGTTTGTGAAGAGTGCGGAACAAGATATGAAATGATAGGGAAGTACAGTGTAATAGAGGGGACTATAGGAGTTGCTCTCACAGTTACTTTAACTATTCTTCTTAATATTAATATGGTTTATCTGGGATTAGCTGTAATATTACTTGCAGTTCTAACTGGATTTTATCATATGATTTTTCCGATCTTCTCTAAATACCGTAAAACCTTGGCTTCATCTACACCAAGTCGTAATAGAAGACGAATAAGTTACTTCATTTCTGCTGCAGTGTTTTTAGGTTTGGCTTGGTTTTTTTACCCCAAAACGATAGACGAAACCATGGAGGGTTCTGCGTTTGGACCTGCTGTACACCAAATGGGAGACACGAACGTCTCAATTGAATTCGACGGTAAAATAACTACCAATCCTTTAACTTTAAATGAAAGGTATGAAGGGAAGCTTATCATAGAAGATTATGACTACGATTTTGATCCATACGAAGCGGAAGCAAAGATCATTCAAAATAATGAAGGTACAAAAGAACTTATCTATACTTTTGAGGAAAACGGAACAGCCAAAAAGGAAGCTATAGCAATCGTATACAAGAATTTTTGGAACACTAAATTCATTTTTATTCCAATAGATGAGGACCGGGATATTCGGTATGGTGCACCAGCGAACTCCCCATCTGAAGCGAATGAAATTTTGCACGATATTTTGTTTTAAAGTTATTTATGGAGGTATTTGATGCTAAATCAACAAGGTTTCGATTTATGGGCGGATAATTACGACAAAACTGTCCAGGTCAGTGAACAAAACAACGAATATCCATTTGCGGGATACAAAGAAATTCTAAATAGAATTTATAACGAAGTGATGCAGAAAGAGAACGCGTCTGTCCTTGATATCGGCTTGGGCACCGGGGTTTTAGCGAGTAGGTTATACGAGAATGGACACTCGATTGATGGCATCGATTTTTCGAAAAAAATGCTCCGAATCTCTCAAGAAAAGATGCCGAAAGCCAACCTTTATCAATGGGATATTGCTGAAGGCGCGCCACCGGAGATTTCACAAAAGAAGTTCGATTTCATTGCTAGTACTTATACACTGCATCATCTAGATGACAAAGAAAAAGTATCGTTTATCAAAAAGGTAAGACCTTTGTTAAAAGAAGACGGGAAAATTTTGATTGGTGATATCGCTTTTGGTACGCGTGAACAATTAGAAGAATGTAGACAAGAAAACATTCACCAATGGGACGATGACGAATACTATTTCGTGGCCGATGAATTTAAAGTTGGAGTAAGAGGTAAGTTCCATAAATTCTCTCATTGTGGTGGGATATTTGAGATAGAAAAGAAATAGTATAGTATCTTTTGTTTATCTAAAATCAATCTAAAGTGAGGGATAAAATGATTATACTAGAAATTATAGTATCTATTGTCGGTGGAGGGTTATTCGGTTTCATTACCGGAATTATACTGGGAAGTTTCATCCAAACTGGTGATGAACTAGCACTTCACGCAGTTTATTACGGAGCTATAATAGGACTTATAATACTGTTGATTTGGAAGGTGAACAATTTAACTCAGGGGGGAAACCATGAGCAGAAATAATATCCTTTTCTCCATTTTCATAGTTAGTGGAATGATTGTTTTACTTTACTTAATGAATGACACATTCAGGATAGTAAGATTTACCCTCAGTGAGTATGAAAGTCCTTATTTTGTGCTTTTTAGAATGAGTTTGTGGGGTTTTTTATTTGGAATACTAATCGAATGGAAAGGTCTAAAGAATTTAATTCTTGGATCATTTCATATAAACTGGTTGCTTATACCGGCGTTATTACTTACAACCTTAGGATTTATCCCTATCATAAAATGGTTTTCATGGTTTGGAGTTGGTAATCCGTTTTATATAGAGGCACTTTCCCTACCAGAAGTAAATCTGGCAATAACCATTCTCTCGGGTGTACTTTTAATAAGAGGTTTGACCAATAATTAACTTTTTGTATTTTGATTTTATATTTATATGTTGAAAAAGGGGGGTAGCAATGGAGAAGATAAATAGATTAGCACCCTTAGATGCTGCACACAAGATTATCAATAATCGTTATCCAGCCAGTGAAGCTGCTTTATTAGCAGGAAGTGTGGTTCGAGCTGAAGCGACAGAAACTTCTGACCTTGATATTGTAATATTTGATAAGGCACTCACTTCTTCTTATAGAGAATCATTCATTGAGCTAGATTGGAAGGTAGAAGTATTTGTCCATAGCTTAACTTCTTATAGAGAATTTTTTCAAAGTGATTATGAAAGGGCTAGACCTTCACTGCCACGAATGGTTGCGGAAGGTATTGTTCTGAAAGATAACGGGATAATTGACTCTATCAAAGAGGAAGCGAACCATTTATTGTCAGAAGGTCCGGAAGAATGGCCAACTGAAACTATTGATATAAAGAGATACTTCATTACAGATGCACTTGATGATTTTATCGGTTGTACTAATAGAGCGGAAGAGATTTTTATTGCTAATACTCTTGCCGAACTTGTCAGCGAATTCGTATTAAGAACAAATAGAAGGTGGATGGGTGCTTCGAAGTGGGTGGTACGTTCATTGAAGGATTATGATGAAGAATTTGCTGATCGGTTTGTTGAAGCTCTTGATATGTTTTATAAATATTGTGAGAAAGACGGTATCGTAAAGCTCGTTGATGATATTCTTGAGTCTTACGGAGGACGGTTATTTGAAGGTTTTTCTTTAGGTAAGAATTAGAGGGCTCTATATTTGGCTGGTTACTATACTTACTGAGGGGTGATGCTTTGAATAATAATAAATTAAGAAAATCATCAACTGATAAAGCTATAACAGGGGTTTGTGGAGGGATAGCTGAGTTCTTTGGAGTTTCCTCTATAGCAGTGAGACTTATCTTCGTTTTCTTACCAGGTAGTCTGCCTATTTATATTATTCTGGTCTACTTCCTACCAGAAATCCCTCCATCATTATAATGATTTTGACTTGTAAGGGGGAAACCCATAATCATCCCCCGAGCTCAATTATTTATTAATTACAGCCTCCTCATGAATGTATGTAGTTCCATTAAGGTCTTCTAATTTCTCAATAGCCCCATAGATTTCTAATTCACCGCCATTATTGGTGACCGTTCCATTTACAGTACCGTAGATAATTACGATTGATCTTTCAATGATAGATAAGTTCCCATTTATCGTCCCATGTAAATTAAGGTTTCCTTTTGCAACTAACACATCACCATTGACTTGACCCAGTATCTCCAGGTCTTCATTGATGGTTAAATCTCGATCGTACTTTCCTTCAAGCTTGTCCATTCAATCACTCTCCAATTAGTAAAAAAAAAGATTTCAAATTGCCATGATTTTTAACTTATTTTACCATAAAAAGTAGATTTACATTTTCCTATAAAAAAGTAGTTCAATTAAGGGTACAATTACAATTTGTACTCCAAAAATGAACTACTTAGTCAAACCTTTAAACTAATTCTCTTTACTCGTAACTCTTCTCCAGCTCATCAACCAGCTCACCGACATAGGCAACAGCTTTCTTGATCGGTTCTGGTGAAGTCATATCGACACCTGCATATTGCATCAATTCTTGAGGTGTTTTCGTTCCACCGAGCTTCAGTACTTCTAACCAACGATCAATCGCGGGCTGACCTTCTTCTTTGAACATCTGTGAAACGAGCGTAGAAGCGGTCAATCCTGCGGAATACGTGTATGGATATAAGCCCATATAATAGTGCGGCTGGCGCATCCATGTCAATTTCGCTCCTTCGTCGATTTCTACAGCATCGCCCCAGAAGTTCTTAAGGGTTTCGCCTTTTTGTTCTGACAATGTCTGTGCTGTAATTGGCACACCTTTTTCAGCTAAATCGTATACGCGACGCTGATATTCACCTTCCAGCAAGTGCGTTACGAAGTTGTGATAGTACGTCCCTAATAACTGCAAAATCACCCAACGGCGCATGCGAGGATCATCTGTTTTCTCCAGCAAATGATCAGCCAGCAGCATTTCGTTCATCGTTGATGGAGCCTCGATGAAGTAAGTCGAAGGACGTGTATTGAAGATTTCTTGGTTCTGGTTTGCTAAATGTAAGTGACCAGCGTGTCCAAGCTCGTGAGCCAAAATGAACGCCCCGCGCATTGTGCCTGTGAACGTCAACAAAATGTATGGGTGTGAACCATAAGGACTTGCACAGAATGCACCTGTCGCTTTCCCTACGTTATCCGCACGGTCGACCCAACGTTCCGTCAAACCTTTTTCCATGATTTCGGTATATTCAGGGCCCATTACCTTCAACGCTTCAAGAATCGTATCACTCACTTCTTCATACGAAGTTTCAGGGTTGAAGTCAGGATCAAGCGGAGCTTTCAAATCACTGAACTTCATCACATCAAGACCAAGCAGACGCTTTTTCAACTGAGCGAACTTACGCATAATCGGCGCCAATTCCTCCTGGATCACGTCTAATTGGTTATGATACATCTCAAGCGAGACCTTTTGAGGCTGCAATAACATCTCCGTCACCGATTTGTAGTTACGGATACGTGACATCGCCACTTGCTTCTTGACTTCTGTCGCGTACGTCGCAGCAAATGTATTCTGGTACTGCTTGAGCGTATCAACAAACGAATCATACGCTTTTCTGCGAACTTCTGTGTTTGGTGAAAATTCATACTCATCCTCGAAAAGAGCGAATGAATTCGGATATTCCTCTCCGTCAGATGTCTGGAAAGACCCAAAGTCCATGTCTGACAGTTTGCTACGGTTATAGATCAAGTAAGGTGCCGAATGGATTTCACTCAAGGATGCCAGAACTTTTTCCGTCTCAGGTGCCAATGAGTAAGGCTTTTTCTCTAAAATATCATGCAGAACTCTGCGATAAGGTTCGAGTTCCTTATTTTCATCTAAGTATTGTTCGATCGTACCTTCAGGTAGAGCTAATAATTCAGACTCGACGAATGATAAAGAGGACTGGATACGTGCCATCGCTGAACCAAATTTACTCGCATTCGCCTGGTTCACTGGATTCGTTCCATCTTCAGAGTTTCGTAGATTTACATACGTACCAACCTGGATCATTTTTTCCTGAAGTCTTGCTTGCGCTTGAAGGCAAGACAAAACAACATCAGATCCTTCGCCTAACTTTCCTTGGAATTTAGTCACCGTCGGAACCATTTCCTCTAATTCCTGAAGTGCTTTTTCCCACGCTTCATTCGATTCAAATAAATCTTCCACGCGCCACGTCTGTTCGACTGGCACTTCCGAACGCTTTAATCTGGTTTTAGCCATTTAATAAACCACCTCTAAAAATTTATTTCGAAACACTAAGTAAATTATAATCGATAGAGGGGGATTGTTGTCAAACATATCAGAAGATTTTTATTAATCTTCAGTCGCGAAACTTTTTCTTTTTTCTAACGTATTGATATTTAAAGGTGTAAGCATTTTTCTTTAAAGTTTATTAAGTAGATAAAAAAAGGGGAATGGTGAGAATGATTGTATTGCTTAACGTTGGCAGCCTTTTACTTGGGCTGGTTGCATGGCTACTACCAATTGTTAATCTTTTAACACATGAAAAGCATAACCATAAGCGCTGGGTGACCCTATCCATCATGAGTTTCAGTGCTTGCGCGATTGCATTATGTTTTCAAATTTTCTATAGTTACCATCTTGTGAAAATTGAAGATTGGTCTGCACTGATGGATATTACTGGTTCAGTAGCTTTCGCAGCAACAGTTCTTCTCGTGGTTACTATCTTATTGAATGTAATGACTCTTTTTGTATATCGTAGCGATACAGCGAAATAATTTTTTGGAAGAAAACAATCATATAGAAGAAAAAAAGCATTGACCTATTTATTAAGTCAATGCTTTCTCATGAGTTACCCTTTACTGTTATATTTCTTAAATAATGTACGCTATTATTTTAAAAAGATATAACTTTGATAGGTTGCTAACATGAGGAAAATGGTTGTAACTATTAGTATGAACCATGAAAAAGAATGTTTTTGATCTCTAAGAACCCGGTAGATTAAGATTACACAAGCAGTGATTATGAGTAGTATGAAAAGAGAAACGAACAAAGAGGCAGAAATTGATATCATGAATTTATCCCCTCTGTTAATCCACCGAATCGGACCAACGCACGGTCTCAACATTTTGTAGGTTGATATTTCCTAGGCTGAATACGTGAGGAATGTAATGGAACATCGCAAATTGTGGGTCATCTTTTGTATAGCCATTTTGGTAGAAATGGATCGTTTCGTTTGGAACCGTCAACAATTCATCATATTGACCAACGTCCAGTAAACGAATATCAAATGGAGTAATATCAATGCTAGAACTGAGGTAGTTTGATTTTTTGAAGAGGTAATAGACATTTACATTCGGTCTTAACTGCTCAACTGGTATTTGGTAGAATTCCATGTCGTCATCCAATTGGATCCCCATTTCTTTTAACGACTTGTAAATCATATTTGGGTGGATGGGAGAAAGATGGACAACGTCGTTGAATAAGCAGTCTATTTTAGGTATCTTTTGTGTAAGTAGCTTTTTTCTTTCAGGATGTTGTATGTATTTTTTAGTGTATTGATTGTATAGTCTCCGGTCGATGGTCTTCATTTCATTGAGCGGGATCAACTGCTCACCCTTCAACTCTTTTGGTACCATATGGTAAACATATGAAATATAAATTTCCCCTTTCTTTAAAATTGTTTCAAGATTACGAGCCTTGTATAGTTAGGCTATTTTTATTTTCATCTTAATACATTTTTATAAACTTAGTATAAAAAATTCGTATATATTCATTCTAGGGGAGATAGCATGCAAAAGTCTAACATTTTAAAAGAGGAAATACCTAGGAAAGTTGTAGCGGCTTCGATTTCGGGATCTATATTTGCAATACTGATGGGAATTACGGATCCTAATCCGTTCGGTGACAGTAATTTATCAACCTTCCAATATATCCGAGCGTTCTTTTTAGCGACACCGGTGTACTTAATGTATAGTTTTCCAGTCATTTTGATTTATGGGGTTCTAACATCAGCTATTAGTGATGCAGTTGCTAGACTTATAGCTCGAAGGACAAAGCTTGGTTTTGATACATATTTTTCATTAGTATTTCATGTGATATTTGGATTGATTCTACTTTGGTACAGCTTAGTTGCATCTATTTTGTTTTTCATAACAGATTATGTGCTACGCAGAAGAGACAAATACAACTGGGTGAGTGCTGTGAAAAGCTTAGTGATTCCAGTCCTGACAATCATAGGTTTCATGTTTGTGGTTTACTTGATGGATATAGGTAGATAATAGGAATGATCGGTGCAGTTGACCGATCATTTTTTTGTTCGGTTCAATCTTTTATGTTCTGATGCACGAGTCAGCGAATAGTAACGGTGAGTCAGTATTTAAGGGGAAAAAGTCCGCGAATAGCGATAAAAAGTCCGCAAATAGCCCTAAAGAACCCGCGAATAGTAAGTAAGCGTCAAATTTTGCGACCTCCTTCACGGCATAAGGGCAACTAGGTCTCTGACTTCGTCAATCGACAAGTTTTCTTTCGCAGTTGAAGGATTCGTTCCGCCTCCTTCACGGCATAAGTGCAACTAAGCCTCTGCCTTCACCGCTGGTTCGTCAATCGACAAGTTTTCTTTCGCAGTTGAAGGAGTCGTTCCGTCTCCTTCACGGCATAAGTGCAACTAAGCCTCTGCCTTCACCGCTGGTTCGTCAATCGGCAAGTTTTCTTTATTATTTTTTCGTGCAATTAGTGATAGAATAGGACTGGAGTGGTTATTGCCACTGGGATGAAAAATTTGCTATCATAGATAGTATTGTGAAACGTGAAATGTACGGAGGTGCAATAATAGATGTCAAAGATTTCAACAGATCAAGTGAAGCATGTTGCGAACCTTGCGCGACTTGCGATTACTGAAGAAGAAGCTGAAAAGTATAGTGAGCAGTTATCGAAGATTATCGATTTTTCCGAGCAATTGAACGAACTGGATACGACAGGTGTCGAGCCGACGACGCATGTATTGGACATGAAGAATGTCATGCGGAAAGATGAACCTAAAGAATGGATCACTCGTGAAGATGCACTTAAGAACGCACCAGATAAACAGGATGGACAGTTTAAAGTCCCTTCGATTTTAGAATAGGGAGGTTTCAGGATGTCGCTTTTTGATATGACAATCAAAGAATTACAACAACAATTCAATGAGAAAAAATTAACCGTTTCCGACTTGATCGATCATAGTTATAAGCAGATCGACCGTACGGAAGACAAAGTAAAAGCATTTGTGACATTGAACGAAGAAGATGCTCGCAATGAAGCGAAGAAGATGGACGAGCAAGAAGTGGACCCAGCGAAATATCCGTTATTCGGTATGCCGCTTGGTATCAAAGATAACATCGTGACGAAAGGACTTCGCACGACTTGTTCATCACAAATTTTATCAACATTAGATGACCCGTTATACGACGCTACTGTTATTCAGAAGCTAAAAGCTGCAGGCGCGATCAATATTGGGAAACTGAACATGGACGAATTCGCGATGGGTTCATCGACTGAGAACTCAAGCATGCAGGCGACTCGTAATCCTTGGAATACAGACTATGTGCCTGGTGGATCAAGCGGTGGGTCAGCAGCAAGTGTAGCGGCTGGACAAGTTCCATTCGCATTAGGTTCTGATACAGGTGGTTCTGTACGTCAACCAGCTTCATACTGTGGAGTTGTAGGAATGAAGCCTACATATGGACGCGTCTCCCGTTTCGGGTTAGTCGCTTTCGCTTCATCCTTGGATCAAATCGGGCCAATTACTCGTACCGTAGAAGATAACGCACGTATTTTAGAAGTGATCGCAGGCCATGACGAAATGGACTCGACAAGTGCACACTTAGATGTTCCAAAATATACCGAAGAACTGACTGGAAATGTCGAAGGTTTGAAGATTGCCGTGCCAGCTGAATACCTTGGTGAAGGTGTCGATGAACACGTCAAGTTAAGCGTAAGAGAAGCTCTTAAAACATTCGAGGATTTAGGCGCAACTTGGGAAGAGGTCAATCTTCCTCACTCGAAATATGCGATTGCGACTTATTACATGATCGCGTCATCTGAGGCATCCGCGAACTTGGCACGTTTTGACGGCGTCCGTTACGGTAAGCGTTCAGAAAATGCGACGAACATGGTGGATATGTTCAAGATGTCACGTAGCGAAGGCTTTGGAGATGAGGTTAAACGTCGTATCATGCTTGGAACTTTCGCGTTAAGTTCAGGTTACTATGATGCTTATTATAAAAAAGCACAACAAGTACGTACGTTGATCAAACAAGATTTTGAAAAAATATTTGAGAACTACGATATTGTCGTAGGTCCGACTGCCCCGACAACAGCATTTAAAGTCGGCGAACAGATCGATGATCCACTGACGATGTATGCCAATGACTTGTTGACGATTCCAGTTAACCTAGCTGGTGTACCTGGAATTTCAATTCCTTGTGGATTCCATAAAGAAAACAATATGCCGATCGGTTTACAGATCATCGGTAAACACTTTGATGAGAGCACGGTTTACCGTGCAGCGCATGCATATGAACAAACAAAACCATACAACGATGAACGACCTCAATTAGGAGGTGCTGAATAATGAACTTTGAATCCGTAATCGGCTTAGAAGTCCACGTAGAATTAAAGACAGACTCGAAGATTTTCAGCCCGAGCCCGAATAAGTTCGGCGCTGAAACGAACTCGAACGTCAACCCGATCGACCTTGGGTATCCAGGTGTCTTGCCTGTTTTAAATGAAGAAGCGGTGAATTACGCGATGCGTGCGGCGATGGCATTGAACTGTGAAATCGCGACTGACACAAAGTTCGACCGTAAAAACTATTTCTACCCAGACAACCCGAAAGCTTATCAAATCTCTCAGTTCGACCAACCGATCGGTGAAAACGGATGGATTGAGATCGAAGTAAATGGTGAGAAAAAACGTATCGGTATCACACGCCTTCACTTAGAAGAAGACGCGGGTAAACTTACTCACGGAGAAGATGGCTATTCATTAGTCGATTATAACCGTCAAGGGACGCCTCTGATTGAGATCGTCTCTGAGCCGGACATGAGAACTCCGGAAGAAGCATATGCATATTTAGAGAAGCTCAAAAATATCATTCAATTTACAGGTGTTTCTGACTGTAAAATGCAAGAAGGTTCCTTACGTTGTGATGCGAACATTTCACTTCGTCCAATCGGACAAGAAGAATTCGGAACGAAAGCTGAACTGAAGAACTTGAACTCGTTCAGTTTTGTCCAAAAAGGGCTTGAATTCGAAGAAACACGCCAAGAAAAAGTCTTACGCCAAGGCGGAGAAATTTTACAAGAAACTAGACGTTTTGATGAAAAGACGAAAGAAACCATTCTAATGCGTGTCAAAGAGGGTTCTGATGATTATCGTTACTTCCCAGAGCCAGACTTAGTGCCGCTTTATATTGATGATGCATGGAAAGAACGTATCCGTCAGTCGATTCCTGAGCTTCCGGACGCGCGTCGTAAACGCTATGTTGAGGAATTAGAACTAGACGAGTACGATGCGAATGTGCTGACAGGCTCAAAAGAAATGTCTGATTTCTTCGAAGCGACAATCAACCAAGGTGCTGATCCGAAACAAGCAACCAACTGGTTAATGGGTGACGTTTCAGGGTATATGAACAAGCAACAGGTCGAACTCGAAGACTTGCCATTAACCCCTGAAGCTCTCGCAAAAATGATCAAGCTCATCGATGAAGGTACTCTATCATCGAAGCTTGCGAAAAAAGTCATTACGGAACTTGTGAAGAACGGCGGTGACCCAGAGAAAATCGTCGAAGAAAAAGGGCTCGTCCAAATTTCTGACGAAGGACAACTGCGTGAAATCATCACAGGCATTCTGGATGAAAACCAACAATCAATCGAAGACTATAAAAACGGTAAAGACCGTGCACTCGGTTTCCTTGTCGGTCAGGTAATGAAAGCGACAAAAGGGCAAGCGAACCCGCCAATGGTTAACAAGATCTTATTGGAAGAGATGGATAAACGCTAAACTGAGAGGAGACGTTTCCATGTCATATTCATTAACGAAGATTGACCATGTACAATTGTCTGCACCACCCAACTCTGAGGATAAAGCACGTGATTTTTTCATCAACGTGCTCGGGATGGAAGAAGTCGAAAAACCGACCGCCCTTAAGAAAAATGGCGGTGTTTGGTTTCAAACTGACGGGGTCCAATTACACGTAGGAATTGAAGAAGACTTCACGCCGAACAAAAAAGCACATCCTGCTTTAGAAGTATTGGGGTTAGAGGCTTTAATGTCACAACTAGACTTACACCGAGTGCCTTATCAAAAGGATAATAAGATTCCGGGAGCCAACCGTATTTACATTCACGATCCATTTGGTAACCGAATCGAAATGATCCAATGGGTTTAACCTTAAAATAGAGATAAATCGGGGAATTTTTGAACGAAGGTGAACATAATGGAACTTAAACGCGCTCGAGTCATATATAATCCATCATCAGGACGAGAAGCCATGCGCAAAGCTCTTCCAGACATCCTTGAATCACTGGAAATCGCAGGATTTGAGGCATCGACTCACGCTACCACTGGGGACGACTGTGCTAGACGTGCCGCGAAAATCGCTTGTGACAGGAAGTACGATATGGTCATTGCTGCTGGTGGTGACGGCACGGTTAACGAAGTTGTCGACGGGATTGCCTCCAAAGAATACCGTCCGAAACTTGGGGTCATACCAATGGGAACAACAAACGACTTTGCTCGTGCACTTCATATTCCGCGCGATTGGAAAAAAGCGATGGAGATTATTTTAGATGGGTACTCCAAAAAGCTCGATATCGGAGAGGTAAATGGCAAGCACTTTATGAATATTGCTGGTGGAGGTCGTTTGACGGAGCTGACATACGAAGTCCCAAGTAAGCACAAGACTGTATTAGGTCAACTTGCTTATTACTTGAAAGGCATTGAGATGCTACCATCAATCAGACCAACTAAAGCTCGCATCGAATATGATGGTGAAGTGTTGGAAGAGGAAATCATGCTCTTCTTAGTATCGAATACCAACTCGATCGGTGGATTTGAAAAAATCGCACCTAATGCTGAAATGGATGATGGGAAGTTCGATTTACTCATATTGAAAAAATCGAACCTAGCTGATTTCATTGTGCTAGCTAATAAAGCACTCCGAGGAACTCACCTTGGCGACAAACACGTAGTCTATGCACAAGCTAGTGAAATTAAAGTCGAAGCAGAAGACAACATGCAGCTCAATCTCGATGGAGAACATGGAGGAAGTCTACCTGGAACGTTCAGGAATCTGCATAAACACATCGAATTCTTTTTACCTGAAAAAGATGTGAAATAAGAAGTAAGAGAGTGGACTGGCTGATTTAAAGCTGGTCCATTTTTTTAGAAAAGATTTCTTAAGTGAATGAATCTCAAAACAACAAATACGAAACTTTTACTGTAATCCAAGCTAAAATAATTTCTATAATATGGTATTGTTGGGGTGAACACAAAAAGGGGGATATTCATTGGTAAAGAAGTTTGCGATTATTCTAGCTATAGTGTTACCGATTTTTACCTTTGTGATATACACAATATTTTCCGAGTCTAATGATACAGAGGTAAAAATCGAAGCTTATATGATGAACTCGATGTCTCATGAAGAAGGTACATATAAGAAAGTGAATTCTGTCATTGAAATTGATAGTAAAGACCCCAAAAATTATATTGAAGTACAGATGATAGAAGACATTTACGATGAGAAGGATCAATACATAAAAACGAAAGTCATCCAATCTACTCAAAAAGGTGAGCAAGAAAAAACCTTAAACGAAGAAACAACTTTATTTTTGCCTGATCAATTCGAGTTCAATGATGGTCATAGATTTCCTATTGGAGAATCTTTGACTGCCGATGAAAAAGCTCAAGTCCAAGAGTTGATTGAGGAAGAAATAGACTTCTAACTAGGTATATTCAGGTATTTACTTAAGAAAAACATTATATAAAAATCCTCTAATCAAGCTAATATTTTCACCACAAACTTTGTATCAAGTCCTTGGCAACAAGAATCTGAGTTTTGGATTCTTGTTCAGAAAATTAGTTCAAATGGGATGATCATAAATGAATCGAAAAATCGCAGCGTTTGATATAATTTTTTATGGTGCACTTCCGTATCTTATTTGGACATACGGACGCGATCCGATGGGCGATTATTATGCTATGCTCCTATCAACTGTGCCAGGTTTTATTTACACTATTTATCGATTTGTTAAAGAAAAGCAAATCAACTTTTTAGGACTCTTTATCATAGTATCATTGCTCATCTCCACTCTAGTAAACGTGCTCTCTGGAAATGCGGAAGATATGTTGTGGAATCAGGTATACATAGGGTATGTAACTGCTAGTGTTTTTCTGATTTCCATCCTGGTGAAAAGACCGCTAGCGTTATATTTTGCAATAGATATGGCGTCACTACAAGGGTATAAGAGGAGCGATAGTAAATGGCTATTCACGAGAAAAGGTCTCTTCATGTGGTTTCAATTGTTTACAGGGTTGTTTGTCTTCAGAAGTCTTTTTCAAAGTGGATTAAAAGCTTGGCTAATCGAACAATATGGTGTGGATGGATATGGGAAAATGATTATTTATATGCAAGTAAGTGGATGGATTTTTAGCGGTTTGATTTTAGGAATGATGGTATTACTTAGTTATAAAATAAATCAACACTTGAAAACAAATGTCTTTAAAAGCTCTACCACTTCATCAACAACCAATCAAGAGGGAGAGAGGTAAATGGAATATTCACATGCAGAACTAAAAAACTTGAGAGTCAAATATGCTGTAGCAATGAACATTCAAATTCTTCTATTGATTGGTGTTATGATATCAATTGTTCTTATGTACGAGGTCACTATAAGTCACATGCATTTAGTGTTGTCAATCATTTTCATTCTAGATGCAACTAGGCTTGTATGGAAAGGTGACTCAACAAAGTCGATCATACCAATTTATCAACAAATGCATACATATGAGAAACAAATAAAAGGAGAAGCTTGGCTGGAAGACCGAAAGAGAGCTATTTTTCTTCAATATTTTTTGGGGTTTTTCTGGCTTATCTTATCATTTGCAGGTATGGGCGAGGATAATACATTAAAATCAGATTTCCAAGTGGCTGTTATAATAGCTTTTGTTGTAGCATTGGTTAATGTGGTATGGTTTCTTGATAAGAAAAAAGAGTACCGAGAGGAAGATGAGGGGGGCGGTATATCAAACGCTGTGAAATTTCTCGCTGGTTTAACGATTGCTCTTCTCATCCTAGCATTTGCAATAATATTTTTTCAGTAGAGGCATGTTTGATCATGACTAAAATATTTAACTCGTTCATCGAACTGATTTCTGCCTTTTTCTTTTACCAATAAGAGGGTAGAATAGGGTATAGACGAATGAACGAATAACAAAGGACGGATCAACATGGCGAAAACAAAAGCACCAGTAACCAAGAACGAATATATAGATGTAACATTTGTGGACCTTACGCATGAAGGTCAGGGGGTGGCCAAACTCGATGGCTACCCGATATTCGTACCGTACGGGCTGCCAGGTGAAAAGGCACAAATCAAAGTCGTGAAAGTGAAAAAAAATCTCGCATTCGGGAAATTGGTGGAGCTACATGAAGCAAGTGAAGATCGAATCGAACCACCGTGTGATGTCTTCTACAAGTGTGGTGGCTGCCAGATTCAACATATGAGCTACGATCTCCAACTACGTATGAAACAAAAACAAGTACAAGACGTCATGAAAAAAATCGCACAAATGTCTGATGTACCTGTCCATTCTACAATCGGTATGGAAGACCCATGGAATTATCGCAACAAAGCTCAGATTCCTGTCGGTAAACGAGATGGGAAAATTGTAACTGGCTTTTATCAAATGCGTAGCCACAACATCATAGACTTGGATGAATGCCCGGTACAAAATCATGTGAATGACATGATCATCCGTGAAATGAAAACGATTATAGGTGACTTAGGCATTGAACCATATGATGAACAAAGTCATTCTGGAGAAATCCGTCATATTGTCGTCCGATCAGGTTATCACACCGAAGACGTAATGATTGTTGTAGTCACGCGAACGAAGAAATTGACCAATGAAAAAGAATTCGTGGAAAGAGTAAAAAACTTGAGCCCTGCGATTAAAGGAATCGTCCATAACATTAATCCGAAACAAACGAACGTCATCATGGGAAGAGATGAAAAGCTTCTATGGGGAGAAAGCGAGATTACTGATAAAATTGGTGATCTTGAATTCTCGATCTCAGCTCAATCTTTCTATCAAGTGAATCCTGAACAGACAGAAAAACTGTATGAACAAGCGTTGAAGTACGCTGATTTAAGTGGAAAAGAAACTGTTATTGATGCTTACTGTGGTATCGGGAGCATTTCGCTATTCCTTGCACAAAAAGCCAAGAAGGTTTATGGAGTGGAAGTTGTTCCTAAAGCGGTTGATAATGCTAAAGCTAATGCAAAGAGAAACCATATTGATAACGCAGAATTCTATGTCGGACAAGCAGAAAAAGTCATGCCATGGTGGAAATCACAAGGTCTAGATCCAGATGTCATTGTCGTCGACCCACCACGAAAAGGTTGCGACGAAGAACTGTTGGAAGCAATGATCGCGATGCAACCGGAACGGATTGTGTATGTATCGTGTAACCCATCAACATTGGCACGTGATTTGAAGATATTATCCGATGGTGGATTTGAAGCGAAGGAAATCCAACCAGTGGATATGTTCCCACAAAGTAATCATGTAGAATCCGTAACATTAGTTGAGAGAAAGTTGTAGAACTACGAGAATCAAATAGAACGTAAAAGAAGACAGGGAGATCCTTTTATAACAAGGATCTCCCTTTTTTATTAAACTAGTGCAATAAAGTATTTACCCGTCCACCATAAGAAACCTAATGTTGCGATTGTAAAAGTTACTACTACCCATTTAGGTTTGTTATTCCTTCTAGCATTTAAGAAAAGCAAAAAGAAACTAACTGTTAATACAGCAAATAATAAGAACATCCAACCATTCATTCTTAATTTCCCCCTCAAATATTTTTAAATTTAATTGAGTATTATACGATTCCGAAAAATGGATGTTATTTATAACTCTTTAATAGGTACTTACTAAACTAAATTCTAATTCCTAATATTGAAATGACCCCCGAAAATTAGTTTTTCTAACTTCGGGGGTCTTCCATCATCATTTGACTATTTGATCAACTGTAACACCGAGCTTATCAAGAATGAATGAATAGGTTTCTGCGGATTCCTTCAAGTGGTTGAAGCGGCCTGAAGCACCGAAATGGCCGGCACCCATATTAGTTTTTAACACAGTGACGTTATCATCGGTTTTCATGGATCTTAGGCGTGCAACCCACTTGGCCGGTTCCCAGAAAGCGACTCGAGGATCGTTAAGACCAGTGGTGATATACATATTTGGATAGTCTTTTGCTTCAACATTATCGTACGGACTATATGATTTCATATAGAAATAGTCCTCTGCCTTGCGTGGGTCTCCCCATTCATCCCATTCTAACGTGGTAAGAGGAATGGTTTCATCCAACATAGTCGTGACTACATCGACGAAAGGCACTACTGGAACAATGACTTTAAATAGATCTCCAGCCATATTGGCTACTGCACCAACGAGCAAGCCTCCTGCGCTTCCACCACAAGCTGCCATTTTGCTTGGTGTTGTAAATTCATGTTCAATCAGATAGTTTGCTGCAGCTATAAAATCGGAGAACGTGTTTCGTTTATTCTGCATTTTCCCATCAATATACCAATTTCTCCCCATTTCTGAGCCACCACGAACTTGCGCTGTGACTAGCACGACTCCTTTGTCCAAGAGTGGGAGGTGATAAGGACTGAAATGAGGATCGCTGTTTGCTCCATAAGATCCATACCCATAAAGAACTAAAGGCGCAGGTCCAGATTTTAGCGCTCCTTTACGATAGACAACAGTCATTGGAACTTTTACACCATCATCGGCTACTGCCCACAATTGCTCTTGATGGTAGTTAGAAGAATCATATTCCCCACTTACAGGAGCAACCTGCAAGCAATGTTTCTCACCAGTCAACAAGTTTAGTGAGTAAGTTGTATCTGGAGTAAGATGGGATTCATATTTAATTAACACTTCCCGTGCCTCATAGCTTTGTCTAGATACTACCGAGACCGAATAAATAGCTTCATTCCACTCAATTCTCTCTAAATCATTGTCTTGAAGTAGCCAGATTTGCGTCAATCCGTTCTCCCTGCCAAATAGAATTAACCCATCTTGAAAAGGGCACATGCCTTGAATAAAACGGTCCTTGTTATACTCTATAACTTTTTCCCGTGAATCAAGATCATTTAGTGGGCAGCGAAGTAGCTGGAAGTTAACTGCTCCTTCATTAGTAAGTATAAGCAGGTCATCGCCCCAATGTTCGACATCATATTCTATACCGTCTCTTCGTTCATCCAACAATCGTAAAGGGGACATTGGGGAATCTGCGTCTAACAAGCGGATCTCACTCGTCGTCTTCGAACTTGACTCAACAATAATAAATCTACCGCTTTGTGATTTCGACATGAATATTGTAAAGGTGGTATCTTTTTCTTCATAAAGTAGTTCATCACTATTTACATCAGCTCCAAGACGATGCCGCCATACACGGTACGCACGCTGTTGTTCATCGACAGTCACGTAAAAAATATATTCACCACAACGGCTCCATTCTAAACTACCAGCTATAAAGACATTCGGAATCCGGTCAGGTAGAAGCTCTCCAGTATGCATGTCCTTTATGTAGACGGTATACCGATCGGAGCCATCACGATTTTCTAAATAAGCTAATAGGTTATGATCGTCACTCATACGCTGGACTGTCACATTTAAATATTCATCCTCTACGGCAAGCTCATTCAGATCGAGTACCACTTCCTCTGATACTTCTGTCAGTTGCTGACGGCTAGTCGCTCGTTTGCGTGCATAGATAGGGTATTGCTTTTCTTTGTCCATGCGTGAATAGTAAAAGAAATGCCCATGCTGTACCGCTACGTTCACTTCTGAATCTGGAACCCGATCTACCATGCTTTGATAAATTTCTTCAGTTTGTTTTTCCATTGGACGCATGATCTCTTCATAATAGTGGTTTTCTTCCTCTAAATAATCAATCACCTCTGGATTGGTTTGGTCTTTTAGCCAATAAAAGTCGTCTTCTCGCACATCTCCATGCATTTTATGTTGGTGGGGGATGCGTTTTGCTACAGGTGGTTTCATCAAATTCTCCTTCCTTATACTTAATTATTTTCGCGCCAGGGTAGTTGAAATCCTCTATTTATTACCATATTTTACTGCCAACTAAGTGTGGATTATAATAGATTATTAAAGTGAAATAGTTAGTAAAGAATAACGAATACGAAGCAGCTGATAAAAATTGCTGTTATTATTAAGGTGTTACCTAATTGATTAAGGAACAGGAGGTTTAGACATGGATAATAATGATATATTAATCAGATTAAGATATGCACTGGATATAAAAGATAGCGATATGATAGAAATGTTTAAGCTCGGTGGCGTTGAGGTGACCAAAGAAGAACTATTAAAGATACTTACAAAATCAGAAGAGGACCTCGATGGTGAGGAGGACTATGAGGTTGAAGCTAAAAATGAAGAACACATAAAATGCACAAATAGTATGTTAGAGTCGTTTTTAAATGGGATGATCACTTTTAAAAGAGGTGCTCAAGAGCCAAAGCCCGGACAACCTTCAAAACCAGACCGATCGATCAAGAATCATTCAAGTGTGAATAATGTCATGCTTAAAAAAGTGAAGATAGCCCTATCATTAACGACAGAAGATATCATTGATATTTTTGAAGATGCAGGGGTCACGATTACAAAAGGTGAATTAAGTGCTTTCTTAAGAAAAGAAGGTCACAAAAATTATAAAGAATTTGGAGATCAATTCGCTAGAAATTTCTTAAGAGGGTTAACGATAAAATATAGAGGTTAAGCTTTTCCAACTACTGATCCAAAAAGAAAGGAGTTTAAAATGAAGAAGGATAAACAATATACTTCAGAATCCGCCCTTAAGGAAAAGGCAGTGTCTTTTCTCGAACTTGTAGTATCAGGCGATGTTCGTGAAGCCTATAGAAAATATGTTGGAGAAGACTTCCGACATCATAATCCTTATTTTCCAGGTGATGCCGAAGCCCTCATGTTGGGGATGGAAGAAAGTGAAGAGCAAACTCCAAATAAGATATTTAACATCAAACATGCTCTTCAAGATGGAGATAGTGTGGCGGTTCATTCCCATTTAAGGCAGAGTGAAGATGACATTGGAATGGCTGTAGTACATATTTTTCGATTTGAAAATAACCAAATTGTTGAGATGTGGGATGTTGGGCAATCCGTTCCTGAAGAATCTCAGAACGAGAATGGAATGTTTTAAAATGCATTTTCTTTGAGTGATTTTAATAGGCCTATACTAACTAATACCGAAAGACTTCTGTGAATAATTCAATCTACAGAAGTCTTTTATTAATGGAGAATATTTCTTGGATGAATCGTATTTGAATAAATATTTATTGATAAACAATAAATTAATTGCTATAATCCTTATAAATAATCAAATCTTTTTAAGTTTAAAAGTGAATCGTCAAATGAGAAATCGTTGTTTATTAGAAATTCATTCGCATTCATAATTTGAAAAAAGAGGTGTATTTTCATGAGGAAAGGTTCTACTACATTTTTAAAGGTAGTTGTTGTTATCATTGCATTAGCTGTAGTTGCATTGTGTATCTTTGTGTTACCTATGATCGCTAGAGCTGTGGCAGGTGATCAAACGTTTGCTAAATGGGTTTATCCGGTGTTGATAGGCATGTATATATCTGTTATACCTTTTTTTGTTGCAATGTTTCAGTCAATAAAATTATTAGGCTATATTGACAAGAACGAGGCATTTTCTGATATGTCGGTAAAAGCGTTAAGGGTTATTAAATATAGTGCGTTAACCATCAGCCTGGTCTACACGGCTACGATGCCTTTCTTTTTTATGATTGGTGAGCTTGACGACGCTCCGGGAGTGATTGTAATCGGTATGGTATTGGTATTTGCATCTTTCGTTGTTGCAGTCTTTGCATACGTACTACAAAATATCTTAAAAAGTGCACTAGATATCAAATCCGAAAATGATCTAACTGTGTGAGGTGAAAAAAATGGCCATAATTATAAATGTGGATGTGATGTTAGCAAGGAGGAAAATGAGCGTCACTGAACTATCAGAAAAGGTAGGCATAACAATGGCTAACCTATCTATTTTAAAAAATGGTAAGGCGAAAGCGATTCGATTCTCTACGCTAGAGGCGATATGTAAAGCTTTAGACTGCCAACCAGGAGATATTATTGAGTATGTTCCAGAAGAAACAGAAGAAACAGAAGAAAAGGGGTAGATGGTCAACCAAATATGGTGATGCATGAAAAATTGCCCTACTTGTACATCAAAAAGTCAAAAATAATTCGTTCTAATTGTTTTAAGATCCATCTCTAAAAGGAATAACATAGGTAGGCTCTAAATTAGAAGGAGGTCTATTTATGAGTAAAGTAGCAATTATTACAGGTGGAGGAAGTGGTCTAGGTCAAGCCACC
Organism: Halalkalibacillus sediminis; assembly: GCF_002844535.1. Classification (NCBI taxonomy): domain Bacteria; kingdom Bacillati; phylum Bacillota; class Bacilli; order Caryophanales; family Bacillaceae; genus Halalkalibacillus; species Halalkalibacillus sediminis. The sequence goes on from NZ_PJNH01000004.1 coordinate 106,940, forward strand.
GCAGTAAAGTTAGCTGAAAAAGGAATCAATATAGTTATTGTTGACATCAGTGAGGAAGGTGGTCAAGAAACCATTGATTTGGTAAAGAAAGCCGGCTCTGATGCTTTTTTCGTAAAAGCCGATGTTTCAAAAGCTGATGAAGTGAAAAAGTATGTCGATCAAACAGTTGAAAAATACGGCACGATCGATTACTTCTTTAACAACGCTGGAATCTCTGGAAGCGGGAAACAGTTCTTGGATACAGATATTGATGAGATAGAGACAATTGTTGGAATCAATATGCTTGGTGCCTTATACGGTATGCATTATGTAGCAGATGTGATGGTGAAAAACGGTGGGGGATCCATTGTTAATACGTCATCAAGTGCGGGCGTTATTGGTCAAAGTACAGTTGTCACATACTCAGCCACTAAACATGGGATAGTCGGTATGACGAAAAGTATGGTCGCTGAATACGCGAAGGACGGATTACGTGTCAATGCGGTTGCACCCGGACCAACTGAAACGCCAATGGTCAAAAAATATTTTGAAGATAATCCTGAAATGAAAGAAAGCGCTGAGCAAGGCATCCCTCAAAAGCGTTTAGGAACTCCTGAGGAAGTAGCAGAATTGGTCACATTCTTACTCACATCAGATGCACCATACATTAACGGTGATGTGATACGAATTGACGGTGGATTTACGAGCACAAAGTAGTTATTTTAATTAGGACTTCGAGATTTCGAAGTCCTATTTTTATTCAAACGTAATTAATGCTCGTACCTTATTAACCACTACCCTTGCTTTTGCTACCTATCCCTTGTAAGATGAATCCACATTCGAATATCATTCATATGAATTCTTATGAAAACCTGTACCTGTACAGATAGAGAGAACAAGGGAGGGCGACTAATGAGAATGAATCAATGGATCGCTTATAGTTTGGTCATTACTGGTGCTGCACTATGGGGGATTGTCGGGTTATTCGTTCAATATTTGAATGGATATGGACTTTCTTCGTGGGATGTTGTTACGGTAAGACTAAGTCTATCAAGTATCATTTTAGTTTCATTATTGGCCATTTTTTCAAGGGGTTATTTGAAAATCCGACTCCGGGATCTGCCGTACTTCATCGCACTTGGTGTGGTGAGTATCGCAATTTTTAACTGGTTTTATTTCCAAGTCATGGAGCTCGCATCTCTGTCGGTGGCGGTTGTGTTTGTGTATTCGTCACCAGTTTTTGCTACAATCATTTCCTACTTCTTCTTTCGAGAGCCCATTACCGTCGCAAAACTCATCGCAATAGTTCTAACCATTTTTGGCAGTGCTCTAGCCATCGAATTCATCCCATTAACTGAATCGACTCTGAGTATGCAGACGATTCTTTTCGGTTTGTTGGCAGGGTTGTTCTGTGCTACCTACAGTCTTCTTGGGAAAGATATCAGCCGTTACTATCACCCGTTTACAATTACATGTTACGCAATGGTTTGTGGGAGTTTGTTTCTGATTCCTACTAGCCAAATTTGGCAGCATCATGAAGTATTGATGAACCCTGACGTTTGGGTTCATATGATCGGCATTTCAATATTTTCTACGGTCATCGCTTATTTGTGTTACACCATTGGACTCGCGTATATCGAATCGAGTCGAGCGACAATCTTGTCATCTACTGAGATTGTAATCGCAGTTCTCGTCGGAGTTCTCGTGTTTAAGGAAAACCTTACTATGTGGCAATTCGTAGGAATCCTTTTTGTGTTAGCATCACTAGCGATTACGGTGTTCTCGTTTAGAAATATAATCCGCACAAAACAATAGAACATCAAGAACATTCTAGGAGACGACCTAATAGATATCCATCAAAATGGTAGTACTTCTGTAGAAAATTTGATATATTAAATATAATAATATAAAATATTTTATTAGTTTTAGAAAAAAAGTTGGAATGATTATGCGAAAACTGAACACATTTTTAGTGACTGGATATTCGCGTGCGCCTCAAGGCACTTCGATGTATGAGGTTCACAAGCATGCGGGTATTGTACTTGAAATTAACTTTGATACGCATACAATCGAAAGAGTAGACTTTACCTTTGTAGCAGATCTAACAAAAGACTTTTTCAAAAGGTTACTTGAAGGATATTGCTTGGAAAAAGGTTTGGATTCGTTGATTGAACGTATTCAGAGCCATTACTTTGCACCCTCACAACAGGCAGTTATTGTTGCGTTACAGGCAGCAGTTCAACGCTATTGGGATTGTTTAAAAGAGAAAAATGAATAATCTAGTTTGGTTAAAGTGTTGTAGAGAAATGACCTTTCTCTATTTACTCATTGGAACCTAGCTAATAACTACACCTGCTTATTGTGGGCATGCTGTGGTTATTTTAGCTAGGTTTTTATTATTTTATGGGAGGTTAGGAAGATGGAAAAAATCATTACATGTCAAAAAGCTATCTCTAATATTAAATCTGGGGATACCGTAATGGTAGGTGGGTTTGGTTTAGTTGGATGCCCACTACAATTGGTTGAATCAGTAGAGGAGACAGATATAAAAAATTTGACTGTTATTAGCAATAATTTGGGTGAGCCAGGTAGTGGTCTAGGTAAATGGGTGATTCAAAAGCGTGTAAAAAAAGGCGTAGGTTCGTTTTTTACCTCGAATCCTGATGTTGTAAAAGCATATCAAGATAAAGAATTAGAGATAGAGTTAGTACCCCAAGGTACGTTAGCTGAATCAATTCGAGCTGGTGGTGCTGGAATTGGAGGTTTCTATGTAAAAACGTCGGTCGGAACTAAATTGGCAGAAGACCTTGAGGTTAAAGAAATTAAAGGCACACCTCATGTGTTTCGAGAGTCATTTACAGCTGATGTTGCTTTAATCAAAGCACATAAGTCCGATCGGTTAGGAAACTTAGTTTATACCAAATCTGCACGCAACTTTAACCCAGTTATGGCAACTGCAGCAAAATATGTTGTTGCGGAAGTTGATGAGATTGTTGAAATCGATGAGTTATCACCGGAAGAAATAGTGACTCCTCATTTATTTGTTGATGCCATAGTCTGTCCAGGGGGTGAAAATAAATGAATATGAAAGAGCGCATCGCTGCACGAATAGCAAAGGAATTTTCTGACGGAGACATTATTAATTTAGGGATTGGAATTCCTACTTTAATCCCCAATTTTATATCAGAAGATCTGGATGTTTTTCTTCATTCAGAAAATGGAATTTTAGGAGTTGGTCACACTCCAGAAGAAGATGAAGAGGATCCTAATATAGTGAATGCAGGTAAGAAACCTGTAACCGTAAATAAAGGTGCTTCTTTTTTTGATAGTGCAAGCTCTTTTGCGATGATTCGTGGGGGACATATTGACATATCTGTGCTAGGTGCATTAGAGGTTAATGCAAAGGCACAGATATCTAATTGGGCTGTACCTGGAAAACCAGTCTTAGGTGTAGGTGGGGCGATGGACCTTATTGAGGGATCAAAAAAAGTGTTTGTTACAACCACACACGTAACAAAGGATGGAAAGCCTAAGATTGTACAAGAAAATAAGTATCCTCTTACATCCTATAGAAGTATTGATATGATCGTTACAGATAAAGCAGTATTCCACGTTCAGGATGAAATGTTAATACTAACTGAAATAGCACCAGAGAGTAGTTTAGATGAAGTGGAACAATTAACAGAAGCCCCATTCCAAGTGAGTGAATCTATAAAAAAGAACAAATGAAAGGAGAGTTAGTATGGTAGTAGTTGTAAATGCGTATCGTACAGCGATTGGCAAGTATGGTGGTTCTTTGTCTGGTCATACTCCAGAATCATTGCTTACAACATTGATGAAGAATAACTTATCAAGTGCCGGGTTGTCATCCGATTTGGTTGATCAAGTCATCATGGGTCAAACGAAACAAAGTGCTCACGCTGCAAATATTGCTCGTGTTGCTAGTTTGGCCGCAGGTATACAAGAGACAACACCCGCCCATACCGTTAATATGCAATGTGCATCAGGCATGCAAGCAGTTTATGATGCATGGATGGCCATTGAAACCGGTCAATCAGACGTTGTTATAGCAGGTGGTGTAGAGAGTATGTCACAAGCCCCATTTTACACTGTAGGAAATCGGTTCCAACCTAAAACAGGGAATCAAACACTCTATGATAGCAACACAGAAAGTCAGAATAAGTCACAACCAGAAGATATTTATGGCAGCTTCAACATGGGTGAAACTGCGGAAAATTTAGTTGAGAAATATAGTATTTCTTTCGAGGAACAAAATGATTTCGCATACAAAAGCCAAATGAAAGCGAAGAAGGCAATAGAAACTAATCGATTTTCCGATGAGATTATCCCTATTGAAGTGGCCGACGGTAAACGTAGAACCCGTTTGTTCGCGAGGGATGAGCATCCAAGAGATGTAACGTTTGAAAAGTTGAACAAACTACCTCCAGTTTTTAAGAAGGGGGGAACGGTCACCGCAGGTAACTCGTCTGGAAGAAATGATGGTGCTGCGAGTTTATTATTAATGAGCGAGCAAAAGGCTGAATCACTAGGTTTGAAACCAGTGGCTAGGATTAAATCATTGGCTTCTGCCGGAGTGAATCCAACCGAAATGGGAATTGGCCCTGTCGCATCAACCCTCAAGGTTCTAAATCGATCAGGTCTTTCTCTAGATGAGATTGATTTAATCGAGTTGAATGAAGCTTTTGCGGCTCAGTCTTTGGCTGTTTTAAAAGAATGGGGAGAAAAACATCACCACAAAGTGAATGTGAACGGTGGTGCAATAGCGTTAGGACACCCGTTAGGTTCATCAGGAGCACGTATTTTAGTAACGCTTATCCATGAAATGCAAAAAAGGGAGTCCAATTATGGCTTAGCTACCTTATGTGTAGCAGGGGGTCAAGGTGTTTCAACAATTGTTGAGAATTATAAGTAGAAAGCGAAGTGAAAACTTGAGCCAAGATCATGTGTTTCATAGAAACTTCAATAATAATTACCCACTCATTGAAAGGGGCGAAGGTGTTTATCTTTATGACACACAAGGGGTTCGTTATTTGGATGGAAGTTCTGGGGCTGTAGCTGTAAATATAGGTCATGGAGTGCAAGAAGTAGTCAACGCTATGACTAAACAGGCATCTCATGTTGCTTATGTTCACACTTTACGTTTTGAAACTTCACTTCAACATGAACTTGCATCGATGATTGCTTCTCTTGCACCAGGGGATTTAGATACTGTTTATTTTACATCTGGAGGAGCAGAGGCAAATGAAAGTGCATTGAAGCTAGCTAGACAATACCATCTTGGCAACAATGATCAAGAAAAGTTCAAAGTGATCAGTCATAGTATTAGTTATCATGGCAACACCATGCGAACACTATCAATAGGTGGTGATCAAAAAAGGAAAGAACTTTATGACAAAGAACTTCACGGAGGTGTTATTCATCTAGCCCCTCCCTATGGTAAAAGAAGTGATTTTGAGAATCTTCAAGAGGATGAATATGTAGATTATTGCTTAAATCAAATTGAGAAAAAAATCCTCGAAGAAGATCCTGAAACAATAAGTTGTTTTCTTATTGAACCAATAGTAGGTAGCCAAATTGCTGCTTTTCCCATGCCTGATGGTTATTTGAAAGGGATTCGTAAACTATGTACTCAGTATAATATTTTACTAGTGGCAGATGAAGTGATGACAGGATTTGGGCGTACAGGTGAAATGTTTGCGGTGAATCATTGGAGAGTAACACCGGATATTATAACGTTTGCGAAAGGTGTGTCTAGTGCGTATGCTCCCTTAGGTGGAATGATTGTTAATAATAAAACCATTCAGACAATTAAAGATAAATGGGATGGAAAATTTGCTCATGGGTATACATTTAGCGGACATCCAGTGGCGCTAGCAGCAGGAAAAGCAAATATTAATTACTTATTAGACAAAGAACTGGTCCCAAATGTTAAACAAAAAGGACGATATTTACGCAAGAGATTATCTGAATTAATGGAAAAGTTCACATGTATTGGAGATTTGAGAGGACGCGGATTAATGTTAGGTTTTGAAATTTATAAAAATAAAAAGACTCGCGAACCTTTCAATCAGTCGCAAAAAGCTGCTGAAGAATTAAATCAAATATGTATCGAAAATGGTGTTGTATTTTACCCAGGACAGGGGTTAATTGATCAACAGCCTTTCGATCATATTCTTGTGGCTCCTCCATTTGTAATTACAGATAATGAAATAGATCACATGGTTGACTTATTAGAAAAGAGCCTTAAGATTTTTGAAAGAAGGTTTAAATAAGATTTAGCTCATTATGAGTTCAAGGAGCACAAAAAAAGTAAAATTAACCACAGTTTAGGATGGGAAAGGTCAAGATTTTAAAAGAATGGACGTTTTCTAAATTTTATCTAAAAAGTTCATCCACCTATAATCCTTCATCCTTATTATCGTTATATCTGACAACCTTTACTTAAAATTACCTTAACATAAATTAACAAAATAAATTCCCCTTTTTAACAAACACTATTCTCTGAAGAATCAATCCATAAAAGGAGGAATTTGTGAATGAAGAGGAAATGGCTTATTTTAGGTATGTTAACTTTGTTTATTGTAGGTTCTTTCTCATTAGGAGCTTTAGCTGAGGGTAAGGCAGCACCTGAGAAAGACATCGTTGAAACAGCGGTTGATGCGGGTGATTTTACAACATTAACTGCAGCACTTGAAAAAGCTGGATTAGTGGAAACGTTAAAAGGTGACGGTCCGTTCACTGTTTTTGCACCAACTGATGCTGCGTTTGAAACTCTTCTAAAAGAGTTAGATATTACTGCGGATGAATTGTTAGCTAGAGATGACTTAAAAGATATCCTTTTATACCACGTTGTAGATGGGAAAATCATGTCTGACAGTCTAGAAGATGGTATGAAAGTGAAAACCTTAAACGGAAAGAAAGTTAAAATTTCTTTAGATCCGACCCAAGTGAACGACGCTAATGTCATTATGGCAGATGTTAAGTCTTCCAATGGTGTGATCCATGTAATTGATAAAGTGTTGCTTCCATAACACAAATTCCTATATCAGGTTATCTGTGACACGGCTGGTTTTAAAATCAGTCGTGTTTATTTTTTACATGATTTCCCTAATTCTTTTAACTCTCCTATAGGCAGTTGCATAAGATGAAGAGAGATTATGGAATAATGGGAGGAGAAATGAATATGTATCCTAATCCGTACGGTTATTATCAGGGATATTACCCTGTACGTAATAACTGGTGGCACCCTCACGGATATTATGAACCAAGAAATAATATGAACTGGGGCTATAACAACTGGCAAACTAACGAAAGTTATGAACAGATAAAAGATTACGGTGGCCAGCCATACGTAGTGGATATCGAGAAAGTTACCAAGCAAAACAATACATTCCGAACGGCTCTTTGGACAGGAGAACACTTACAGGTGACTTTAATGAGTATCGGTGTAGGTGAAGATATCGGGTTGGAGATTCACCCGGATATTGATCAGTTTATACGAGTCGAAGAAGGTCAAGGGATTACTCGAATGGGTGACAGTGAAGATAATCTGGATTTTGAAGCATATGTCCAGGATGATTTCGCGATCATGATACCCGCGGGTAAATGGCATAATCTGATTAATACAGGTAAGGTGCCACTAAAAGTATACTCTATTTATGCACCACCTGAGCATCCCTTTGGAACCGTTCACCGAACAAAAGCCGAAGCGATGGCAGCAGAAAAAGATCATTCATAATTTGTATTAGAGAATCTATAGGTCAACAGGGAAAAGGAAGGCGGCGAAAGCCGTTCTTCTTTTTTTGCAGGGAGTTAAATTTCCAATTATGCTACATTAGTGAATGGATATTTATGTTAAGATGTAGTGGTTACAACATTTGGACTTACATAGTATGAGTAGAAGGAATAAAGTTGGGGAGTGTATGCTCTCTAGTATAGAAGAGGGGGGTTCGGTATTAATAATTTTGAGATGAATTTTTTCGCTGAAGATACCAATGTAGTGTTAGTTATTTCCAATTTCCTGGCTTGGGTGATAATAACGGCTATAATTCTTATTTATTATAAAAAGTTAGAAGACAAACCAAGACTATGGAAGGCTCTCCTGATAGCATTTATAGGGATGTTTACTTTTAATTTTGATTTAAATATTCTACAAACATTGATAAGTATCCCAATCCTGCCACTGGGTGTCTGGCTTTTGATGATTATTTTCAGGAATAAAGAGGATAGATGGAATGTTTATCGTCCTTTTGCTTGGTTAGGATTTTTTAGTCAATTTATTTTTATATTAACTGTGTTAATATCGATGCCTCTAAATAACTTACTATACCCTCAAGATCAACTTTCTACATACATATCGAATGCTGAAGATGCATCCCTCATTTCCACTCATTCTTCTGGAGAGGAAACTTCATTAAAAACAGGAAGTTTAAATAAGGTGTTAGAAAAAATGGAACAAAACCCTATCTATAGCCATGAGTGGTATCACAAGATGTCCGGAAACTTTGATAATATGAAGGTTGATGAAAAATTCCCTTATGTTTTAATAGGAACCGATCCGAAATGGGGGAGCGGGATTGAGAGTGTTATTTACCTTGAGCGAGATGGCAGAGGACTACTAGTTACATCACAAAAGGGCCAACATTATTTCCGTTCTGAGGAATCTCTTCTAGAGGAGGGTAGTCAATGACTAAAAAGAGAATTTCAGTCATCGTGATTATTCCTATAATTTTAGTATCTCTATTTATAATCTATTTTATTTATTTTTCAAAGCCAACTGCCCTCCCGGCGGATGATGAATTAGCAAATCAGATAAATGAAATCTTTCCGGAAGCAAATGTAGAGACGATTCAGGAAACAATTTACTTGGATCAAGAGCATGTATATGTTCCATTCATATCTAGCGAGAATAATTATGGTTCAAGCTATTGGGTATGGGAAAGTCGTAATTGGAAACCGATGAAGATAGATATTGGGGGAGAACCAACTGCTTGGACGATAAATAAGGAGGAACCTTCTTCATACATTGTTTGGAATATACATCCGGATGATAAAGTTAGCTATGCGAATTTATCAATGATGCGGGAGCGAGACTTTCAGATTTCTCACACTGAGCATCATTATAGCCCGAGCATTCATATGAAAGAACAAATATCTTTAAAGGAACAACCTTATGGTGTGCTCGTGTTTCCAGAGCAATGGCAAGCTTTATTGACTCAAGAGAACAAATTGATATCGTCACAAAATTCCCGGGATATCAATACTAGTGTTTTTTTGGATGTTAGACTTCATTTTGGTTGGACACCATTTAACGAGAACGATGATATAATTTTCCCGGAAGAATCTATAAGCAATAATGGTTTCATTAATGGAAATATAGAAACGAATTTCGTGGAATATGTTGAGGAACCTCAATTAGAGAATTAGCTTAGTAATTATTTCCGTTCAGATAAGTCGCTGTTGGAGGAGGGTAGAAATGACTAAAAAAAGAGTTTCAATCGTTGTCATCATTACATTTATTTTAATATCTCTATTTCTTGTCTATTGGTTTTATTTTTCAAAGCCGACAGCCCTCCCGGCGGATGATGAATTAGCTAAGCAGATGAATGAAATCTTTCCGGAAGCAAATGTAGAGACGATTCAAGAAACAATTCAATTGGATCAAGACCATGTATATGTCCCATTTATATCTAGCAAAGATACCTATGGAGCAAGCTATTGGGTATGGGAAAGGCGTAAATGGAGGCCGGTGTATATAGATACAGTTGGAGAACCAATAATTTGGATGATCGATGGGAAGAAACCATCATCATCCTTTATTGTGTGGAATCTTCACCCGGACGATCAAATCAGTCATGCTAATTTTGCTTTGGTGAGGGAACGCGGCTTTCATATTTCGAACAATGAACATAATTATACTCCTCGTATTCAAATGGAGAATGAAGTTTCTTTGAAAGAGGAATCATACGGTGCACTCGAACTACCTGAAGATTGGCAAGCTTTTTTGAATCAAGAAAATAAACGTGCTTCCTTACAAAAATCACATATTAATACTACTAGTATTTTTCCGGACATTGGTTTATATATCGGGTGGACACCATATAACGAAAAAGATGAAATAAGTTTCCCGGAAAGTTCTGTAAACGGACATGGTTTCTATAACGGGGACATCGAGACTGATTTCGTGAGATTTATAAATGAATCGGAATTAGAAGAGTAGCTGTTCTAGATGTACTTAGCGACCATTAAGCCTAAGGGAAGCACATCCTAGCAGGTTGTAAACAGAACGGATTATGATTTTCGAAACTTTTTGTATAGATTCATTACTAAATACTAATGAATTTCTTAACAAAAAAGGAGGTGCGATATGCACCTCCTTTAATATTGATTTAAATTTAGTATGATTTTGCACCTAGATATTTCGGTGCCCAGTAAGAGTTATTCATGTCGCTTACTGTAACTCCTGTTGATGAACCAGCGTGAACGAATTCACCGTTACCTAGGTAAATTCCTGCGTGAGATGGGCCTGGTTTGTATGTTTCGAAAAATACGATGTCCCCACGTTCAGGAGATCCTGTACTTTCACCTGCATTCCAAATGTCGCTAACGGTACGCGGTAGGTCGACCCCTTCTTGAGCGAATACGTACTGTAGATATCCACTACAATCGAAACCAGACGGGGATGTACCTGCCCAAACATATGGAGTACCTACGTGTTTCATAGCTTCATTGATTAATGATTCTGTAGAAGAAACTTGATCTGAAGTTGAACCATATGAACTTGTTGTCGCTTCGCCATTTACTTTTAAGGTCTGTCCAGCATAAATCAAATCACTTGAAAGGTTATTTAGTGATTTCAAGCTCGAAACGGTTGTGTTATAGTCTCCAGCGATTCTTGATAATGTATCACCTGATTGTACTGTATAACTTGTCGTTTTAGTTGCCGTGCTCGTGGTTGTTTCTTCAGTCGCGGACCCTGATACTTTAAGTTGTTGTCCGACTAGGATAAGGTTTGATGATAATCCGTTCAGCTGCTTTATGTTACTTACTGGTGTGTTGTATTTACCTGATATATGAGATAGTGTGTCTCCAGATTGTACGGTATGTATTTGTGTATTCTGTTCTACTTCTACGTTGTTGTTATCTGTATTGCTGATAACAAGTATCTGTCCCGGGTAAATCATGCTTCCTGATATGTTGTTCAATGATTGTAATTCTTGAACACTTGAATCAACTTGCTGTGAGATCTTCCATAAACTGTCGCCTGATTTTACAGTGTAAGACTCCTCTGCATGAGCGTATGTTTGCCCTGCCACGACTAATCCTGTTGTCAACGCCAATGTTGTAATTGTCTTCTTGATGATGTCGTCCTCCTTTGATGTCTAGACACGTTTTGCGCCCGATATATGCATTTTATAGGAGGATATTACAAAATAAAAGAGTAATTTCTTCCTTCACTTTAACGCAATTTCCACAACCGATGCGTGGTAAGGGGTGAGAGGTGTATCGCGACCATAGGACTATTTTTAAAGTATAAGTCCTTTGTCCTGCGTAGTGTGACAGTTTGTTATGTAATTGAAATATAACTGTAAAATAATCAACTAATCTATTAATATTTTATTTCTATTACTGTGGAGTTAAACAGATACTTAGTAAATGATTGGTAAATTTATGGTATCATAGATTAAATTTAAAAATTGATTGACCCTATTTGCAAAATAATAGAAAAATCTATCCTAAATTTACAGATGTAAATTATGTGGCATATTTATGAAACTTTAATTAAATGGAGAACGTACTATTTTGCTAGAAGAGGTGATACATATGGGACACTTAATGCTCTTGCTTTTTGCAGTCTTGGTGGGGTTAACATTGCGCCTCATAGTAAACGGACAATTTGAGATGGACCAATTTCTCTTAATTTTATTGTGTTCGTTAGGGGCAGTTGGGATTTTGCTTTTCGAAAAAAATCAGATTAAAAGGGATCGAAATTTTGTTCCTAATCATTCAGGAAATCAGATGGTCACAAGAATGAGTAATAGACTGGTTTCAAGCTCAAAGCAAATCTACGATTATAATAAATTTATTGGTACATATCGACGTTTTTATAATAGTTCATGGAAACGGTTCGTTGCTGGAATTATGAGGAGACCAGGCCATTGGTACCTGAATCTATCATTTTTATTTTCCGATGGAGAAGAATACATATTTGTCGGTATTAATGAAAATAAGTTGCACGGAAACCAGAAGTGGAAAGTATATCGTGGTGACGAGGAAGTTGGTTTGGTGAGGACAGATCTCTCAATAAAAAATGCTTCTAAACTAAAAGAAAGTCTCTTTCTTGAATATGACCATAAGACTTATTGGTACAGGTCATTTGGTATTGGTTCAAAAACTGAGGTCAGTGTGGATGAAAATACTGTAGCATCAGGTGAAAGGGCTCGGGGGTTTGTATACCAGTTTACACCTAGCCATGGCACTGAGCATGACGCCAAAATGTTATGTATGGTTTATATTCTATTTAACTATCAGTTTGGGCAATAAACAGAAGTGAAAAAACATAAAGGGTTTGGTGAGTTAAGTTGAGCAAAAGTGAAAAGGTTGTACTTACAAATATGTGTATGATATATGAAGGCGATCGTATTTTGGTTCAGGATCGCTTGAAAAGTAATTGGCCAGGCATTACCTTTCCTGGAGGCCATATCGAAAAAGGAGAATCATTCACTGAATCCGTTGTTAGAGAAGTACTTGAAGAAACGGGTTTGAAGATTGAAAACCCATCTCTGTGTGGTGTGAAACAATTTCAAACGAAGAATGATGAGCGATATATTGTGTTCTTTTATAAGACGGACAAATTTACTGGAGATTTGGCATCATCAGATGAAGGTGAAATTTTTTGGATTAATAAAGATGATTTGCATGAGTATCAGTTGGCTAATGATTTTGAAGAAATGTATAAAGTCTTCGAATCAGAAGAATTGAGTGAATTTTTCTATGATCGAGCCGGAGAAGAGAATGTTTTAAGGCTTTTATAGGCCAACTTTATCAAGTGCTAGTAACAAGGAGTTAATATAATGGAATTTACCCCAACAAAAGATTTTGAACTAATTGCTAGATTAAATGAGTATGTCCACGGTTTACATCACTCCCTTTTCCCTGAACGATTTCAGCCCTATAACTATGAAAAGTTTCAGGTGTTCTTTGAGGAAATGGTTGATAAAGAGAACCATTATTTTTTCAAAGGTGTCGATGGTGACGAGGCATTCGGTTATGTATGGCTTGAAGTGAAGGAACAATCCGAAAGTATCTTCAAAAAAAGATATTCTTGTGTCTACGTTCATCAGATTAGTTTAAAGAAGAATAAAGAAGGTAGAGGGTATGGAACTTTTCTGATGGATCAAGTCATTAACTTCACTGCAGAGCGAAAAATCAAGTTTATTGAGTTAGACTACTGGATTAAAAATGACCGTGCAAGAATGTTTTACGAAAAGCATGGCTTTGTGAGAACTAGAGAAATAGTTTGCAAAGAATTGTAATGAGGATTCAATTCCCTATACCTGGATGGAGGTATCATTGTGCCTGAATTCGAAGATTACATGAATGAGGAACCAGCAGATTTATTTATCAAAGACATCGGTTTTTCTGAAGGTGAAGAAAAACCACCACTAAGGATCCAATTGCAGCGCGGTCACATTGGCGATGAAGCAGGGCGTACTATCTTGGAAAGTAAAGAAGTGGTTAAGTCGAGTCCATATGTGATGGATGATAGTATAATACAAGTAGATTTTTATTGGTATATCAGTTATTCAGTTGTTGAGGAAAGTTATTCTCCATTTGATGAGTATGAAAAATATAGTGGAGGTATGTTTCGAATTTATTCTCAATCGAGATTTATAGATTACATCAAAAAAGGTACATTGGCACACCATTTACACCCAACAGAAAATATTAAGCATTATCAAATTCCGACCTTGAACCACCTCATTGATGTAGTTGCGGTAGAGAACCCGGTTGTAAGTGAAATAAAGGTGAGTGATCTGAACATTTAAAGAAGTTTGGCTATCATCGGTCTAGAAATGTTGAATATATTGTAAGAAAACCTTGCATTAGTAAAACCAATTGTATATAATTTCAAATAATATAATTTTTCGGTGATGAAGAGAGTAATTATGATCAAGTTTCAAGCGAGTTAGGGTTGGTGGAAGCCTAATAAACTTTTCATAACGAACCGCACTTCTGAGATACCTCCTGAAACAAAAGTAGGGTAGGTCGGGTTATTCCCGTTATCAATTATTTGAGTTGGTTCTATAATGGAACAACAAGAGTGGTACCACGGGTAATCTCGTCTCTGTATAAGAGGCGGGATTTTTTTATTTTATATAAAGGAGGTTGTTTGGATGAATTTAGTTGAAACATACGCAGATTGTATTGTTCAAAATCTCGACGGAAAGTTGGGTAAGCAGGAAGTAATAGGGTTGATTGAAAAGCCCAAATACAAAGAACAAGGAGAACTAGCCTTTCCTTGCTTCGCTCTAGCAAAAATATTGAAGAAATCACCTGCTCAGATTGCGAACGAATTAGCTGAAGAATTTAATGATCCACTTTTTGAAGAGGTTGTGGCTGATGGCCCTTATTTGAACGGATTTTTAAACAAAGATTATGTCAGTGAGATCACTTTGAAGAATATAATTGAGGAGGGGGAGAAGTATGGCTCACATACTATTGGTGAAGGAAAAAAGATTGTGTTGGATGTTTCGTCACCTAATATCGCTAAGCCATTTTCTATGGGTCATTTACGTTCAACAGTTATCGGAAATTCGCTCTCAACAATAGCTGAAAAGTGTGGTTTTCAGACGGTCAAGATTAATCATATTGGAGATTGGGGTACTCAGTTTGGGAAATTAATCGCTGCTTATAAATACTGGGGTGAGGAACAAAAGGTACGGAGGAATCCCATTAAAGAATTATTGGATCTTTACGTTAGGTTTCATGAAGAAGCGGAATACAAACCAAAACTAGAGGATGAAGCAAGAAAGTGGTTTAAAAACTTAGAAGAAGGAAACGAAGAAGCGTTGCAACTATGGAAGTGGTTTCGCGATGAGTCTTTGAAGGAATTTGAGAAAATTTATCAGCTATTGGATGTGGAGTTCGATTCTTTCCATGGAGAAGCATTTTACAATGACAAAATGGTTCAAACGATTGATTTAATTTCTAACAGGGGGTTACTTAAATACTCCGAGGGTGCTGAGGTTGTTGAATTGAGTGAATATGATTTACCTCCTTCTTTAATCAGAAAGTCTGATGGAGCTACTTTATATGCAACAAGAGATTTGACGGCTGCGATCTATAGATATAACAAGTTCCAATTTGATAAAGCGATTTATGTGGTGGGTCAGGAACAGAGTATCCATTTTCAGCAATTATTTTTGGTACTTGAGAAGATGGGCTATGAATGGGCTAAAAACATGCAGCATGTATCATTTGGTTTTATTCTTAAAGAAGGCAAAAAGATGTCGACCAGGAAGGGGAAAGTTGTCCTCTTAGAGGAAGTTATAAAGGAGGCAATTGATCTGGCTGAAGAAAATATTAAAACTAAAAATCCGCAGCTAGAAAACAAAAGAGAAGTAGCAAAGATGGTCGGTGTAGGAGCTATCATCTTTCACGACTTAAAAAATCACCGTAAAAACAATGTAGAATTTTCCCTTGATGACATGCTGAGATTTGAAGGTTCGACAGGGCCATATGTGCAATATACACATGCAAGAGCAAAGTCTATTTTAAAGAAGGCTGAAGCGAACGAAGTGATGAAGTCACCGCAAGGAATTTCTGATGAATATGGTTGGCAGGTAGTAAAACAGCTGATGGGGTTTCCTGACGTTGTAGAACGCAGCCACTTTCAGAATGATCCATCGCATATTGCAAAATATCTATTAGAACTCTGCAGAGATTTCAACAAGTATTATGGTCAAATAAAAATTCTTCAAGAAGATGATCAGTTGGAGAGTAGATTAGCATTAGTTAAGTCAGTAACAATTGTATTGAATGGTGGGCTGAAACTTTTAGGGATAAAAGCACCGGCTAGGATGTAAAATCACAGTGGAAAACTGCCAGCTGACGAAGTGGGCTCTTACGACAGCTGGCATTTGAATGTAGTAAGCGAGTAGGATAACAGGGTTATTTCATGTGCGCTTTAACCTTTTTAGGTATCATTACAACTTCTGTATTTAGATCAACAAATCCAAAAGAGGGGTCAATGCACTCCTCCCAATATTCAAGATGCTTTTTTGCGATCCAGTTCTCATTTTCGGTAATTTCTACCCCACCCTTTCCTTGAACGGAGTACCAGTACAAATATTCTTCACCATTGAGCACTTCTCTGAAAATTGTTTCGACGTACATTTTTTCGATTTCTAATCCTTCCTCAAGCTCGTCCATATGAGCTCTGAGGAAGTTCAACCACTCATCAACTTTATGGGATTTCCCATTTTTTACTTTGAATCGGGTCAATTCAATTTCCATAATTTCATTCCACCTTTAATTCTTTACCCAATACTTGGTACAATCTTTGCTTCGATCCATGAAACCATATTCAATCATATATCTTCTTAATGTCGCGAAGTCGTTGAATTTTGATTTTAGGACTTCATTCACTTCTTTCTCAGAATAGACTTCATTCGATTTAAAAGATTTTAGTATTTGCTGAAGCACAATGATTTTACGTTTTTCTTTACTTGGAAATGTTGATAGTGGACCTTCAACACCCTCATCAAAATAGGTAGATAATACTTTCTCTTTTTCTTCTACTGTAATTGTATATCGTTCATCCACCATTTTTGCCCCCTTATGGATTCCAACCAAACTATTTTTGTTTTCCTTTTCATCACTTTTTAAAAGGTTCATGATTGCGAGGAATACCTTCGCTTGCTTTTCTTTTTCTCTGAATTTAAAACGATGATTTCTGATCGTAGAGGGGCTTCCGCTGTCCAACTCTTTGACGATTTCCTTATCAGCCAAACCCCTTTTGAAATAATGAAGAAGTTCTTTTTGGTGATCAGATAATCCGGTATACTTTTTATCCATACTCAACAGAGAATCGAACATGGAGTCGTGATCGTCTTCAATGTGATATTGAACCGCTTTTTTCGCTTCTAAAAGTACATCGCCTCGACGGTAAATGACTCCGCATTCAAAAGGTTCGTCACAAACGAGGCATATGTATGTTTCGTTCTGGTCGTCATAAATATACCCTTGGGAAAGTTCTTCGACTGTTGAGTTCCAAAACATACCTTCCTTAGACATACAATAAACACCTTCCATTATAATCTTATTATTTATAAACAATATAACATATTGTTTGTTAAAATAACAGATGACTATTAGTTTTATATTTTTTATTGTCATTTTTAAGGAATGTCATGTTAGCATTATTTGCTAAGGGTATATGGAATGTTAAGTTAACGAAAAAGTAATGTAGGTTAAGTTTTTTGTAAACTGCAGATAATATTTGTAGTAATTTATTGCATGGAGTGAATATGATGAGTGGGACCAAGATAACAAAGGAAACTATCGTTGTTTCAAATGTAGAGATATATTGTGAACATGTTTTAAATGGAAAACCCCCGATATTTTTAATTCACGGGTTTCTATCTTCAACTTACACATTCAACAAGGTAATCCCCCTTTTAGCTGAAAACTTTTCTGTCGTGGCTATTGATTTACCGGGTTTTGGAAGAAGTGAAAAGGCAGATTCTTTTCATTATTCGTTTACTAGTTTTGCTCAACTAGTTGTGGGTTGTATGGAGTATTTTGGGATAGAAAAAGCCACTCTTGTTGGTCACTCAATGGGAGGTCAAGTAGCTCTGAACGTTGCTAGAATGACTCCTGAAAGAGTAAATAAGCTCGTCTTATTATGTAGTTCAGGTTATATGAAAAGAGCGAATAAATTACTTGTTTACAGTACGTATTTTCCATTCTTTAACTTGTTCGCTTACCGATACGTTAATCGAAAAGGGGTTAGAGAAACATTAAAAAATGTATTGTATGATCATTCGTTGATTACAGATGAAATGATATCCGAATTTAAGAGACCTTTGTCAGAAAAGCCTTTTTATAAATCTCTTATAAGGTTAGTGAGGCATCGAGAAGGTGATCTTTCGTCCGCCGAACTCAGCTCAATCAATACGCCAGCGCTATTAATATGGGGAGAAGAGGACAGGGTTGTGCCTGTAAATGTGGGACGTAAATTAGTAAAGGATTTACCAAACGCAAAATTAATTACTTATAAAGAAGCTGGACATTTAATTACTGAAGAAAGACCCCAAGAGGTTTATTCACAAATTCTTTCTTTTGTTTAATAAGTTAGTGTTCCAATGACTCAAATTTGTGAATGTGATTTCATTAATTCAACCTTTCAGGAGGCTTTCGCGAGTGATTTTTATTTTTTACTTCAACAAAGATATCATCTGAAAGGTTAGATTGGTTTTTATTTAATGGTTGATTACCCTTAAGTGCAGACATAAGTAGCTGGATATCTTCTTTAGTAGCATTTTGTTTCTCAGGCTTTAAGGAGTAGCCGAGCTGTCCATTTGATTCTATTGTGGCCCATTGCAGATCACTGATTCGGTGGACGTTATGTTGTCTGAGTCTAACTTCCAACATATCTACAGTTAGTCTTAACTGTTTTAAATTCTTCTCAACAAGTTGCCCGTTATCTACAACTAGAACGGACTTTCCATAAATAAATGATTCAGCAACATCGAATTTTAAGACGATATATTCTACGATTATAAGAGTAACGATCATCAAAAGTGTAATAAGCATGGAGACCCATACATTATTTTCGCTCACCGGTTGAATAATTAAGGATCCTACTGCAATCATTATCACGGTTTGAGCTACTGTTAACTGTGATATTGATTTTCTGCCAGCAAGCCTAAGGATCAAGATACCTCCGATTACAATGACTACTACCTTCCAAAGTATATTCAGATCCATAAACTACTCCACCTTTGTTATTTATATCTTTTTTATTTTGCGATTCCAAAATTAATATATACATTTTCGGTTTTTGATTATTTGCTATAATTAAAGAGCTAATAGAGGCGGAAATAGGGACCTAACAATGCTCTTTATAAAAAATGAATCAGTCATCATAGGAATAGGTTTTAAATAGAAAAGAATTATTTACTGTAATTAGTTACATAAGGGAGTTAAGAGTTTATGAAATTTTCAATTGAAAAATTATCACCACAAGACGCGGAGCAGCTATATCAATTTGAACTCGAGAACCGACACTTTTTTGAAAAAATGGTCCCTTCTAGAGGAGAGGATTATTTTCAATGGGAAACATTCCAGGAAAGGCACTCGTCTTTATTAGAAGAACAGGCATCGGGAGAATCTCATTTTTATTTGTTAAAAGAAGGTGATGTGATTCTAGGCAGGCTAAACCTTACCATTGACCTCGAAACGAAGACTGGAGACCTCGGATATAGGGTGGGTGAATCTTTTACAGGTAAAGGTGTGGCAGTTGGAGCGCTGAAACTATTATTAGAAAATGTAAACCGAAAGGACGTTGAAAGAATAAATGCCAGAACTACTTCCAACAATATCGCTTCGCAAAAAGTCTTAGAGAAGAATGGATTTGTTCGAATGGGAGAAGGAGAAAGCTTTGAAATGAATGGGGAGAATGTTACCTTCATTCATTTTACATGGCAGAATATCTAAGATTAGCATCACTATTTTGTAGAGGAGACTTCCTTTAAATTAAGAGTAGGTTTGGTGGTAAGATAAAGAAAAAACGCGGCACAAAGGAGGACACTACATGGAAGTTTTTAAAGATTACTTAGCAGGTATCGATCCTCAACATAGAGCGGAGATGGAAGAAGTGTTAGGTTGGGTAATGAAGGAATACCCGAATTTAGAGCCAGTTGTTAAATGGAATCAACCTATGTTTACTGATCATGGAACTTTTATTATTGCTTTTAGTGTGGCCAAGAAACATATGTCTGTTGCACCCGAAAGAAAAGTGATTCTACGCTTTTCAGATGAAATTGTTGCTGCTGGGTTTGACCACAGCAAGGAGCTCGTACGTTTTCCATGGAATCGCCCATTCGATTATTCATTACTTCAGAAGATGATAGAGTTTAACATTGAGGACAAGGCAGACTATACAAATTTCTGGAGAAAATAACACAAAAAAAGAGTGGGCTATATTTTCGGAATATATATTCAAAAGTAAAAATTTGAAAATTCGTATATAATGGAATGAGATATTAAAAATTGAATAGTAGAGGGTGAACGACTAATGACCCAGGAAAACAAAAATGAAAGTAAGAAGAAGCTGAGCATGCAAGAGATTGTCCAACAGCAGTTAGAAAGAAAAAAACAATCACAGCAAGCCGGAAAGAATCAACAGAACGCTTACAACTCGAATCATAGAATGGAAAGCCAACATGTTAAGAGAGCTAGCGGTACTCCCAGAAAAATGGGATAAATAATTAAAAGCCATATTCACACTAATAGAGGTGGATATGGTTTTTTTTGTGGTTCCATTTAATTTTTGGATGCTTTTTTTTATGTAAATAATAATTGACTTAATGTTAATTATAGTTTACATTATGGATATAATAATTTACATAAGTTAGTGTGGAAGGAGTGGAGAAATGCTCCGAAATAGAGTAAGGGAGTTACGGGCTAGGTATGGCTTTTCACAAACAGAACTAGCTAATCGCGTAGGTGTAACGAGACAAACGATTGGTTTCATTGAAAAAGGTGACTTTTCGCCATCTATTGCTTTGTCTTTGAGAATGGCAAAGGAACTGCAGGTGCGAGTGGATGAGCTTTTTTGGCTAGAGGGGGATTCGGATGAATAAAAAGGACTTTAGAATTCAGTATCCATTATGGATGATTGCTCTTTATATCATCCTCGCTTTTTGGACCTATGGGGTTGTATATACAGTGGATATATCACTTAATGATTTCGAAGACGTGTTCGTAGTTGAAGACGGAGGGATGTATGTCGCACTAAATACTTTACCTGTGATATCAATAATACTTGGATCTCTTTTACTCACAATATTTTTCGTTTTTTATTCATTTAAGGTCAAACGACATAACAAAGAGAATCCGGACGACAAGTTAGGAGCTACTTTTTTATATAATGCAACTGAGTTTTTGGAGAAAGATGAAATGTGGAAACAAGTCACTCAGAAAGCAACAAAAAAAGTGTACACTTTCTATCTTCAAGCCCTTCCACTTTTGGTTGTAGTTATGTACTTTCCACTAGATCGATATATTTTTATATTGCTGGTGTATGCCATGCTAATCATCCACAACGTCATTTATTACCGTGAGATTCGTCAATACGTTGAAGAATAGAAATCAAGTGTAAATAGCTTTGACTTCTACACTTAGGAATTCTGGTATATACTTGAAGTAATTAGAAAATCGTAAAGGTGGTGCGGTTCCATGAGGAAATTTACACTCGAACAAATTAATGAAACCGTAACTAATAACCGTACAAGAGCGAATGCCATCATTAAGAAGGAATTACAACCCATAGGTCGCGTGAAGAGATATCGACCTCGTTCACCAGGCGAAGTGAAGGCTTTGAATGAAATCTCTATCTCGAGATGGAATAAAGCGGTTGAAGAAGGAAAGATCAAGAAGTTGGGCGAAAGGTCTTACTATTATGACTACAATTGAGGAAATGAAGAATGCACTAGCGGACTTAAAAGGCAAACCTAAATTCAAAAAGCAACTTGAATTTGCTTCTCTTTTAACCGAGTTTTTTGCTTCGGAAAATATTCGTCCAATTGTGGTTGGTGGATTGGCTGTGGAAATCTATACGAGAAACGACTATCACACTCATGACATTGATTTCGTAAGTGATGGATGGCATAAGTTTGATGAACTTCTTAGAGAGATAGGGTTTACTAAAACGGAACGAGAATGGTACCATTTGGAAACCGAAATTGCGGTGGAGGTTCCATCTAATTATCTTGACGGAAGTTTGGATTTAATCAATGAGTTGGAACTCCCTAATGGGAAAAAAATATTTGTGATCGGTGTGGAAGATCTCATTATAGATCGTTTGGAAGGAATATCAAGAAACGCCCCTTACCCTGAGAATGATGAGGATTATGAATGGGCATATCGTATGTACCTTATTCATAAGGAAGAATTGGATCAAGAGTATTTAATGAATCAAGCAAAAAAAGTGAATGTATCACACTTTATGGATCGCTGGTAACTGAATATACTACAAGAAGACACTTAATTTTCTAAGTGTCTTTTTAATTTGCAAAAAAAATCTAGAAATAATTTTTCCTCTGACATTTTCCTGACACATTCACTTCCTACACTGTGATGAGAAAGAAATTGATCACAAGTAAAATAGGAGGTTCTTATAATGAAAAATACGATAAAAATGTTGTCTGCAAGTATCATTGGTGGAGTTATTTCCGTAGGGATTTTGATGCCATGGATGGATGGTGAAAATCAAACGAGCACAAACGAACAGGTGTCAGGAGATGAAATACAGGAAAATATACAAGAAATTAATGAGGATGGTTTACCTGATGTAGTTGAAGAAGCGTCTAAGTCAGTCGTTGGTGTTACCAACATTCAAGAAGGAAAGCAAGGTTTTTCACAAAACAGTGGTGAAAATTCCAAGAAGGCGGGCACAGGTTCTGGTGTCATTTTCAATAAAACGGATGAAAGAACTCAGATTATAACCAACCATCACGTAATTGAAGGGGCTTCAGAAATTGAGGTAACACTGCATAATGGCGATAAAGTGAAAGCGGAATTAGTCGGTTCTGATGCATTAACAGATACAGCAGTCCTTAGTATAAGTAGTGAGCATGATGTAAAGGCAATTGAAATGGGTGATTCAGATGAGTTGAGACCTGGAGAAAAAGTATTGGCTATCGGTAATCCTCTAGGACTTGATTTGGCTGGCACGGTGACTGAGGGCATAGTAAGTGCTGTCGATCGTACAATCCCTGTAAATACGTCTGCAGGTCAGTGGGATCTTGATGTTATTCAGACGGATGCTGCGATCAGTCCAGGGAACAGTGGTGGAGCACTGATTAATACCGAAGGGGAACTAATCGGGATTAATAGCCTTAAGATGGCAGCAAACAATGCGGAAGGACTCGGTTTCGCTATTCCAAGCAATGATTTCGCACAAATTGTAGAAGAAATTATTGAAAATGGTCATGTGGAAAGACCTTATTTAGGCGTCGGTCTTCAGAGCTTGAACGATATTCCGCAGTTTTATCTTGAAAGAAGCAATGTGGAGGTAGAAGACGGTCTATTGATTGCCAATGTCGAGGAAGGTTCTGCTGCTGATCAGGCTGGATTAGAAGTTGAAGATATCATTACAGAAATTGACGGTGAACCTGTTGAGAAATTGAGTAGCCTTAGCAAGTATATGTATAACAACTTGGAGCCAGGTGACTCTGCGACATTGACGATTGTTAGAGACAATCAAGAACTACAAGTAGAAGTGACGCTTCAAGCTAAGGATAAATAAAAATTATTAGACTGTCACCTTGTGTCAAGGTGGCAGTTTTCTCTCTAAGATAGGGTACATGATATAGTAGAATCAAAGAATTCTTCTAGATGGGAGAACTCGACATGCAGAAAATATTGATTGTAGAAGATGAATATTCGATCAGTCAGGTGTTAAAGGCATATCTTCAAAAAGCGAATTTCAAAACGGAACAGGTTTTCGACGGTTCTGAAGTTATTGATACCTTCGAATCGTTCAACCCGGATCTTGTGCTGTTGGACGTTATGCTTCCCAATAAGAGCGGATGGGATCTTTTAAAAGAAATTCGTACAGATTATGAAACGCCAGTCATCATGTTGACCGCACTCGGCGATGTGAATTATCGACTGGAGGGTTTGAATGATGGAGCGGATGATTATATAGCTAAACCGTTCAACGGTGAAGAAGTTGTCGCAAGAGTGAATGCAGTTCTAAGACGATCTGAAAACAAAGTTCAATCGGTGAAACAGTTTGGGCAATTAGAGGTTGATTATCAAGGACACCGGGTCTTTTTGAATGGAAAAGAGCTTGATTTGACCCCAAGGGATTTATCGTTGTTATTATTCTTGACTGCTCATCCGAACCAGACGTTTACAAGGGAGCAGTTAATCGACCGAGTGTGGGGCTGGGAGTATGAAGGCAGTGATCGAGCGGTAGATTTGTCGATAAAAAGAATCAGAAAAACTCTTCAAGGTTGGCCAGGCGAAGAAGGAGAAATCAGAACACTAAGAGGATTGGGGTATCAGTTCAGTGTTTATGAAGACAAACAATAAAAAGATTCCTATACAGCGTTATTTAACCTCACGATATTTAGTTACTCTTTTCATCGGGCTGATTGTAGTTGCTCTTATATCAGCTTGGTGGATCAGGTCTCAAACGTTAGAGAACCGACTAAGTATGTTGGAGTTCATGGCGGAGGAAACAGCTTCGCAATTGACAGGAGAAGATGAACAACGTATTCCGCCGAATTCCGAGCTTCGTCAATTTTTAGACGAACGTGGTAGGTTCATGAATATGGACAGTGATCCGGCTCTTTACATTGTTAATGCGAGGGGATCCATATTATTCAGTAATTTTCCAGCGGGGCAAACTAATCGTCAGCTTTCTCGTTCTCTTTTGACGAATAACGATGATCGACAATTAATCGAAACAGATTCTGAGGAAGTCTATGTTGTGAAAAAGCCAGTCCAAGTTGAATCTACTGTCTTGGGGTGGGTCGTGTTTGTTGAATCGAAGGCGAACTTAGCGCAAGTCAATCAAGAGTATCGTCAACTGTCGATTATGCTGATCAGCTTAGCCTTGATCGGAGCTGCAGTCATTTATTTTCTTTCAAGAAAAATTTCAAGGCCGATTAAAGATGTGGCAGGAGCTGCTGAACAGGTCAAAGAAGGCAATTATGACATCGATCTCCCTGAAAATATCAAAGCAGAAGAAATTGATGAATTGGTGAGATCTTTTAAAGAGATGTCCCAAAAGTTAAAGCAGCTTGAATCCTTGCGTACTGAATTATTAGCAGGCGTCACGCATGAATTGAAAACACCCGTAACTTCGATTAATGGTATGATTCAGGCACTCAATGATGGAGTAGTCGAGGGAGAAGAGGCGAAAGAGTTTCTGCGTATCTCGTTGAATGAAACTGAAAAGATGAAAAGGATGGTAGAAGACCTTCTTGCTTTCAATTCGTTTGCGGCGAATGCGATACCAGTTGAACATAGGTACCATGAAGTGAACGACCTCATAAAAGAATGCGTACGCGAATGGGAAATTTCAAATGATGAACCTGGTTTAGACATACAAATGTTCTTGTTGGGTCAACCTACTGATGTAAGGGTTGATGACATGAGAGTCCAACAGATTCTGACCAATTTACTGACCAACGCCAAACAAGCGATAAAAGGTGAAGGTAAGATTTCTTTAAACTTAACTGAAGAAAAAGAGACCATAGAAGTACAGGTGACAGATAATGGACAGGGCATACCAGAAGAGGAGCAACCCTTTATCTTTGAACGTTTTTATCGCGGTGAAAACAAGAAGTACCAAATAGGTGGACTCGGTCTTGGTTTACCGTTCAGTAAAATGATTTCGAATGTTTTAGGCGGCGACCTTAAGCTGAAGGGTAGTTCTTCAGAGGGTACGACCTTCCAACTAACCTTACCGAAAGATTAAGTTGTGATCATTTTTCATTGAATAAAATCGAGTGCTTGAGGGTAATGAACATAGTAGATAAGAATTAAATATCCATTATGATTAAGGGTGAAGTTGATGAAGCGAATGAACAGAGGAATTTTGACAGCTATTTCTGCGATAGGAATTGCTCAAGCACTTAAGATAGTTACTCATAAAAGGGTGTCCGGTGAATGGGACGTGAAGCAAATAGCCACAACAGGTGGTATGCCAAGCTCTCACTCAGCAGGGGTTTCCGCACTGACTGCCTATATGGCGGCCAATAAAGGAACACGCCACACTGAAACAGCACTTGCAACGGTATTTGGTGTCATTGTTATGTATGATGCTCAGGGAATCCGCCGTCATACAGGTGAAATTGCTAAACTGGTCAACGAATTGGAAGATGAATTCGCGAATCTTTCAGGAGAATTCCCGAGTTTTGAATTCGTTGAAAAAGAAAAGGAACTGAAAGAACTTCTTGGGCACCAACCTGCAGAGGTTCTAAGTGGCGCAGTTTTAGGGATTGGCTTAGGATTGTTATCTGCTAAATTAGAGAATAAGTAAACAGTAGCGCCTAAAGGTTGTACGCTATAACTTTCAGGCGTTTATTTTTAGAACAATAGATAAAAACAAAGATAGACCCGCTTACTTGATAAAAATGGTAGTGAGAAATTAAAATGATAACAAACTACAACATAAGTGAGGAGCATCTCAGATTATGGATAATGAAACTAAAAATGTCGGTTGGAATTTCGACAACAGTTATACCGAACTCCCGAAAAAATTTTATGCGAGTGTGAACCCTACCCCAGTTACATCACCAAAGTTGATCATATTCAATTCTTCTTTGGCAAAATCTCTCGGGTTGAATGATAAAACTTTACAAGGTCTCGAAGGAATCGAAACATTTGCTGGGAATCGAATCCCCGAAGGTGCATCACCGCTTGCACAACCTTATGCTGGGCACCAGTTTGGCCATTTTACTATGTTAGGTGATGGTCGTGCTCATCTGCTCGGTGAACAGATCACTCCAGATGGTGAAAGATATGATATCCAATTGAAAGGTTCAGGTGAGACCCCTTTTTCTAGAAGTGGGGATGGCCGGGCAGTACTAGGGCCAATGCTCCGTGAATACATCATCAGTGAAGCGATGCATGCACTAGGTATCCCTTCTTCACGTAGCTTAGCTGTAGTTTCTACGGGTGAAAAGGTCATCCGAGAAACGAAAAAGCCAGGAGCGATCCTGACTCGCGTAGCCAAAAGCCATATTCGTGTAGGAACTTTCCAATATGCAGCACAGTGGCGTAGTGAAGAAGAACTTCGTGAACTAGCTGATTACACGATTAATAGACACTATCCAGAGGTAGCGAATGATGAAAATCCGTATCTTTCACTCTTTAAAAAGGTGCTCGACCGTCAAGCTAAACTTCTGGCTCAGTGGCAATTGGTCGGCTTCATTCATGGTGTCATGAATACGGATAACATGACCATCAGTGGAGAGTCGATCGACTATGGCCCATGTGCATTCATGAATACGTATGACCGTGAAACTGTTTTCAGCTCAATTGATGTTCAAGGACGTTATGCCTTTGGTAATCAGCCACGCATTGGTGAATGGAACCTAGCAAGATTTGCTGAATCCTTGTTGTCATTGTTCGATGAAGATCAAGATAAAGCTGTCGAGATCGCTCAGGATGCCTTAGGCGAATATCCTAGTCTTTTCGGAGAATATTGGATGGATGGAATGAGGAAGAAGCTCGGTATTTTTGATGAGAAAAAGCAGGATAAAGAACTAATTGAAACGTTGCTTGATTTGATGGAAGAATACAAAGCTGATTATACGAATACATTCTTAGCTTTAACATTTGATCGCTTAGAAGACTCACCCCTTCATGGAAAAAAGGAATTCAGTGACTGGTATAAAAAATGGCAAGAAAGATTGGAAGGACAGAAGCAGTCGAAAGACGAATCGAAGCAATTGATGAAAAGCAATAATCCTGCGGTCATTCCAAGAAATCACAGAGTGGAAGAAGCTTTGTCTGCTGCAGAACGCGGGGACCTTGATGTAATGAACCAACTTCTAGACGTCTTGCGGGATCCATATGCACACACATCTACCCAAGCAGAATACTCAAAACCACCAGAGCCATCTAGTGAACCTTATCGAACGTTTTGTGGAACTTAATACGATAACACTTAGATAAACATCGAGCTACATTTTCTAACACTCAGGATGTTTTTTATGAACTTCGGGAGAGAAGACGGATGAAGTTAAACAAACAAATAGCAAAAACATCTTATGGGGAGATCGAATACAGTTTGATGGGGCAAGGAGAGCCAAAGGTTATTTTAGTAAATGGAGCAGGTGGGCCTTTAGAAGGTTGGATACGGATTATGCCTGAACTTGCGAAGACGAAGACAGTGTTTGCCTACAACCGTCTTGGGGTTGGAAAGAGCTCAAACCCAACTTCAAAACAAGATGGCATCACCATTGTAGAAACATTGAGAGAAGCCTTGAAAAGAGCTGGGCTTCAACCTCCATACCTGCTTGTCGGCCATTCTTTGGGAGGATTGTATGTCCAGCTCTATGCTAAAATATACCCTTCTGAAGTCGAAGCTGTTGTATTCGCGGAGGCAAGCCACCCGAAAGATGTTAAACAGAATAGTTCTCATGGAAAAGAAATACGAGGCCTCAACAAAATTTTTGATATGGTGGATTCATGGTTTCCAAGCAAACAATTGCGAGAAACAAAATTCGTATCTGATACAGTAGAAATGATTCATCAAAATGGACCTTTTCCAAATATCCCAGTGTATGTACTTATTGGTTATAAAAAGAATCTATTTATGCCGAAAGATCTTTTCCAAAAAAGAGTGGAAAATCAAAAAGAACTGTTGAAGTTGTCAGAGATAAGCTATTTGATAAAAGCTGAGGGAAGTAGCCATTTCCCTCAGGTAAGGCAACCTGAATTGCTTGTTAAAACAATTGAGACATGTGCCGACCAAATTCGTCAGGGTGAAAGTCATTCATCCTGATATTTTTATACATATTGATTTTTGTTTCGGTTATTTATGTATTTATTGAAAAGAAGGATTATTAGAGAAACGAATATTGATAAGGTCAAAAACATAAAGAAAGTATTGATATTGTATAAAAGACCATTCACATGCGTGGATACCCAAGTGTCCGTTGCTTGATTGATGTATGCCCAGTCAATTACTTCATAATGTTCTTTGTGCGCATCTACTAATATTTTTCTGTAATTTTGAAATAGAACCTGTTGATAAACCAATCCTAGACTCCAATGGATGATGATCACGACCATGCCTATCACTAACCAACTTATTTTGAGGTTAGATTGTGCCAGAACTTTTGACCAAAGTGCAACAAGAATGCAGAATAAGATAAAAATTAAAGGGATAAGTAGTAACACTGGATTACCGTTACTAGAATACATTTCTGGAGATGGTGCTGCTTGGTGAATCAGATAAAACAGACCACCTGTTAGAAGGCACGTTAACGTTAAAAATATGTATCGTTTCTTCACCCAATCACCCTTTTGTTGTATGAAACGTAATTACATACATTCGATTGTATCACAAGAAATTTATACATTAAAAAAGCTGACGAAATGATCGTCAGCTTTTTCCTTTTTGAGTAACTAAATCGTCGATTAGTTGGTTGAAGGTCTGTGTAACTCGCTCCAGGCTTGTATCGTCGCTAATAGGTTTTTATTTCTGCAGTTATCAATTGAGTCTACTCTGGCACGCTTAAAAATGTAAAAAGTATTTGACATATTCAAAGCCGGTGTTACAATAATAAGTGTCAAATACTTTTTACATTTTCGATAGGGAGGAATAAAAAATGGATTGGGTTAAACTTGTGTATTCAGTTATATTATTAATCTGTGGAATTTCTATTTTGGTTTCTATATTTTCTCAAAAGGGAGATGAAAGAAGAAAATTTATTAACCAGAAAGCTCAATCATATGTATTTATCGTAGTTTTTGGTATGTTAATTTTATTTGTTGCACAATCAATTTATCTAACATATATGGGGGAATCTTCTTATATAATTTCACCAATAATGTTTCTGACGATTATTTCAATAATATATCTAGGAACGTTATTAATTTACAGGAATAAATATGGTGATTAAATGAAAAATCAAATAAAGAAATTGAGAAAATCAGCTAAATTATCTCAGGATGAACTGGCTAAACAATGTAAGGTATCCAGACAAACAATCAATGCAATTGAAAATGATAAATACGACCCTACTCTTCAATTAGCGTTTGACATAGCTTCTGTATTGGATACCACAGTAGATGATCTTTTCATCAGTGATTCTATTAGAAAATAGTAAAAAGACCTCATTTGGTCCTGCACCCCAAATGTTAGAGCAAAAATCTAACTCATAGGGTTCACTACCTTTCGAGGTCTTTTTTATGCACTCCTCAGTATTTCAATTCGATAAAGGCTTAAATATACTCATTTTCTAATTAAAACGGTTGCAAGTTGTTTCTCATATATATTCATTTGGCACCACCATAATAGAAGAATAATTCGAGGCCGCGTTTGATGATAAAATTACATACCAGATTATATATTAAAGTTGAGAAGGTACACTATAGTTATAATAATAAAAGTTATTGTGAATATAACCCCAGTAGCTATAGAACTTACAAATGTTTTCTTTGTGTATCCTTTCAATTGGTCCTCGCTAGATCTGTCAACTTTCCTAGCGCGAATGTATAAAGAAATATTAATTAAAATTAAAATTGAAGTCAATAATGGAACAAAAAATCCGTAATCGAGATCCATTATTAAATTGGAACTTCCACGATTCAATAAGTAGTAGAGGAACATTATGCATCCAAGAAATAAATGCATAATAGGGCCTAATCTTCTTTCTTTATACCATTCACCTCCTAATTTCTCTTTTTCGTATTCAGCCACTTTTTCTAAAATCGGAATCAATGATTTAGTTGAGTTCCTTTTGACCATCCCAAAGCAAAATTGAAGGAGTAATATTATACTAAGGGTTAAAAATAGTTCGGCAATTCTGATTTGGAATGTTTCCAAGAGGGCTATAAAAATAGCCATTAATGTTATATAAAGTATATTCAATATCATACCTTGTTTTAGTCTCAACTTATGTACGTATTCTTTATCCATAAAGCACCCTCCAGCAACTTTCTCCCTATAAATTTATTCAGAAAAGAGCATGAGTTGGTAAAATTTGATAAACTTAGTTTAACATATGTGAAAATAAGTAAATGCCTGATCGATAACTTAGGAGGAGAATTTATGACAAAGCTATCTTTGGTTTTATCAAGTTTGGCGTTGAGCTTTATCTTATTGAGTGGATGTTCGTCAACTTCAACTGCACAATTCGATGATGAAAATATCATTATGGACGTGGTAGACACACAAGTCGACGATTTGGGGATCTCAAAGACAATAAGGGTTATGAATAAGACTGGTTTTGAATTGGATGATCTTACATTAGGTTTAGGATATGTAGAAGTTAAATCTGAAAACAACTCTAATAATTATATGGAAGATTTAGATTTACAAAATTTTGAAGATATTAGTCTGAATAAAGGAGAGAATATAGAGATTTCTTTTTATCATTCTTTTGATGGTCACAAAAAATCTATCAATGTTGATAATCCTCAAATTGAGTTTAAAGGAAATGTAATTGATGGAAGTGAGAAGAAGCCATTCAATATGGTCGGTTCATTACAACTATTTCTTGTAAACAACTGAAGATAGCAAGTGAGGGATGAACACTTTAAAAACTGTGTCGTGTAGATGCTGATCTTAGGTGGGAGATAAAATGTTGATAAATAATCTAGCTAATCGCTTCCAAAGATTCGCAGTAGATGAGGCCGTAGGCTCCTGTGAATTATATAAAGAATTATCCTTTCAAATAGCTGAGGACGAAGAAATTCTCGAGATGTGTACATATGCACAAAAAGGTCAGCCTGCCCCGAACTTGTTATTCGGTGCCGTTCATTATTTGCAGCTGAAAGGGAATAGTCATGGGTTAAAAGAATTCTATCAGAGCTTGGTGGATAACCCTCAGCCACCCAAGGAGGCTTTTCCATATTTCAAGGACTTCTGTCAAAAACATAGAAATGAAATCATCAGCCTATTAGAGACCAAACTAGTCCAAACGAATGAAGTAAGACGTTGCGCTTATTTATATCCAGCTTTTTGTTACATCCACGAAAAAGTGAAACGCCCATTAGCTTTGATAGAAATTGGCACAAGCGCAGGGCTTCAGCTCCTTTTTGACCATTACCAATATTCCTATGAAACAGAGGAGGTATTTGGTGATCGTAAGTCCGATGTTTTTGTCACTTCAGAAGTTCGGTCGGAGCAACCTCCTTTTTTGTACGACACGCCACCACCAGTATCATACCGTTTCGGACTTGACTTACACATCAATGATCTGAGCGATCCAGAAGACGAGCTTTGGTTAAAAGCATTGATTTGGCCTGATCATTCACACCGACGTGATTTATTTGAGAACGCTTCGGAGTATGTAAAAAGCAATCCTTTGAATTTGATTGAGGGAGATGGAGTAGCATTGCTGCCGGGGATAGTGGAACAAATCCCACAGGAATCAGTTATTTGTGTGTTCCACACTCATGTAGCTAATCAGATTCCTGACGAAGGGAAAGCCCAGCTAGTTCAAACAATTGATTATATTGGAGAGAAACGCGATATTTTTCATTTATATAATAATATGTATGACGCTGAACTACATCTTGATTACATAGTTGGTGGAGATAAAACGACTGAAACAATAGGCCAGACGAACGGCCACGGAAGATGGTTTGAGTGGAGAGTTACAAACTAATTATCTTAGCGGGGTGTGAGTCTGCTGAAAAGTGAATTAGAAGGTGGTACGGGATGAGAAAAAAGTTAATATTGATAATATTTTTATCAATTTTAATTGTCGGATTCGTCGTTTTACATTCAACACCCCATTTAGCCTTAAGAACACATGTATTTTTCACAGGTCATCCAATTAAAGCTTTCACAACAGAAATTGTAGATGATGAATCTCGCAATGAAATAGATAAAGAAAAATTTGATCGATTGAATGCAAAGGCATACTCATTAACAAAACCTCCAATCGAAAAAGCAACAGATGGTGAATTAAAAAACTATCTCGTTAGGAAACGGGGTTGGCTATATTTTGCTAGATATTATGGCCATGGATAGCCCAGACCAAGAGCTTTCGTTCAAAGTTGCTTTGGTCAACAAAATATAAGGTTAGTAAAAGAGAGGTTGAATAAAATGTTAAACAAAGTGTGTGTTATTACTGTAAAAGTTGAAAAAATGGACGAGGCGATTGATTTTTATACAAAGGTGCTGGGCTTTCAAGTTGACCAACGATACGGAGAGAAGATTGTGAGTTTAGAACATGAAGGCCTTCCAATAGTATTGGAAGAGATAAGTACTGGGAAATCGAATGATCAGAGCGTGTTATTTGCCCTGTATTCAGATGACCTTGATGGAGATATACAGCACTTAGAGTTTCATGAGACAAAGATATTATTTAACCACCCAGAACCTTGTCCACCTGGTCGCTACACAATTATTGAAGACCCTTCAGGTAACCAGATTGAAATCGTGGAATTTTCTAATAAGAATAAGTGAGAGATTGAATAGATCTAGTATCAAAGGAGATGGATTAATGGGTTCGCGAATAATGCACCTAGTAATCGCCAATAGAATAGCAGAACAACTATCGATTGAAGATCGAACAGCCTTTTTGCTTGGGGGAATTGCACCTGATGCAGTTTCGCCTAAAGACTTATCACATTTTTTTGAAGGTGATGTAGATGATTATTCCAGGAGTATTGACTATGATAGATTTCTGGATAAGTACAGTTCGAATGCGGGGAGCCACTATTTACTGGGGTATTATACACATTTGATTGCTGATGATATATGGCTGAAAGGTTTCTATCTTCCTTGGTTAAAAAACAGAATGGAAGCGGATGAAGATTTATTTTATTCATATCACAATGATTTCCGTTTGTTGAATGGAAAATTATTAGAATACTATGGCCATAATGCGGAACTAAGAAATAACCTTCGGAATGGTGCTGCAATCTTTGATTTACAAGAGGTTAAATCGAGTGATGTCGAGGACTTCATTCCATATGTTTTAGGTGATATGGATTATGATATGGAAGTTTTAGAGGAGGAGCTGAATGTTTTTACACTTAAACAGATCATTGGTTATGTTGAAACATCGGTCGATATGAGTGTTTTGAAAATGAAACCCATTTTCACATAATTCATTTTTAAAAAGGAGTTTTCTTATGAAGGACATTGAAGCTGTCTTTATAGACCGTGATGGTACCATTGGTGGAACGGGTCATTTCATACATCCTGATGATTTTGTTCCGTACTCTTTCAGCCCCAGTGCGCTCTTACTTCTTAAAGAAAACGATGTTAAAATTTATGCTCTTACTAATCAACATCGGATTAGTAAAGGAGAGGCATCATTATCTGATTTTCGAGACGAGTTTAGTTCGATGGGGTTTGACGATTCGTTCATTTGCCCCCACAGTTCTTCCAAAGGGTGTCGGTGCCATAAGCCTAAACCGGGATTGCTTCAAGAAGCGGCAAGTAAATATGGATTGGATTTAGCTAAAACAGTTGTCATTGGTGATGTTGGTTCAACTGATATGTTAGCTGCCGACGCGGTAGGGGCTATCAAAATTTTAGTTCTTACTGGATGGGGGAAGGGGTCCATGAGGGATTACCGTCATACTTGGAGTGGTGTAGAACCTGACTTTATAGCTGAGAATCTGCTAGATGCAGTTGAATGGATACTCGAATAATTTTTA
Source organism: Halalkalibacillus sediminis (assembly GCF_002844535.1). Lineage (NCBI taxonomy): Bacteria > Bacillati > Bacillota > Bacilli > Caryophanales > Bacillaceae > Halalkalibacillus > Halalkalibacillus sediminis. Next base: position 141,539 of record NZ_PJNH01000004.1, read on the forward strand.
TAAAAATTACCCTCACTTCTCTAAAAAAGTGAGGGTTTTCTCATGTTACCTAGTAGCACTCTTTAAGTTCTTGAATGCGTTCCAAATTAATATTGCACCAAATATGATTGCAGAAACTAGTCCGACAAAATAGAGAAGTGTGTCCATGAAATGGGTAATTCCTTCAAATAAATCTGATCGTAAAGGGATAAACATAAACGCAAATCCTGCAATAAAACCATACAGTAATCGACTTTCCATCAACATTCTCCTTTCCATGAGTTCATTACAGAAGAACTCGGTTAATTAATCTTATTAATTGGTAGGAGAGAATATGACGGGCTTATAGGACCAGAGTCTAATCGTTCAACTTCGCTGTAATGGTAATGTACAACATCTGAATGATCCACCCGATTTAATGATTTCAGAAATATCGACGAGTATGACCTCAAAACCTTTAGATTCCAAAACCTTATTCAATCGCTCATTTTGAGGGAGACTGATGATTTTTCCATCACCGATTGAGAGAACGTTTGGCCCCATTTGAAACTGTTCTTCATCAGTAATATAGATAACTTTATAGTTAGATTTGATTGTTCTCAAATCTTTTTTAGTAAAAGCTTGAGGGTAAACAAGTGCAGTGTTTTCACTTATTATATTTAAGACACAATCAAGGTGAAGAATATCATCTTTAATTTCTAATGGTTGCACGCTGTGGTCAGGTATTCGTTGCTGCAGATCTTGAATTCCTTCTATCGTGGTACGCCCACTTAATCCTACCCACACAGTATCCCCATCAATAAGGACATCTCCGCCTTCAATAGTACCTGCCAAACCATCATGGAAAGAAATCGAGTGCTCATGCAACCACTTTTTCAAATGCTTGGTTTCACTTTGGCGAACTTCTTCACTCATAGAAGCAACAAACAATTCATCATTTATCGCAAATGCAATGTCGCGAGTAAATACTTGTTCATTCAAACGAGGTTCTGGAGAAAGCTCAATGACTTTGACTCCTTGTGCCCTCATAACATCTAAAAATTTGGCATGTTGCTTCAGGGCGAGCGTTGTATCTATATTACTTACTTCGTAGTGCTTCTGAGTTTCATTGATCACTTCTTTAATCTTCATGAAAGCTGGTTTCACGACCAGTACTTTTTTTAGTGTGGAATACTCAGAATTACAATTTATTTTGTAGTTGGATGCTATTCCCTTCATGTTGGAACCTCCGTCTATTTCGATAAAGTTAGGTTTACCATTCGAATAGAACATAAACCTAACAATTTTTAAAAAAGCTTGCGTCCCATATTATTCAAGATTTACTAGCTACTTTTATGTTGAAAAGGGCATTTCCCTTTGATTGGTTCGATGTCGTCTCCAATAAAAGATTGCTTCCATTCATTATGGTCAGGATCCCCGAAATGGCTGATGTCAGGGTGCTTAGGAAGACCATCCCATGCTTCTACGCGGGCGCGAACTTTTTCGCGGGACATGATGCCACCTTTTTCGGTACCTTTGAGACCTTCAAAGATCACTCGAGGTTGAAATCCTAGTACCAGACTATTGCCGAGATCCCTCGTTTTTCTCTGCTTATAAGCTGGGGCATTCCCGAAAGTGAAAATCGGTTCACCCGCAAAATGGAAGTCCCACAAATAATGTTCAGGATCCTTAGGTGCATCAGTTGGCCAATCAAAGCGATCATTTTCGTGGAGGTATTGTAAGATGTCCCAGAAATAAGACCGATAATATTCAATTGATTTCTCTTCAGTCTCAGGCTCAACAAAGATGAACAAACCGTGTCTCGTTTTATTTTCAGGAGTGAAAAGACTTAGAAAACTTTCTACGGCTTCAGGTAAATGATCCCACTTATCATGCTCAATGTAAGAATAACGAAGTTCGCCTTTCCGTTGAGCTGTCATGCCGAAGAAACATGGGAATGTGGGGTCAGTAACAATTTCACTAAACGTTTTATATTCTCTTAAAAGCCAATCAGGTAAGTGATCGGCTTTTTCAAAATCATCTTTTGTAAGTAGATATGAGCTATTTTTAGTTAGCATTTGAAAACTCCTTTTGTACTTAATTCCTGCTGTTTGTTGTTTAGATTATATCCCCGATTTGACGGTATATTAAACATATCTTTCCAGCTGTAATATTTATTTTCCATCATAGCAAACTAAAAAACGAATATATTTTAAGAGAGGACAACTAAGAAGTGTGAATTTTCTTAATTTTAGTGTAAAATAGTACTATAGTAATAAATAAATTTTAAAAAGGGGGAAATTAGGTGGAAGAGTATAGTTTATCTGTCGGGACATGGTTTTGGTTATTTGTTCCCATGTCAGTAGTGGTCATCTTATCACTTATATCATGGTTGAAAGGGCGTGGAGCTAAATAATGGATACCGCTACTTTAGTCACATTTATAGTTTACATTGTTGGTATGTTGCTCCTTGGTGTCATTGGTTATAAGATGACGAGTAACCTCTCAGATTACTTCCTGGGTGGCAGAAAATTAGGTCCAGGTGTAGCCGCATTAAGTGCTGGTGCATCAGATATGAGTAGTTGGCTCATCCTAGGTTTACCTGGTGCGATCTATATCTCAGGTCTTGCAGAGGCTTGGATTGCAGTAGGTTTGACGATTGGGGCTTACTTGAACTGGCAATTCGTCGCCAAGCGTTTACGTATTTACACAGAAGTATCGAACAATGCGATTACGATCCCGGATTTTTTCGAACAACGCTTTAGAGATAAATCGAGGGCTTTGCGTATAGCATCTGCTGCAGTTATTTTATTATTCTTTACTTTCTATACCGCTTCTGGCCTTGTAGGTGGGGCGACACTATTCAGTAGTAGCTTCGGATTATCTCAAAATAGTGCTCTTCTAATCGGTAGTGCTGTTATTATCGCTTATACTTTCTTAGGTGGGTTTATTGCGGTTAGTTGGACCGACTTTATCCAAGGTTTACTAATGTTCTTGGCATTGATCGTCTTGCCGATTATCGCTGTTCAAAATGCAGGCGGTTGGAACGAAGCGGTTAATGTGGTTGGTAATTTAACAGACGGACAGAATTTACAAATGATTCAAGGGGTAGGAACCGTCGGAATCATTTCATCTCTTGCTTGGGGTCTGGGTTACTTTGGTCAACCACATATCCTTGCGAGATTCATGGCGATCCGCTCTCATAAAGATGTTCCTACTGCACGTTTCATTGGTATGACATGGATGGTCCTATCGTTGTTCGGGGCAGTATTTGTAGGGATTGCAGGTTATGCTTATCTTGCGACAGCTGACGTGTCAGCTGAATTGGCAGAGCGTGGAATTGAAATGTCAGGTGGGGTATTAGAGAATCAAGAGACAGTCTTCATCGCCTTGACACAATTGCTGACTCACCCTGTAGTTGCAGGTATCTTATTAGCTGCGATTTTAGCTGCGATCATGAGTACAGTCGACTCACAGTTACTAGTATCATCTTCAGCAGTAGCAGAGGACTTTTACAAAGGATTTTTTAGAAAAAATGCATCCAACAAAGAGCTTGTATGGGTTGCACGTATTTCCGTTGTAGCCATCGCTGGGCTAGCATTGTTGATTGCCTCTGTTAATGAAAGCTTAGTGCTTGAGCTGGTAGCATATGCTTGGGCAGGCTTCGGTGCATCATTTGGACCGATCATTCTTCTGGCATTATTCTGGAAGCGTCTGACTCGTAATGGAGCTTTGTTTGGAATCATCACAGGTGCTGCGACAGTTGTTATTTGGGCTGAATTCGTACCAAGTGATCTTTACGAAATCGTACCAGGCTTCGTATTAGCAGCCATTGTTGCTATTGTAGTCAGTATGATGGGCAAAGAACCTTCTGAAGAAATCCAAACAGAATTTGAAGAAGCACGCAAGATCGCTAATTCATAATTTTTAATAAAAGGTATTCGGGATGATCTCGCAGTGATGCGAGGTCATCTTTTTTATGATAGAAAACGTGTGACGTGGAGGGGAGTGCCGAATGGAATGGAAAAGTCGCCGGATGGGATGAGAAACCCGCCCGTTGGAGTGGAAAACCCGCCGGATGGATTGCGAAACCCGCCCGTTGGAGTGGAAAACCCGCCTGATGGATTGCGAAACCCGCCCGTTGGAGTGGAAAACCCGCCGGATGGAATGCGAAACCCGCCCGTTGAAGAAGAAAAACCGCCTTTTTACTACTAACTTAAATTCCTTACTGCGACAAAGAACCCTAAAGGTATCGAGGCCCACAGTAAAATGTTCAAAGTTACAAATATGAGTAATGAATGTCTTATAGATTTCAAAAAAAAGTAGAGCGTTAGTAATGCTGCCCCTAAAAACCATACAATTAGAATCGCAAAGAAACTTGGTGCTACATAAACCTCGTCCGTATAGTTTTCTGCTATTGCTCCTCTAGCCATGAATTCAGTGACAAAATAAGCAATGGCCCCAGTCACTAATAAATTGGCTATGGCAAAATACTTTTTAGTTTTCATCAAATTTCCCCCATTCAATTAACAAACATTTCCTAAGATTGGTATAATAGTGTAAACATTCTATCGTATTAACTTAATCTACTAACAAAAGGAAGTCAATAATAAGTGAGGTTTTACATATGAGTAATTTCTATATTATAAAATCAGTCATTGATAAATGGGATCCACTGAGTTTGTTACATCACGCCCCAGCTGATGAGTATGAACCAGAAGTGGAAGCTATAGATAACCTATTATCAACAATTCATTCAGAGGAAGCTCTGGCTGTTTTAATTCATAAGGTGTTTGTTCAATATTTCGGTGATGAAGTAACTGATGCCAAAAATTATTCGATCAATGGTTGCAGACCAGTTGCTAAAGAAATTTGGAGTCGCTTGGGAACAGAGGAGGAATTTTAATTGAAAAATAACACGGTGGTTGCGAATAATAATGGCACCAAAGTTCTTACAGACGCACATGGACGAACGTACTTATCGGTTGAAGAAAATGAATCTGTCGTCGTCCTCGCAAAAGATGGAGAGGACTTCATACTTATCAATCAATACCGGAAGCCAGTGGATTCGTATATCGTCCAGTTGCCTGGTGGTGGAGTTGAGAAGGGTGAAGATCTACCAGAAGCGGCTAAAAGGGAACTTATAGAAGAAACAGGATTCGAGTGTGGTGAAGTACATTATTTAGGAAAGATGCTTGCAGCACCTTGGCTCTGTGATGAAGTGACACATGTATTTTTTACAGAAGAAGTACTTGAAAGAAAAGATCAACAGCTTGAAGCGCATGAAACTATTGAGGTGCTGAGAATTAGTGTCGATGAATGCCTTGAGAATATAAAAAATAGTAACTTCAATGACCCTGAACTTTGTTATGGAGTTCTACAAGCAAAATTGCAAGGATATATCAGTAGTTGAAGGGAGACTCCCACAATCGATAATCTAAAAAATGAAGTAGAAGTACAAATTGATCAAGTGTCATTCAAATTAAAGGAGCCTCATGATTTTAGTTGGCTAAAAGATTTAGGCGAAGTAGTAAACGTTTTTGATCAGCAAGACTCAGGAAATATTTGCTTTGTAGTGGAATCTCAATTCAGAAGGCTTTTCATCAAATATGCAGGTGCGCGCACTGTTCAATATGGAGGTGTACCTGAGGATGCTATTCAGAGGCTGAAAGAGGCTGTTACAGTATATGAGTCATTAAAGCATCCTCATCTGACAGAGCTATTGGATCATTTCGAAACTGCTTCAGGGTACGTCCTTGTTTTTGAGTGGTTCGATGGAGAAAACCTCCACCCTCATTGGCGCTTTCCACCTCCACATAAATACACCCACCCAGAATCCCCTTATTACAAGTTTAAACAATTAACTGTGGGGCGTAGGCTTAAAACATTAACAAACATATTCGAATTTCATGTACATGTTGAAAGAGAAGGATATGTTGCTATCGATTTTTACGATGGAAGTATTATGTATGATTTCCAAATGAATCTCGCTAAAATTTGTGATATTGATTTGTACCGAAAGAAACCATATACCAACACAATAGGAAGGATGTGGGGTTCAAAAAGATTTATGTCTCCAGAAGAGTTTGAGAAAGGTGCCTTAATTGATACAAAGACGAATGTATACAATATGGGAGCAATTGCCTTCAGTCTATTAGGAGGAGAACTCGATCGGACAATTGATAAATGGGAAGCGAATATTGAATTATATGATGTTGTGAAAAAAGCTACGAATCCAAATCGTGAAAAGCGTTATCCAACGATTGAAGCCTTTTATCATGACTGGGTGATGAATATTAATTGAGGGTCAAGTGGGTGAGTAGTTATGAAGAATGAAACACCAAACAAAATACATATCATCGGTTCAGTCGGCAGTGGGAAGACCACACTCGCGAGGAAGTTATCTGCTAAGTATGATATTCCCTTTTTCGAACTAGACAATGTCGTATGGGAAAGACATGAAAACGGGGATCGACGTCGAACGGAAGAGGAAAAACGTGAATGCTTGATGTCCATTTTTGCACAAGATCGCTGGATAATCGAAGGTGTTCATAATGAAGAATGGGTGAAGGACTGCTTTGAGAATGCGGAGACCATTATTTTCATGGATCCAAGTATGAACGTAAGGAGATATAGGATTTTCAAAAGATTCTTAAAGCAACGTTTTGGACGAGAAAAGTCGAACTATAAGCCGACATTAAAAATTTTCTTCAAAATGTATAAATGGAACAAACACTTTGAAGGGAAGGGGAAAGCTAATTTTTTTAAGAAATATAAGAAGTACGACGGGAAGATAGTCGTGGTAAGTAAAAAGGAAGATGTAAGTTCGTTTATGAAGTAAACGCTTGAATATTAAAAGTTCATTTTACTTCATAAACCTTATCAGCTTTTTCAATTGGCTGCTCGTTTTTCATATAAAAATCTTCCCCAGCCCAATATCTTCGTTTGTATTTATGGAGCCGTTCCTCTAGATTACCAATATAAGAGTCACGATCTAAAACTCTTTGATACCTAATTGCGCGGGGGCAGTCTAAGAATACTGTAAAATCGTAAAAACTCATCCATTCGTTTCTTTGCAGAAAAATCCCTTCAATTATAATGATGTCGACATTGTTGGTAGGTATTTCTCTGTTGGAGGTGGTATCAGTGGGTTGATTATAAAATGGTAAATATAATTCACTACAGTTTCGATGTAGAGGAATGAATAATCTCTTTTGAATTGAGGAGATATCCCATTGCAAAAAATAATATTCATACCATTCTTCTCTTCCAGTATTGTAGCGTTTATCACGTTTTTCTATATGGTCATCAATATGTATTATGGAAACATTGTATTTATGTTTTTCGGTTAACTCCCTTTGTAGTAAAGATGCCAAAGTTGTTTTACCAGATCCACTCAAGCCATCAATTGCAACAATAAACGGACGCTTCCTAAAATGGTTGTTTAAAAACCTAGCTAACAATTCACGGGCGATTTCTTTATACATAAAATAACTCCATTTCATCTATTAAGCTTGAATTCTAGTTTAAGAGCTGATTAATTGTTCCGAAGAAAAGATTAAGAGTAAAAGGTTTTGAGAAAAAATCTTACCTATAAATTTTATCATCACTAAGATAATAAATGTAGGTTGAAAAACAGGAGAGTTATAATGAAATATCTATTTATGGTTACTAGTACACTTCTTTTCCTAATGACTGCGTGTAGTTCTGAAGAATCCATCCCGGATGAGCTTCTTTCAGAAGAGGAAGGGGAATTTCGTGTGATTGCTGTAAGTGAAGTTGAGGGGAAGAAATTGCACAAGGCACCTTCTTTTTTTCATGAACTCAACGATCCTAATGTAATCATGAGAAACCTTGAAATGATCACTTTAGATAATGCCCAACATGATCCTTATAAATCATTGGGCATTGAAGAAGCTCCTTATTTCATTTTTTTCGATCAGGAGGGTATCGCATTTGAGACAAATAGTGAAGAGGAAGCATACGAATTTGTTGAGAAAGCTTTAGAAAAAGAAATTGATTGAAGACGGATGATTGTTATATCTTCATAGAAATAATCAAATAAAGGAGGAACTATCATGTTATCTATTCCAGAAAGGTTATTGTTGCTTACGTTGAACGATAAAGGGAAGGTCAAGATGAGCTCTTCGACTGGTATCAGATACGGGTTGGCTGGGGCCATTCTCATGGAGCTCGCTTTACTAGAAAAGGTAGAAGTCGATAAGAATCGAGTAATATTGATAGATGACCAACTTACTGGAGATCCAGTATTAGATGGGGCTCTTGCTAATATGAAAGAAATAAAAAAGACGAAAAAAGCGAAGTTCTGGGTAAATAAACTGGCGAAAAAGAAATATCAGGACCTAGTTTTCCGGTCACTAGTTGAAAAAGATATTGTTGAAAATGTTGAAGAGAAGATTCTTGGAATATTTCCAACCAAGCGTTACCCAATAAAAGATATAGAAACTCAAAATCATCTAGAGCAAGATTTGCGGGCCTTCATTTTGAAAGAAGAAGTTCCTGAAGAACGGACCCTTCTTCTTGTGGGTTTGCTTAATACTTGTAAGATAACAAACCATATCTTTGCAAAAGATGAGAGAAAAGAAGCGCGTCGTCAAATCGAGAAGATCATGAAGAGTGACCTCATTTCCAAGTCAGTATCAGATGCTGTGAAATCAGTAGAAGCAGCAACAATAGCTGCGATGGGCGCAGCCGCAGCCTCAAGCGTGTCGTCTTAATAGGCAAGCCTGAATGAATACTGAGATTATTTTACTCAGACTTAATAATCTATCACTTACCATTCAATGACTTCATCCAAATCTTCGCATCAAAAAAGGGATGACTCGACGTCATCCCTTCCATTATTTAATATCTTCCCATACCCATATGTTGGTATCTTCCTCTGGCAATCTGATAAATTCCATATAGAAACAGGCCTATTGCGGCGATCCCTAATAACCACTGCCCATAGGATTCTTGGGCGATCTCGTTCAGCGCCCCGTCTAATCCTTTTGCTTGATCTGAGTCAGCTGTGTAAGCTACTTGGATAAAGAAGTATCCTACCATGGCGAGGACGATTCCACGAGCAGTGAGGCCTAATCTACCAGAGTTTCTAGCAACCTTTTTTTCTTGGGTACTCATATCTTGTGTGTGGAATCTCTTCATAAACTTCGTAGTGATTCCCTTGTAAGCTTCATTCAGTCCATAAAATATAATAATTCCACCGATAATTCCAATAATCCATTGACCATAAGGTTGGGATAATAATTCTGCGGACATGGTTTTTTCACTATTTCCACCGCCACTTCTACCCCCTGCACTTGAAGCGACTTGAATGGCACTTAAAGCTAGTCCTGAATAAATGATTGCAATAACTAGACTGGCTCCTCGTCCGAAGATCCCCTTCATGCCCTTTCCTTTATTCTGAGGGTCTTTAACGACTTTAATCAATAGCCACATGATGTATAAGAAAAGACCAATTCCAATAATCCATAACAACACTTCTCCAAAAGGCATACCAGCTAACGACTTGAACATTCCTTGTGTACCTTCTGTGTTACCGCCAATTCCGATTGCAGCCATGAAAGTCAGTATACCTACAAGAACGAATACTAGACCTTTTGCCATATATCCGACTCTTGCTAATCTCCGAACCCAGGGCTTGATTTCCTCTTTTGTTTTCCTAGATGAGTAACTGCGACTGCTAGTGCTCATTCCTCAATCCTTCTTCCCATTAAAGTTGTTGGTTGATTGATGTATTCCCCATCTTTAAGTAGAGAAAACAACTTAATAATATTCCGAATTTTGTTGTTTTTTTAATCATTCCGCTTAAAAGTTGTGAATTTTAAACCGAAATATACTAAAATATTTAATTTATTTATTGTTGTGGTAATATAGAACTATAAAAAATGGAACCAAAAGTATTATGAAGCTTTCATTTTGTAGAGGTGAAAAGGAAGTGGGGGATGCTATGCAATCTAGTAAAATATCAGCAATGATCTTAATAGTGTTATTCACCCTTATATCTTATGCGTGGATCTTTATTTTTACAGGTAATGAATGGATGATGCTACTTGGCGCATATATCTTTCCGATTATTGGCGGTTCTTTAAGCTTATTTTGGCTAGTCAACGCTTACCGAACATTAACTGGTAGTAGAAAATATTTCTGGCTTTTATTAGGTATAGGCGTTTTATTTTATATTTCATCTAATCTGGTTGGGCTTTATGCTCTATTAATACAAGAAAGCTCTGCATACCCTGATTTAGCAAGTGTTCTATGGTTAATAGGATACGGCATATTCTTGATCGCATTGATATATAAAATGCAGATAATAAGCATTTCAAACTCTAATAGTCAATTTGTATATAATATACTCATATTTATGACGATAGCAGCTGCGATTAGTGGACATTATTTAATTCAGCCAATCTTTGAACAATCTGAATTTGTTCTTTCCAATTTTACGCTGCTATATCCAATACTGAATCTAAGTATTCTTTTCGTCACAATTTCTCTCTATTATTTGACGAGAGCCTTAGAGGATCGAAGAGTTATAATATTATTAGTTAGCGGATTTTTGGTACAGATATTTGCAGACTCGGTTTATGTCTATTCGTATGTAAATGAGGAGTATTTGCTAGGCGGTTGGATTGATCCAATTTGGACAATTGCAATCTTATTGATTGGTTTTGCTAGTTTTTATGTGCAAGAAAGAACAGACACCGCGGTTTGGAAAGAAAGTAAGTATTTTAAATTCAGAAATACACTCTATCCCTATTTGAGTGCAACACTTCTAAGTATCTTAGTGATTGATAGTTATCAGTGGAACTTGAATGCTCTTAGTATTGGAATGGTAGTTGTATTTCTTCTAATAGTTATCAGGCAGTATTTCGTCATGAGACAGAATGAGATTCTAATGAGTAAGTTCAGACGACTAGCTTACTACGATTCTCTTACCGGATTAAGAAATCGAACTAAATTCAATAAAGATCTGAAACATATTGTAAGTGAAGCTCAGAAATCAAACACAGTGTTAGCTCTTATTCTAATCGATTTAGATCGTTTTAAAAATGTGAATGATGCCTTTGGTCACGATGTGGGTGATCAGTTGTTGCAAGGTGTTGCTAAGCGATTACAGAACTCTTTAGGTAAAGGTGAAAGACTTTATCGACTGGGTGGTGATGAATTCATTATCATTATCCCAAATCTGTCAGGTAATATTTGTGAGTCAAGGGCGTCGACTATTCTAGAAGGTTTCCGTAGCCATTTTTTAGTGGAAGAACATGAAATATTAATGACCCCAAGCATTGGTATCAGTCATTATCCTAGAGTAGGAGAAGATGAAGAAACTTTATTAAAAAATGCTGATGCGGCTATGTACTTAGCTAAGAAATCCGGGAAAAATAATTATGAATTTTACACTCCGGAATTGAACAAAACAATGACCAGAAAAACCAAAATTGAGAGAGAATTGAGAAGTGCTATAGATAAAAATCAAATGGAATTGTTCTATCAACCCCAAGTCGATCTCAACACTGGAGAAATAGTAAGTGTGGAAGCTTTGCTAAGGTGGAAGCATCCGGAATTGGGGTATATTCCTCCAGATGAATTCATTCCTATGGCAGAAGAGTCAGGGCAAATTGTTCCCATTGGTGAATGGGTGCTGAAAGATGCTTGTAAGCAGAACAAGACTTGGCAAGAAGAAGGACATCCTAAGATCATCATTGCCGTCAATGTATCTGTGCGTCAGTTCCAATATGGTAACTTCATACAAAAAGTTGAGGAAACCCTAAGAGAAAACGCGCTTGACCCTCAATATCTTAAACTAGAAATCACAGAAAGTATCATTCAAAATATCAACGAATCCATCATGGTTATGGAACGTTTAAATGAGTTAGGAGTCAAAACATCAATCGACGACTTCGGTAAAGGTTTTTCCTCATTATCTGTCCTGAAAAATTTACCTATCGACACGATTAAAATTGATAAGTCATTTATTAATGACATTGGGGACAAAACAAGTGAGGCGATGGTGAAAACAGTAATAGATTTAGGATTGAACCTGAACTTGAATGTAATTGCAGAAGGAATAGAAGAAGAACATCAGGTTAATAAGTTATTGGAAAATAAATGCTTTGTGGGGCAGGGTTATTATTATTCCAGACCTGTTCCAGCTGAGGAATTTGTGAAGCTACTAATGGAGCGTACACTTATATATTAATTTCGAATAAAACACAAAAGGGGTGCGCAATTCAGCACCTCTTTTGTGTTTTTACTTCTTATATTCTTCGAAAGAAGCAGCTATTTTCAAAATCTCCTCTTGTGGAATTGGCTCTGAATCATGTTCCTCTTCAGTTTCAACTGACACTAAAATCGAGTAAGTCGTACCCTCATTTTCCCATGACAGTATCTGTGTCATTCCATTAAAATAATACGCCCCTTCCAGTCCATCCCCAAACTCTACTAAGTTCTCTTCTGAATAATGATTAATATTTTCAATTGGAAGATTCGATGCATCATGTTGCTCAACTTCTATCGCCTTCCTAGGTGATTCTCCACCGAAATATCTTGTGATGATAGTTTGGTATTTGTTATCGTCTTCTAATGGCACGATTTCATCGTCTACAACTTCCATTGGACCCAAGTAGTCTAACTCTAGTGATCCATTGTCAATATCAAAGGGTGCATAAGTTGGGAATTTGATATTACGATCAAAATCTTTCAACTCAGCTTCCCATTCTTCCATTTCATCCTCGGCCAAAAAATCTGCCGCTTCTGTACAAGCACTTAATATTCCTAGCAAAAAAATAAACAGAACAAGTTTTTTATACATTTAAACAATCCCTCTCGTTCTTCTTCTTATAATACACTTTATAAAAGTTTACCATAAATATGTAAAAAATCTACTTACTTACTATGAAATTAATCCACAAAACAATAATTATTTATTGTAATTCGATAAATGTTAAGCTATAATATAACCAACAATTGGAAGGTTGAGGTGTTTCGATGAAAAAGAAAACGGTAATTTTTTTGAAGGTGATAACATATTTGGTTGGGATAGGTCTCCTGATTGGAATGTTTGTTTTATTCCATCTTTCTAATTATACAGCGAACATGTATCCTGAATTTGCATATCTGAAATTTCCAGTGTTAATCGGCATGTATGTGTCCACCATTCCTTTTTTCTATGCTTTGTTCCAAACATACAAATTGCTTAAATTTATTGAAGAAGACCACGCATTTTCAATTGACGCTGTATTATCTTTGAAACGAATCAAACTGTGTGCTATAGCTATTATTTTTATGTATTTTATTGGGATGATCTTCTTAGTCACCCAGAGTGCTCTTCATCCAAGTATTGCATTAGTTGGTTTGGCGATTATCTTCGTATCATGCGTTATCTTTTATTTTGCTGAGGTTCTTCAAGGGATATTTAAAAATGCTGCAGATATTAAAGAAGAAAACGACCTAACGGTTTGAGGTGAATTAAATGGCAATTGTAATTAATATAGACGTTATGCTGGCCAAGAGAAAGATGAGTGTCACTGAGTTATCTGAAAGAGTGGGTATTACAATGGCGAACCTTTCTATTTTGAAAAATGGCAAGGCGAAGGCCATTCGAGTTTCGACATTGGATCAAATCTGCAAGGCGCTTGACTGTCAACCAGGTGATATTTTGGAGTATAAAGAAGATGAATAATCCTCTGAAACTTTTTTCGTGGTTAATCGTCTGTATATATATAGTGATTTTCACCGGATGGTTGATGAATTCTCCCATCCTTTTTTCATTGTGGGGCGTTATAGGGTGGCTTATGGTAACCGCTGCGGGATGGTGGATTCAAAAGCTCATCTATGGAAGTTCATTGACTGTAAAGATTCTGTTGCTCCTCAATTATTTTATGATTTTCCTCATAGGTTTAACTGTATTCATTTATGTTGCGACTAGCTCTATGCCCTAATAAATGGTATGGTACAAATAATACATTTTTTGGTAGTGAAAATTAGGAGTGGTTTGGTGGAAACTCTTGGTCGAGATTGTGTATATGTCATCATCGGAATTTCAGTGCTCTTTTTCCTTTCGCTTGTCACGCAAAGCTTCAACGTTCTCGCTCTTATTGTCGGGCTTCCGTTGATTGCCTTAACTTTGTGGGTGGTAAGTTCCGAGTTAAGTAAGGAAAATACACAAAGATTAGCTGAAAAGGAAGGTAAACATGGATAACCTTAATGAAAAGCGCGCGAAGGTGATGTTGCTTGGATCGTTTCATTTCAATAAGCCTGGAAACGATATGATCGAAGAGACTTATGATTTCGATCCTTTTTCAGAAGAACGACAGAAAGAAATTTCAGAAGTAGTGGAGCTCTTAGGAAGGTTCCGTCCTACAAAAATTGCCGTGGAAACGAATCGTGGAGATCAAAGTTATTTAGATGATACCTTCAAGCAATATCTAAATAACCAAAATCATTTACCAGCTCATGAAGGACTGCAGATTGGAGCTCCTTTAGCGAAAAAGTTTGATATTGAAACGATAAGTGCTGTGGATGATAAGCAAAGATTCGTTTTAACCGATGAGGAGGGCCAACAGCTTGGGAGTGATATAGAAGGTATTGACCCTAAAGGATGGAACCAATTTTTAGAGTACAATGAACAATTAAATAATGGTATTTCTAATCAAACTTTAAAAGAATCACTTACATATAGGAATAGTCCAGAGTGCTTGAATTTTCAAGACTCATTCTATTATAAGATCATGATGAAGGTTGAAAGTAACGAAAATTATCTCGGTGCGGATTGGATGACAGGTTGGTACGGACGTAACCTTCGTATTTTTCGAAACCTACAACGAATCACACAAAGCGAAAATGAACGAATTCTAGTAATCTTCGGAACTGGTCACATCCCTATATTAAAAGAATTAATCAATAACTCACCTGAACACGAAGAAGTCGATGTGCTAGACTATCTCAAATGAGGTGATCAACGATGAGAAATAATAGAGAAGAAGATACTTTCGATCGAGCTTTTGTAGGTAAACCTGGCTGCATGATTGTTGTGATATTGATTATTATTATATATTCGATAATTATGAATGCATGGTAATAATTTTTTAAAAAAGGAGAGAATGCTTGGGTGGAAACATTTGGGAGAGGTTGTATGTACATTATAATAGGAATAGCCATTCTGTTTTTTCTTGCGCTGATCACACAAAGCCATATTAACATTCCATGGATAATCGCAATTCCATTAATTATTTTAGCCTTTTTCGTTGCAAGTAAGAAAACTAATGATGAAGATAACCAGGGCGATGAGTAATAATACATATTATACTTTTCACAAAAGTTGCTTTCGTGATCAGTCGGATAAAAACACTATTATAATTTAGGATGATTGAAGTTGAGGAAAGTTATCTTAGCTATGTTAATTTCATTAGTAGGTTTATCTTTCATGGGATGTTCTGGTCCTGAACAAAAAGTAAAAAATGTGACCAATAATTATTATCAAGCACTTATTAATGAAGACTTTGAAAAAGCATTCGAAATGTTATATTTATATGATTTTGCTGAAGACAAACATCCAACTGATGGTACAACTTTAAATAAGAAAAAGGCTAAAGAGTTTTATTTGAAAAAAGTTGAAGTATTGAAAGAAAACAACTATAAGGTTACGGATTTTGAAATTACTAAAGTTAGAAAAGAAGACGGTCATACATCTTTTGCAGAAGTAAAACTCAATGTTGAAGTTAATGGAGAAAGTATTGAGTGGCATGAAACAGTAGATGAGTGGGAAGGTAAAGCTTGGATTATCGATGAACATGATCCATTTGCAAAGTATCGCGATGGAAAAATGAATTTCGATTTTGAAAAAGAATTAGAGGAAAATGAAATGACGATGGTTGAAGAAGAAAATACATTTTAAAATGAACTCTTCCAATTTTAAAATGTACACCATATAAAAGTAGGTGAAACCTATATGCCGACCTGTCAAAGCTGTGGGAAAGAATGGAGCTGGAAACAGACTTTCAGAAAGATGTTCTCTTTAGATAAGGGTTTAGTGTGCCCATATTGTGGAAAGAAACAATATCAAACGAAAGCATCAAAGAAAAATATGTTTTATGTAACATTGATCATTTTGTCTCCCCTGCTATTACCAGCTGCTATTGAACTCAAACTAGTTATGTTATTAAGTTTATTCATCATTTCTATCTTGAGCTTCCCATACATAATCAATCTAGCGAATAAAGAGGATCCCATTTTTGGTTTTTCCAATTTGATAAAGAATAAGAAGTATTTGTGGACTTTTCTCACATTATTTCTATCCGCATTGTTTTTAAACTACATCTTTCCTCGTAACTTCCCACTTGCTAGCAGTCCACGTCTGATTTTAAATATCCCTTTAGAGACCCGAGAAGGAATTAATACGATCGGAATAATCGCATTGACCCTATTATTAGGAAGTTTGGTTTTTTTAGCTCTAGGCTTGAATAAATATCGTGTACGTCTGATTATTCTGTTCATCATCGTCTTCATGGTCTTACCGTCCTTACTTTTCTCTGCATATCAAAGAACTGTTGCTGAAGGAATAGATGCCATTTCTTATGATAGGGATTCCTCTTTGTGTGAATACGAAAGAGTGGATGGTAAAAAGATGGTCTTCAATTGCCAAATGACTTTTGAAAACCATAGTGGAGAAAATGTTGATTTCTGGATTGAGTTCCCAGAAGATAAAACTATGAAAAGGGAAATCCCACTAGCAAAGTTAATTAATGAAAATGGTCCTTATGAAGTTATGATTCCTGCTGATCGTCCTCGAACAGTTTATATTGAAGGACAGCTAGATATTGCCGAATATGAAGATGACTTTCAAAGTGGTGGGTGGAGTATCTTTAATGTTATGATCTCCTCTGAAAATAAAAGTAGAGAGGTTGATTAATCTAATATAGATTTACAGGCTGCTTATGAGATAATACATAGCACAGAAAGTAGGATATATATGCCAATATGTCAGAGTTGCGGAAATCAATGGAGTTGGAAGCAAACCTTCAGGAAGATGTTCACTTTGGATGTGAGTATAGAATGCCCTTATTGTAAAAAGAAGCAGTATCAAACCAGAACATCAAGAAAAAGAGCTGCTTATATGACATTGCTTATACTATTGCCACTAATCTTACCGATTGCACCAGAAATCAAGCTAATAATACTCTTCAGCTTTTTCGTCATATGTACTATAGGTTTTCCGTATATGATTCAACTGTCTAATGAAGAGGAGCACATGTTTTAAAGGAGCATTTTGCTTTTAGTTTAGGGGGGTTAAAATGAAAGCACTTTTAGTTATTGATGTACAAAATGGGGTTGTGGATTTAGGGGATTTCAAAGAAGAATTGTCTTATATGGAGTCTGTCATAAAGGATTTTCAATCAAAAGATCTACCGGTTATTTTCATGAGACACTTCGATGATATGGAGGAGAGTCCTCTTTTTGAAGGTTCTGAGGGTTCTAAACTACATTCCTCTTTAGATCAGTATGCGAGTAATGTAATCGACAAGAGAACGCCAAATTCTTTTTATAATACCACCTTGCAAAAAGAACTAGAGAAACTAGGAGTCACACATTTATTTATAACAGGCTTTAACACAGAGTTCTGCTGTATGTTCACTGCAATCACCGCATTCGATAAAGGATACAAGGTGACATTCATAGAGGATGCGACAGGTACAGTAAACACAGAAGACACCTACGAAATGAAAGGGCTTGATATAAGAGATTTTGTAGGTACCGTCTTGGATTGGTCGGAAGTAATCGAAGTGCTAGACTTTGAGGAATACGCTGAGAAGTACACTTCACTAGGATCAAGTTGAGTGATAAATGGAGGTTAAAGTATGAAAGTGAAAACTTTTTCTGCCGCATCCGAAAAAGGTATAGATAATAAACTCAATGAATTCTTAGATGAAAATAATCACTCGATAGAAATCGTAGATATCAAATTTTCATATGGAGCGATGGTTGTTTTTAAAGAAAAACATACGGATTCTATAGACGAATAAAAAGAGGATTGAATCGCAAATAAGATTCAATCCTCTTTTAGTTATATCAAATTTTCGGAACTACACATTCAACAACTCACGAATTTCGTTTTCACTCAGGCTTTGGAAGTTCGTTTCTCCTGGTTGGATCACGTTTTCGATGAGCTCTCTTTTACGTTGCTGCAACGCATGGATTTTCTCTTCGATTGTGCCTTTAGTAATCAACCGATACACTTGAACGACTTTTTTCTGTCCCATTCTGTGAGCACGGCCTGTTGCTTGTTCCTCGACTGCTGGGTTCCACCACAAATCATATAAGATTACAGTGTCTGCGCCAGTCAGGTTCAAACCTGTTCCCCCAGCTTTAAGAGATATGAGGAAAATATCCTTCTCACCTTCGTTGAATCGGTTCACCATATCGACTCGTTGTCTTGATGGTGTTTGCCCATCCAAATAGAAAACATCTTCATCCATCGCTGTCATTTCTTCTCGGATCATCTTCAACATGCTTGAAAATTGGGAGAAAATCAATATTCGATGACCATTTTCTCTAGCTGTTTCAACCATCTCGAGCAGCTGATTCAACTTGCCTGATTCGCCTTCATACCCCTCAATAAATAAAGAAGGATGGCAGCATAGCTGACGTAACCGAGTGAGTCCAGCTAGTATTCTCATCCGATTCTTCTGAAAGCCTTCGCTGGAAATCGCGCTTGCGGCCTCTCCTTGTATCTTTTCCAAATACCCAAGGTAAAGTTGCTTCTGATCCTTCGTCAATTCAGAATGATTCACAGATTCAATTTTATCCGGAAGCTCCGTCAACACATCTTGTTTGATACGACGTAAGATGAACGGACGGCTCATACGTGAAATCTGTTCTTGTGGAAGTTCGCGGAACGCTTTTTTGTTCGGGAAAAATCCAGGCATGATCACATCGAATAACGACCACAGCTCATCGAGTGAGTTCTCAATCGGTGTGCCACTTAAAGCGAATCGTTTTCCGGCGCGTATCGCTCGGATCGCTTGCGCCTGCTTCGTCAAATGGTTCTTGATCGCTTGCGCTTCATCTAAGATGAGTGTGGAGAATCGTCTTTCGCGATATTGCTCTAAATCCTGACGTATCAAGGGGTAGGACGTGATCAATACATCGAACTCATCTGCGTCTTTAAATAGCATCTCGCGTTCTCCGATACTCCCGTGGATTACACGAACCTTCATCGATGGTGCGAATTTCTCGAACTCTGACTCCCAATTATAGACGAGTGAAGCAGGGGAGACGACGAGGGCAGGCTGATCCAGGTTAGGATTATTTTCTTTTTCCGATAAAAGATAAGCAATGCTCTGAAGTGTCTTTCCAAGCCCCATATCATCCGCCAGAATTCCACCGAATCGGTAACGACTTAAAGACTTTAACCACTGGAACCCGAAGTTCTGATACTCACGCATGTCAGCTTCGAGTCCATCTGGCAATGGTGTATCGAAGGTTTCAGGGTTTTTGATGTCATCTATCAGCTGTTGAAATGCTCGATTATAATTTTTCCTGAAATGCTGAGACATTGCTTCGTCCATTTGAAGTCCACGATAAGCTGGAACCTGAACTTTTCCATCTTTCAAATCATCTGGATTGAGACGCATCTCATCAAACATGTTAGAAATTTGAGAGAAAGAATCGTCCTGAAGCGGTACGAATGTGCCATTAGGCAAACGGTAATATCGTTTTTTCTCGACTACTGATTGAATTAATTGGCCGATCTCACTTTGGTCAATATCACCCAAGTCAAAATCGATCTCCAAGAAGTCCCCGTTGGAATCCAAATCCACATTAACGGTCGGAGAAGCAATGTCATCCACCAGCATATGTTTTACGGAATTCGTTAGGTAAATATCTATCTCTTGATCCAACTGAGGTAACAATTCATACAGGAACACAAAGATATCTTCATCATCATCCAGGTAAAGCTCGTGGCCGTTGAACTTAAACCCTGCATGCTCGATTACACTCATCACACGCTGTTCTTTTTCATTATCTCGAACTAAGATTTGTGAAGAATCCTGTTTCTGTACACGATTAGGCTGCATGGGATTGATTTCGATATCGTCATACCAATAGCGAACTTTCGCAGTTAAACGAACGTCATCTTGATCCAAATGCATCTTCGCTTGAAGTGGTGGATTCACAATTGCTTCAGATACTTTTTCTGAAAGGTTCACTTCACCGATTCTCTTCAGATTTGGCACCACATTCGAAACAAAGGAATCCATCTGTTGTTTTTTGATTGGGACGCTCGCCTTTGGATTTCTTTCCAACAATCGATAAATATTCTTCATGATTTCCTGTTGTTTAGCATTCAAGTGATAGAAGAATTGGCCTTCCTGAATGATTCCGTAGTCTTTGTAATAGTGGAACTGATCGATTGCATCGAAACCGAGCTCATATCCCTGACTATTTTCACTAAGAGAAAAATCAAACGGCAAAGAGTCCTCCATCCATTGAATTTCGTGAAAAGTCCTGGTACCGTCCTCGAACGTACACCCTCTCTCGGAAAGTGCAGTTAAGAGCTGGTCCACAAAATATGGGGGAATTGTCATGCCTTTTTGGTTCGACACAGGCTGCCATTTATTATCGTAAAAAGCATCGCTGCGATATATATCCAGAAGAATCTGCATCACTTGCTGATCTTCTTCTTTGAAAAATTGATGTGTTGGGTCGTAGGTGAATTTAGGTGTGAAAAAATGTTCTACCTTTTCATCGACACTCTCTAAAAACTTTTTCAGGTTCTTCACGACGTATGTACGATCAACGCCAGCCTTCATCTCAACAGAAAGTAGAAGCCCCTTCCACAGTTGATTCTCGATCTTCAGAACAAATTCTGTCTGAAGCGGTTCTTTATCAAATGTCGAATCCAGAGATTGATCACTTGAATCCGAAAAAAGATCGATCATTTCAGCCGAAAAATCTCTAGGAGGTGCAGGTTTTTTCATGATACGGTGGTCCGGTATATATTCTCGTTTACGCTTCTCCACATACTCATCGAACATTTCTCCTTGGTCAGGGTTTTCTTGACTGGCTATTTTCAACATAACCGCAGCAACGTGTTTGCACTGACCATATGTTTCGTGGGCAGGGCATGAACATTCGTCATCTGCCACAGAGCTGTCATCCATATGAACGATCACATGATAAGACTCACTTCCAGAAACATTAGCTGTCCAGATATTTTCTTTGTTATGATATTTCAAATTGTGGACTGCACCTTCGCGAAAATAACGGCGTCCACGCTGAAAAATGTTATTAGAAAACATACTCTTAACTGTTTCTTTAGTTAACAATTGAAATCATCCTTTATAAGCACTTGTCCATTACTCCATCATAACACTTAGAGCATGAACTTATTAAGTGTGAAACATTTTCAAAGAAAAGTCCCACGAATTTTGGAAGGTATCCTAGGTAAAAAGACAGAATATTTATTTAAAAAATTCTATATTATGGTAAAATAAGCACAATTGAATTTCTAAACGGGCATCAATTATACGAAACTCACCAGAAGCAATTCCGGCAAAAAAAGGATAAAAGAAAGGCATGGATTTATTGCGAAATTATAACCTGTTAGAACGTTTTTTATTCTTATTCACATATGTAAACGATCGTAAATTTAAGCAAGAAGTGCAGGGGAAAACTATATTAATCACAGGCGCAAGCTCAGGAATAGGAGAGAAGCTGGCGTATCAACTTGCTAGCTATGAAGTTCATTTGATTTTGGTTGCTAGAAGAGAAGATAAGTTGATAGAAATCAAGAAAATCATAGACAAGCAAGTCGCTGAAGTCAGTATTTTTTGTGCCGACCTTAGAAATGACGAAGAAATAGGAGGGTTAATTGAGTTTCTTCGCCTCTTACCTCAAGGGTTAGATACTGTAATTAGTAATGCAGGTAAATCGATTAATCGACCAATTGTAGACTCGCTGGATAGAAATCATGATTTTACTCGAACGATGGCGATCAATTATTTTGCACCAGTTCGTCTATTATTGTCAGTCATACCATTATTAAAAGAAAAAAGTGGTCAAATCATTAATATCTCAACCATCAATGCCTTGATTTTACCCATTCCGCACTGGGCAGCCTATCAAGCTTCTAAGTCTGCATTTGATACGTGGCTAAGGTCAGCTGGTCCTGAGTTAAAAGTGATGGGGATCACGACTACGTCCATTTATCTTCCATTAGTGAATACACCAATGATTTTACCCACCAAAGCTTACCATAATATGCCCGCCATGAGCACAGAACATGTCTCGAACATTATTCGTAAATCTATCTATACAAAAAAGAGCATATATAGACCATGGTGGTTAATTATCGCTCAGATTGCTTCGGTTTTCTTTCGAGGGATTTTTGAGGCAGTAGCAGCTCGTCGATTAAAGAAAAAGGGGAGATGAAGTTGAGGATCATCAAATTGATCTACGTTTTATATAAAATGAAAATTCTCTCCCCTATAGGGTTAAACCGACTCATAAAATCCGTGCGTAGCTGTGGAATCAATCTTATGACGCTACTCGATTTTGCAGAAAAGAACTATGGGGAGCGGGTTGCAGTAATAGATGACCATGAAACCATTCGTTATCAACAACTGTTGAATGATTCATGGAACCTAGCTGTTAGACTTCATGAAGAATACGAAATCGTTGAAGGTCGAAAGGTAGGAATCATATGTAAAAATCATGGTTCACTAGTAAAGTCCATTTTCGCGCTCTCTAGGTTAGGGGTTGATACGTATTTGCTCAATTCAGAAATGAGCGAAGAGCAGTTCAACGACTTACAAGATCATCATCAGTTTGACTTACTAGTTTATGACTTCAAATGGAGTTCAGCGATCGAAAACTCTATTTATAAAAAAGGTAAGCTATTAAGTTACGATGAACAGCTGCCAGCCATCAACAACTTACATAAGCGTAATGAACTTGCTAGACTACCTAGAACTAAAATGGGGAAGCTCATGCTACTGACAGGTGGTACGACTGGAAAATCGAAAGCAGTCGAGCACCAACCATCACTTTTTAATTATTTAAATCCATTTTTAACGCTGTTGACTCGTTTAAAACTCATTAACTATCAAACAGCTTATATTGCGACACCGATTTATCATGGGTATGGAATAGCCATTTTATTATCATTCATTGCTCTCGGTAAAAAGATGATCATCACTCAAGGATTTGATGCTCACAAAGCCTGTGGAATTATCCGAAAACATGAGGTGGAAGTCGTATCAGTTGTCCCTCTCATGGTTCATAAAATGTTACGAACGAATTCAGGTGATTTACAATCACTTTCTTGTATCGCTTCAGGCGGTGCAGCTCTGAACCCTAAGCTCATTGAAGAAGTATTTAATGAAATAGGTGATATATTATACAACTTATACGGAACTTCAGAGTCTGGATTGAACATAGTTGCCAAACCTGAAGACTTGAAGTACTCACTAGAAACTGTTGGTAAAAAAATCAATGGTTCTCGGTTAAAAGTGCTTGATGACAACCATCGAGAAGTTGCTAATGAAGAAGTTGGACAACTTTGTATGAAAAATAATTGGTCAATGAGAAATAAAACAAGTAGTTGGATAGAAACAGGTGATCTAGGATATCGAGATTCTAAAGGATACTATTTTTTATGTGGAAGAACCGATGAAATGATTGTTTCAGCTGGAGAAAATGTCTATCCAATTGAACTAGAACAAACCCTCAATCAACACGATCAGATAGAAGATGTAGCAGTTATCGGTGTGAGTGATGAAGAATTTGGTCAAAGGTTAAAGGCATATGTGCAGGCTAAAGAAGGTTTATCACAAGATGAGCTTTGGGAGTGGCTCCGACCTAGGGTTGCTAGATTTCAGGTACCAAAAGAAATTGAATTTATTGAAGAAATCCCCTATACACCTGTAGGGAAAAGGGATAAAAAACAGCTTAAAAGTTCTGAAGTTGGAGGAAAGTAAATGATTATACGAGAGGCAGACTCTACCGATGCAAGGGGAATTGCGAAGGTGCATGTTGATAGTTGGAGAACAACTTACAGAAATGTTGTTCCGGATAGTTTTCTAGAAAGGATCTCCTACGATCAACGGACTGAGTTATGGATTAATAACATTTCAAAAGAAACTAGCGAAAGTGCACATATTTTTGTAGCCGAGAACGAAGAAAAGGAGATTGTTGGCTTTTCATCTATTGGAAAAAGAGACACTAATCGTGTGGAAGACTCGGGAGACCTGACAGCTATTTACCTCCTTGAAAGTTATCAAGGGAAGGGAATTGGTAAACAACTTCTGAAAACATCATTCGAGAAATTTCGGGGACTAGATATTAATCGAGTGTTTGTTGAGGTCTTGGAAGATAACCAATCCCGTTATTTTTATGAATCAAACGGAGCACAATTTATCAGAAGAGAGACAGTGAAAATAGCTGACAAGGAATTGAATCTACTGATATATGAATGGAATAACCTTAGGGCAGTTTTTGATAAATAGAGAAAGTAGGTACTTGTATGATTTATAAAGCAGACTCAAGTTTAAAAAACAAACTATATCCAATGTTCGATGGTTTAGAAGATACCGTGATTTATTCATGTCTTCAAGGACACATGGGGGAAGCATGGGTAGATGACCTTGATAATCCTACCGTAGCACAAATAACAGTAGGTATATTCGTATTTTTCGCAGGTGATCCGAAAGCAGATGGGGTAGATGAAATGCTTCATAATCTGCCTGATTTTACGTTTACGACAGTTGAAACAGAAGAATGGAAAAAGCGTATAGAAGAAGCGCATGAAGGTAACTTTGAAAAAATTACTAGGTACAATTTTGAAAAGGATCCTGAGCATTTAGATCGGGAGCACCTCCAAAATTTGAAGACGCAATTACCGGATGGATACGAACTAAAGAAAGTCGACAC
Organism: Halalkalibacillus sediminis; assembly: GCF_002844535.1. NCBI lineage: Bacteria > Bacillati > Bacillota > Bacilli > Caryophanales > Bacillaceae > Halalkalibacillus > Halalkalibacillus sediminis. The sequence continues at coordinate 166,451 of NZ_PJNH01000004.1, forward strand.
GAAAATAGCAAACGACCCTGGGTTCCACGAGCTATCTGAGGATTTTATAAGTAACTTCGCGTCTATTGAGGATTTCCTCAATCGTGGGGTTGGTTATGCCATTCTGAAAGACGACCAAGTGGTGTGTGCCGCAACTTCTTTCAGTGTTTATGATGATGGAATTGAAATTGAAATCGCGACGCATCCCGACTTCAGGCAAAAAGGTCTTGCGACAGTTACAGCTTCAGCCCTGATTCTTGATTGTCTAGGTAAAGGAAAATATGCAAGTTGGGACGCTGCAAATAAAGAGTCTGTTAAGCTAGCTCAAAAGCTCGGTTATGTATTGAAGGGGCCTTATGATACGTACGTTATTGAAAATGAAGAATAACTGCAAGGAAGAAAGACATAAATTGAGATAAGAAGAGCAGAGGAAATTGAATGATAGAATTTCGGAAATTAACTGAAGATATTTTCTTTGAATGCATCAAGCTAGAAGTTCATGAAGAACAGAAAAACTTTGTAGCTTCAAATGTATTTAGCATTGCCCAGTCATATGTTGCCTTATTGAATGATGAGTTTCCCCCCATAACCTATGCCATTTATCATGGTGATACTCTCATAGGATTCTTGCTGATGTGCTATGAACATTCAGAAGAAAATGAATACGGTGATGAAAATTGCTACCACTTGGTAAGGTTTATGATTGATAAACAATACCAAGGTCAAGGCCTTGGGAAGCAAGCGATGGAAAAATTGTTGAGTTATATCAGAACTTCTCCTCAAGGAAAAGCTGAAGCAGTGTACCTATCTTACGAACCTAAGAATGAAGTAGCTAAAAAATTATATGCTTCCTATGGTTTTGTAGAAACCGGGCAAGTGGATGATGGTGAAGCGATAGCAAAGTTAGTTCTATAGGTGGTAAAAAAGAAGCCGATATAGGCATTGAAAAGGTTTGTGAATATTGGTTTTAGAGTGAAAGGGTGTTAAAAATTAATAAGGTTAGATTGTTTGTTTCGATGGGGTTACTTGGAATACTTACATATTTGAATTCATCTTTTGTCAATGATCCTTTATGGAAAACGGTTTTGGGTTTGGTGTCCCTAACAGGGATACTACTATTTATGTTCTTACATTTTATAAAAAGAAATAACGCATATTGAAAAATAAAAGGGATCAGAAAATAATAAGATGGGAGTAAAATTATGAGCAAAACAAAAATTTCACCTATAACGTTAATAGGTTTAACTCTGGTTTCAATATCGATTGCGATCTATGCTTATAGAAATTTTGAAAGTGAGCAAACGGGGTATGGCGTTACACTTAGTATCATATTTGTAATTTTAATTGCGATGGTTATTGCAGGGGTTAATCGGAACAAAAAGATAGACAACTAAAAATAAGAAAACCAATTCAAGGAGTGTTTTGATGAAGAAATTCATCATAGGAATTATTGGTTTATTAGTCATAGGCATTGGCAGCTACTTCTTCATACAAGATGAACCTCCGCTAGTAACTTCGCAAATGGGCGGTGCAGATTATGAGGATGTTGATGTCAGGCTGATAAACATTGGGAATGAAAGTTCAAGCGGAGAAATTAGTATACAGGAAGTTCTTGTGAATGATAGGGAAGAACCGACCGATGTGATGATTCAAGTGAGTGATCATGAAAAAGGCGTTGTCACATCTAATACTTGGGAAGAGGAAATGGAATACAAATTTGAAGAAATTGAAGATGTATCACTCGAAACCAATACAGAATTAGAAATTCCTGAGGACAATGAAAAGTCTAAACCTATTTATGCATTAACGTTAAAACACACAATGAAAATTAACCAGGCAATCATTAAGTATGAACATCTAGGAGAAATATATGAAAAAGTGGTAAGTATTCAATAGCATAACTTTTGTGCATGAACGAAAAAGGGGGGAGAAAAAGTGGATCACTGGATACTCCAGGTCATTTTTGTATGTGGAATTGTTTATGGTTTAGCTACATTTGTACTTTTTATAAAAAGAAATTCTAAAAAAGAGAAATATCAATTGGTACTCTCCATTTCTACTGTGGTAATGTGTACCGTTTCTTTATTATTAACCATTTTCAATTAGAGGTATTATATCTATCAATAACTAATGGATAACCACAAAAAGCCTAATGTAGCCATTCCAAAAATGACAATCCTCCACTTAGGTCGGTTGTTTTTACCCGCATCTACAAACCCCAAGAAAAACACAACAGTTAACATAAAATAAATAAGACTTAACGAACTCCCCATATAAACCCTCCTGTCTAATTGATCTTAATTTATTTATATTCATCTTTTTCATAATATTGTATGGCTTGCAAAGAAAGGTGCATACGAATCAGATAACGCTTTGGAAATCATTTATTACAGAATGTATCAACAATGTGAATTAAAAAGTAATTTTGAACCTCGAAAGGATTTTGTAAATTTTTGTTGAATAAGTATATAATAGGTCAAATGGTGTAATACATAAAAGAAAGGTTGATTTTCGTGGAGAAGAAACACATATTCTCCTTACTTTACATAGTATTGGCTCTTGGTTTAAGTTGGTTGATTGTTTTAGCGATGCGTCCGTCTACCGTATGGATTCATCTATTTTATTTCCCGATCGCGCTTGCAGCGTGGCGCTGGAGAGCTCGTGGTGGATTGATTGTCGGAGTGATTGCCGGTATCTTAGCTGGACCCCTGTTATTTATGGAAGTCACTGAGAATGTGAATCAAATGACGATGAATTGGATGATTCGTTTATTTTTCTTCAGTGTTTTCGGTGCCTTTCTAGGGGTACTAGTTAAAAAAATGCATAACGATTCGGTGACTTTAGCTAACCACCAGAAGGAAATTGAAATTCAAACGAAGTTCGCAACAGTCGATGGACTTACACTGATTCCTAACCGCCGGAAATTTGATGAAGTTCTGCAGGAAGAGTTCGATAAATTATCAGATGATGATACTCCGCTTTCGCTGATGATGATGGACTTGGACGAATTCAAGGTTTATAACGATACATACGGACACTTACAAGGGGACGAATGCTTGAAGAAAGTTTCCTCTCGTATTGAGTCATTGCTTCGCCCTGGCGATTTCTTAGCAAGGTATGGTGGGGAGGAATTCGTTCTCATACTTCCAGTAACAGACTCCCCCGAAGCAAGAGAAGTAGCCGAACGAATCCGCAAAGGAGTCATCGACTTGGGGCTTCCTCATGTGAATTCTTCAGTCAGATCAGATGTAACTCTTAGTATCGGACTAGTTACTGCTTACGGATCATCTAATTTGAATGCAAAAGAAATGTTAGGAAAAGCTGACCGAGCATTGTATCAGGCAAAAGAATATGGCAGGAACCGAGTAGATGTATATGGTGAACAGGGAAAGAGAAAAGGTGCTTGATTACATTATAGGAAACGAAAATTCTGATTTTGCTAAAACAACCTCCAGAGAGAGGTTGTTTTTTTATATTTAAGAATTTTTTAAGAAATAGATAAGAATGGTTTAAGCTATCGCCTCCATACTAGAAACGAACGAGAAGGAGGAGATTGAATGCGAGAGCCAGTAGCTCAAATTAAAAATGTAAAGAAAAAGATCGGTAAGAAGACAATCATTCATGATATGTCGTTAGACATTTATCCTGGTGAAGTACTGGGTTTCTTAGGGCCGAACGGAGCAGGTAAAACGACGATGATCCGTATGCTCGTCGGGCTTATAAGTACAACTAAAGGAGATATCTACATCAAGGGGAACCATGTGAAACGAGATTTTGAAAAAGCCATGACCGAGGTCGGTGGAATCATCGAGAACCCAGAGATGTATGGATTTCTTTCGGGGTACGATAACCTGAAGCACTATGCCCGCTTAGCAGCCAAACCTATATCAAAAGAACGAATCAACGAAGTGGTGGAATTAGTCGGTTTGAAGAATCGAATTGGTGAAAAAGTAAGGGGTTATTCTTTAGGGATGAAGCAGCGTCTTGGCATTGCCCAAGCCTTGTTACATTCACCATCGCTTCTTATTTTAGATGAACCTACGAACGGGCTTGACCCTGCTGGAATTCGTGAGATTCGTGAGTATATCCGGAAGATTGCTCATGAAGAGAATATAGCCGTTTTTGTTTCGAGTCATTTGTTATCTGAAATGCAGCTCATGTGTGACCGGGTAGGCATTATTCAACACGGTAAACTTCTAAGAGTGGAAAAGATGGACACGCTCCTTCAAGAAGAACAGAAACGAATGGCCCAATTGAAGGTGGAGCCAGTTAATGAGGTGGTTCAATACCTAAAGGATCAGACGTGGAATGTTCATCAAGAGAAAGATACAGTCTATGTCGAGATCGATGATTCAGAAGATATCCCAATGATAGCTACATCTATAGTAGGCAAGGGTTATCACTTGTATCAATTAGATGAAAAACATATATCGTTAGAAAATACATTCCTGGAACTGACGAAGGAGGAATCATAATGCATTTCCCGAGAATTCTACAGAACGAAAATATCAAAATTTATCATAAATTAGGCACTTGGATCATGATTGGAATCATGGTTTTGATTCTCCTTGTTTTTGCAATGGTTTCTAAGTTCATTATTAATGATGAAAGCAATGTTGATTGGGAGATGAAGACTCAAGCAGAAATTACTCAGATAGAAAATAGATTAAATGAAGGAGTAGCGTTCAAAGTTGAACAAGATTATTTGGAACAGGAACTTGCTATTTTGAGTTATCGTTTATCTGAAGATATACCACCTGTGTCATCTAATTCGATGTGGGGCTTCATGGCCGATACTACTAACTTAGTTGGCATCGCTACATTATTTACGATCGTTATTGCTGCAAGCATTGTCGCAAGCGAATTCTCCACAGGGACCATCAAACTATTGTTAATCCGTCCGGTTAGCCGTGGGAAGATTCTTCTCGCAAAATATTTATCGATGATCGGTTTTGCATTCATGATGTTAGTACTCATGTTTAGCGCATCATTTATATTTGGGGCAACCTTCTTTGGAGGATTCAACACCGAGGCACTCTATCTTTCTTATAGCAACGGCAGTGTTCAAGAACAATCGGTTTTGAGTTATATCATCAGTCTATTTGGATACAGTAGCATTGAGTTAATCATGATTTCAACATTGGCATTTATGATCTCAACCGTGTTTCGAAGCAGTTCACTGGCAATCGGATTTTCACTATTTCTTATGTTTACAGGACCACAATTCGTTCAGCTATTAAGTTCCTACGATTGGGTAAAATATATTCTTTTTGCGAACACGAACCTAATGCAATACGTCAATGGCACGCCGGCTGTAGAAGGAATGACGATGTCATTTTCGATCATGATGCTGATCATTTACTTTGTCATATTCACAATCCTATCTTGGACTATTTTTAAATATAGAGACGTTGCCGTATAATATGAAAATAATAGTTTAGGTTTAAAAGGGAAGGGATCAAATGTCAGCTGAACGTATATTGATAGTAGAAGATGAAGTGGAAATCGCAGAATTAGTCAGTGATTATTTGAAAAGAGAAGGCTATGATGTCTTGCACGCTAAGGACGGAGAAGAAGGTCTGTCAATTTTTCATGAACAAGACCCTTCTCTAGCCATTCTTGATCTTATGCTCCCGAAAATAGATGGGATTGAACTGTGCAGGAGAATTCGTGCGACATCACAAATCCCAATTATCATGATGACGGCGAAAGGAGGCGAGACCGATAAAATCGTCGGCCTAGGGATTGGCGCAGATGACTACATTACCAAACCATTCAGTCCAAGTGAATTGGTCGCCCGTACGAAAGCTCAACTACGCCGCTACCGCCACTTTTCTTCTCCGGTTGAAAATAAGGACCGTCTGACGTTCGGTGACCTAGTCATTGATGCTAAGGAGTACCGAGTGATTAGTAGTGGGAAAGAAGTTGAAGTATCTGCCAGAGAGTTCAAATTACTCTATGTATTAGCAAGTCACCAAGGTCAAGTGTTTACCAAAGACCAGCTGTTCGATAAAGTATGGGACTATGACCACATGGGAGACTATAATACCTTAACTGTATACGTTCGCAAGCTTAGAGAAAAAATAGAGCCTGACCCTTCTAAACCAGTTTATATCAAAACAATATGGGGTGTCGGTTACAAATTCGAGGGGGAATAAGACGTGGGAAAACTTAAAACAAGACTGATCTTAGCTTTCTTATCGATTATCCTCCTTCCTATTTTAACGACTGGAGCGACATTAGCTCTACAATCTTCCAATATTGAAGCACAAGAAGAAAGAGTATCCCAATCGCATCAACAAGTAGAGGAATGGGTCAACCAAGAGCTTGCTGAGAATGAGATCTCGCATGTTGATTTTAATGGTGCCGTTCGAGAGTACTCTACAGATATAGTGATAAAAAACACGAATGAAGAAGTTATCTACCAGTCTTCTGACGAGGAGTTTAGTGAAGGGTCTATGGAGAACCTTCCTCCACATTCGTTTAGTGTAACTGCAGGAGATGGAACCACCTACAACGTGGAAGTCAGAAGCCAAATCGATCTAACCCAGCAAATTCTCCAATCCATTTTCATCAGTTTAGGTGTCGGACTTGTTACATTAATATTGTTGATCACCCTATGGACGTGGTACATTGCGCGAACTATCCTTCTGCCTCTTAGAGAAATTTACATAGCTACTGAAGAAGTGAAAGAAGGGAATCTAGATTATCCTCTACAGTATAAAAAGAAAGATGAAATCGGAAGGTTCGTAGGTGGCTTCAACAACATGCGACTTCATCTCAAACAATTACGCGAAGAGCAGCAGCAATATGAAGATTCAAGAAAGCAACTGATCGCAAGTATTTCCCATGACTTACGAACACCACTGGCATCCATTAAAGGGTATGTGGAAGGCCTTCAAGATGGGGTGGCAGATACCGAAGAAAAACAACAAAAATACTATCAAGTTATTAACCGTAAAACCGATCAGCTCGATCGTCTAATTGAAGACTTATTCAAATTTTCGAAAATGGAACTACAACAATTTCCGGTCAACCAAAAGCTGATTGACAGCAGAGACTTTTTAAAAGACGTATTAGAAGAAATCGAGACCGAAATGGACAAGAAAGATACTCACCTGATCGTACAACAGCCAATACCATCAGTGACATTATCCATTGATCCCGACCGAATCGTCCAAGTAATCACGAATATCACAGAAAACGCCATACGGTACGGAGCTGAACACTTAACGGTAAGTGTGGAAATTAATGAAAATGGTGAATACCAAATTTCCTTCCAAGACGATGGTTCTGGGATAGGTGAAAACGAACTAGACAAGATATTCGACCAATTCTATCGAGGCGAAAAATCCAGATCACGCGAACTAGGAGGTTCTGGATTAGGTCTCTCTATTGCACAATCAATTATGAACCAGCATAGTGGGAGAATTGAGGTCCAAAGCAAGCATGGGCAGGGAAGTACATTTATTGTTATACTTCCTATAAAAGGTAACAGTTAAGAGGAAAAGCTAGGTGATCCCATGAGCCACAAGTTAAAAGTCGGAGAACTACAAGTAGATTATATGACAGATGAAGAGATTTGGAGAACACTGACAAATGTTCTGTCTAACAAATCAATGAAGTCATCTACATACAAATTTGCATTAATAAAATCTATTATCGAAAACTTGTATCAGGTGAATGATAAGTATGAGCTCACGTATGATCAGCTTGCCTATGGGTTCGCCAAAGTATATTGGAATCTTGTAGTACATCATAATTTGGTGAAGCAAAATAGAGGACAAAAGAGTGCTCAAGCTGTAACAGTGATGCTGGATTTTCAAAGGACTTACGGAATCCCTAAAGAATTTAGCTTCGATAAAATTAACAACAGCCTCCAGCTGAAGCTAGTATCGAAGATGAAAACCGTTATGAAATCAAATGTATATGGTGCATTATATGGGGATACCAAAGGGCAGTTCTACGCTTTTGATCATAAGACAGAGCACTTTAAAGTCAAGCCGAGCGTCCTTGAATTCATGAGGAAATATCAACGATTAATCGTTAATTTAACCAACCATCACATGGCAAAAATGATCGAGGACTTAAACGAAGTTCCATCAATTAATTATCTTTTAGATAAAGTCGAAAGCATCGCAAAAAGAAGCTCATTAAAGCCATTTGAAAAAGTCCTGCTTCATCATTTCGAAGCAAGTTGTTTTTATTGTGGGAAAGATCTATCTAACAGGAATCGTAAGACAGAGGTCGATCATTTTATTCCGTGGTCCTTTGTTCAGTCCGATCAGATCTGGAATCTAGTACTTTCATGTAGGACATGTAACAACAATAAAAGAGCTAAGCTTCCTCATGACCAATATTTAGAGCTTATTGTAGAGCGTAACGACGCTTTAAAAAGCTACGAATCAGAAATGCTAATGAAAAATTATCACGATCAAAAGATTATTCTTTTATATGATTATTCTATAAAAAATGGTTTTGATGACATTTGGGTGCCTCAAAGAAGCTAATCTTCTACATTTTCAAGGAAGATTCGTTTCTCGAAAGCGCCTTTTTCTTGTGCCTTTTCACATCTGACTTTCTCTACTGTATCTATCGAAGAGCCATGAACTTTTGACAAGGCATGTAGTAATTCAAGGATATCCGCAAGTTCTTCTAAAGCTTCAGGTGAGGTTTTAGCTTCTTGATATTCTTCTACCTCTTCGTTTAGTTTCTTCTTCAATTCTTGTATGTATTCTTTTTCATTTAAGGTTCTTGTATTAAAACTTGAACCTGTAGAGTCTATTATTTCTGGTATTTTGTCTCGAATGAGTTTGTTGTAAGTGGGCATGGTTATGACTCCTTTTGCTAGTTTGGTATTATTGTATATAATAGGTAAATTAATCGCAATATTTTATTAGTAATCAGAGAATGGGAGAAATATCAAATGAAAAAAGATATTCATGTTGTTGGAGCAGTAATCATAAAGAACGGAAAAATCTTATGCGCTCAAAGAGGGTCAAAATCCACTTTACCTCTTAAGTGGGAATTTCCTGGTGGAAAAATTGAGGAAAATGAATCGCCTAATGACGCTCTTAAAAGGGAAATCAATGAGGAGTTCAAATGCGGCATTAGTATTGGTGAACAGGTAGAGCACACTGTTTACGATTATGATTTCGGAACGGTTCATTTAACTACCTATTATTGTAGTCTACATAGTGGCGAACCTGTTTTAACGGAACATGAAAGAATAGAGTGGCTCCCACCTTCAGAACTTTCTAGTTTAGATTGGGCCCCAGCGGATATCCCTGCTATTGATCAAATTGAAAAGGATTCAGATAAAATAATGGAAGGAGGAGGGTAAGTTTGAATAAGTTAGTCAATGATATTGAGACTTCTTTAAGAAAAGGCTTTATCGATCAACATATTAAAACAACAACAAAGTATCAACCTCAATTATTGGTTAATAATCAAAGAAACAACCAGAATGTATTATCAAGCTTTCTTGAGGAATTGGAAAACTGTAACTCCTTTATCTTTTCCGTTGCATTTATCACAGAGAGTGGCCTTGCTACACTAAAAGCTCTACTACTAGACTTAAAGAAAAAGGGAATTAACGGTAAGATATTGACTTCCACCTTTTTGAATTTTAACCAACCTAAAGTATTTAGAGAATTAATGAAAATAACAAATGTTGAAGTAAGAATGACCACTATAGAAGGTTTTCATTCTAAAGGATACATATTTGAACATGATTCTTTCCACTCTCTGATTGTCGGAAGCTCCAATCTTACTGCACAAGCTTTAAAAGTAAATCATGAATGGAACATTAAGTTGACTTCCCATGATAACGGTGAGGTGATTCATCATTTTAAAAGACAATTCAATGAGGTTTGGGATTCGTCTCTACCGCTAACTGATGAATGGATTAATTATTATGAAGAAGTATACAAACCTTTAGAACAAAAAGAATACATAGAAAATGTTGTGGAAATGCCAGAACAGTATAAGATTAATTCTCTCGAAGAATCACTCAAAATCAATCCTAATAAAATGCAAGAAGCAGCATTGCGGGAAATACAGACTGTAAGAGATGAAGGGCATGATAAAGGTTTAGTTGTATCTGCGACGGGTACGGGTAAAACTTATCTCTCTGCATTTGATGTTAGACGATTTAATCCTAAAAGACTGCTTTTTATAGTGCACCGAGAACAAATATTAAAAAAAGCCAAAGATGATTATAAAACTATACTTGGTGGGATTGATAGCGATTTTGGTATTTTATCAGGAACAAACAAAGATATTGACGCCAAATATTTATTCGCTACAGTCCAAACAATTTCAAAAGAAGAAACTTTAAGTAAGATTGATCCGAGTGCATTTGACTATATTATTATAGATGAAGTTCATAAAGCAGGTGCAAAATCATATCAAAAAGTGATTGATTATTTTGATCCACAGTTTTTTATGGGAATGACAGCAACTCCAGAGAGAACGGATGATTTCAATATTTATGAACTATTTGATTATAATATTGCCTATGAAATAAGGTTGCAAGAGGCGCTTGAGGAAGATATGTTATGTCCATTTCATTACTTTGGTGTAACTGATTATGAAATTAATGGTGTAACAGTGGACGAAACTAGCACTCTATCCAAACTTGTTACCAATGAACGTGTAGAACATATATTGGATAAGGTGAGTTATTACGGATATTCAGGTGACTCTGTTAGAGGATTGATGTTTTGTAGTAGGAAAGATGAAGCTGAAAAGTTATCGGAATTATTAAATGAGAGAGGTCTAAGTACAGTTGCTTTAACCGGGGATCATTCACAAGACTTTAGATTAGAGTGTGTGACTAAACTCGAAAGTGATGAGCTTGACTATATTATAACTGTCGACATCTTCAATGAAGGTATAGATATTCCAAGTATCAACCAAGTTGTAATGTTAAGACAAACAGAATCTAGTATTATTTTTGTGCAACAACTTGGAAGAGGACTCCGAAAACACAATTCAAAAGAGTTTGTTGCAGTAATTGATTTCATAGGAAATTATAAAAAGAACTATCTTATACCGGTTGCACTTTCGGGAGATAAATCCCAAAACAAAGACAATATTCGTAGGAAAACGGTTGATACAAGTTATATCAATGGTGTCTCCACCATCAACTTTGAAGAGATCGCTAAGAAGAGGATTTATAATTCGATTAATAATGAGAATCTCTCCCAAGCAAAAATGTTAAGAGAAGAGTTTAAACAATTAAAGAATAAGATTGGAAGGGCACCATACTTTTATGATTTCTATAAAAATAATTCTATAGATCCTGTGGTCATTGCTGATAAGTATGATAACTTTTATGAATTTTTAATCAAAGTGGGAGAAAAAGACCTACCTATCATTAGCCAAGAAGAATATAAAACTCTCACGATGTTTTCAAAAGAATTATTGCAGGGTAAAAGGTTGCATGAGATTGAACTGTTTGAATTACTTATTAAGGAAAGTGCAGTAGATAAAAAAGAATACGAAACCCAGTTGTTTGATATGAATTGCAATACAGACGAAGGAACAATTAAGTCTGTCGAAAATATACTCTCAAAGTCATTCTTTACTCAGAATGATTTAAAAAGATATGGCAATGAGCCTTTAATTCTATTTAATGACGGTTACTACGTATTAAATCAAAAGGTTGCAAGTGCGTTAGCTAATAACGATTTCTTTGTAAAGTTAGCAATTGATGTGGTTAATACTGCGAAAGAAAAAGTTAAAAAGTATGCCTATGATCAGCCATTTACCTTGTATGAAAAATATTCTAGGAAGGATGCATGTAAGTTATTGAACTGGGATAATGATGAAAGTTCTACAATGTACGGTTATAAGATCAAACACGGAACTTGTCCCATCTTTATTACTTACCATAAGCAAGATGATGTTGATTCAAGTGTAGATTATGGTGACGAACTTATTAGTCCAGATTTATTGAAATGGTACACAAGAAGTAATCGTTCTTTAAAGTCCCATGAGGTTCAGAACATTATTGAAGCGCAGAATAAAAATATTGATATTCACATTTTTATTAAAAAAGATGATGATGAAGGCAAAGATTTCTATTACTTGGGTAAAGGATTACCTGATAAAGATACGGTTGCAGAGGATATTATGTCTGACAAGAATGGAAAGAACATCCCAGTAGTCCATATGAATATGTTGCTAGAAAATCCTGTTGAATATAAACTATTTAAATATATAACTGAAGAATAAATATCATTAAATAAATCATGGAGGCACCTATGCAAAAACACATCATCTTTTTCGACATCGACGGAACATTACTAGATCAACATAAAAAACTACCTGCGTCAGCTAAACAAGCGATTCTTGATCTTCAAGCTAAAGGTCACGAAGTTGCAATCGCTACTGGACGTGCTCCATTTATGTACGAGGAGCTTCGAAAAGAATTGGGAATCAATACTTATGTCAGTTTTAATGGACAGTATGTGGTCTTGGATGGAGAGGTTATTTACACAAACCCTCTAAACCATGAGTCACTGGAGTCATTGACTGAAATGGCTCACTCGAATGATCATCCTGTTGTCTATCTGGATGAAGAGGATATGAAGGCGAATGTGCCGCAACATGATCACATTGATGAGAGTATTGCGACATTGAAGCTTGGACAATTCCCATCTTATTATCCCGAATATTTTCGGGAACGGTCGATCTATCAGTCCTTATTGTTTTGTGAAAAAGGTGAAGAGAAGCCTTATGAAGAACAATTCGATCATTTCGATTTCATCCGTTGGCACCCTTACTCTGTGGATGTGATTCCAGCAGGTGGATCGAAGGCTGAAGGGATCAAAAAGATTACCGACAAGCTTGGAATTCCATCTGATCGCCAAGTTGCGTTTGGTGATTCACTAAATGACCTGGAGATGTTACGTGACATCGAGCATAGCGTAGCCATGGGGAATGGGCATGATCGTGCGAAAGAAGCTGCGAAGTATGAGACGGATGCTGTTGATAACGATGGAATATTGAAGGGCTTGAAAAAGTTAGGATTGTTGTAACGAAGGAAAGGTACCCAAGTGATCGGGTACCTCTTTTTACTTATATTTAAGTTGCCACTTCTTTGTAAGTCAGATATGAGTGGATGATACTGATAACAGTAACAACAATTAGTAGTCCAAGCGAGATTGGTGTTATGTGTTCTGGAAAAATGAAGGTCAGGATAATGATTATAATCCCTATGATAACAAGTAATTTAGATGCGAAGCGGTTGGATTTTTTCCATACACGCTCATCTTTCAATGTCCAGGGTGTTCGTAATCCATATATGTGGTTTGGTTTTAACTTTGGCATAGGGTTCGCTATGCCAATGGAGACACTACCTACTAGTAAACCAACGAACATATTGATGCTGAATTCCACGCCGAGGCCAAAAGCAATCGTCATAAGATGGATCATAAACAAAAATATCATATAAAGGTTGAAAGCGTTCATTAAGATAGGCGAATTTTTTTGATTTTGAGCTTTTAAGTCGTTTGATTTTACATACAAATTCATTAAAAAGAACGATAAGACCATTATTACAGGTATTAGAAATGTAGCCCAATTTTTATTTCCGAAATTATCTGCCTCACCATTAGACCAGTGAATAGCAACCTGTTCTGGAAGGAATGGATAGGCTATTAAGCAGCTAATAATTGCCAATGTGATAACACTAAGAGATACTTTTTTTGAATTCAATTGTTTCACTCCTCATTTGTCTTCTGCTGGAAGGTCATCAACCACCGGATGGCATCCTGGAAAACGGTCGTATTCAAGGAATAGAAGATATGTTGACCGTGCCTTTCAGCATATACTAGATCGGCATTTTTAAGTATGGTCAGGTGGTGAGAAATACTTGGCTTACTGATAGTAAAACGGTCATAAATTTCACCAGCAGTTGCGTCTTTTTCCTGCAGTATGTCTAAAATCTCTCTTCTTGTGGGGTCAGCTATTGCTTTAAATATATCGTTCAAAATATCACCGTCCATTGTTAATTAGATATTTAGATAGTTATCTAATTATATAAATATAGTATACAAATTTTATCGGTTTAGCAAGAGGTAGATGAAATTTTTAAAAAAAGTACTTAATAAAATTGGTCAATTTTTTTTAGTGCTTCTTTCAAAATTTCAATCGATTCTATAGGTTTATCGTCATACTCTAAACGATGATTTACATTCGGGATAAGCATCGGAGTGATATTTGAATTTTCCTCTATTGTTAGGTATCTTTCTTCGGTGTAACAAGGGTCTTTATCTCCAATGATCATTAGTCCTTTGTTTTCACTTTTTACCATAGCATTCAAAACATCTTCTATTTGAATTAAAGGGGTTAACCAAATGGCTTTAGCATTTTTAAAAACTTTTTTATTAAGTTCAGAGCTCATTGCAATCGTCCCGAGTGATTTTCCGATCATGTAAAAATTGTTGTACGATTTATTAGATAAAAAATAATCAAGAACTTTGCTTACATCTGTCTTAATTGCTTCACTGATTTCACTGAAGTCCTTATACTCTTCGTGGTTATAGTTATAATTCACTTGCAGAATATCAAATGACTTATTGAGGAAAACACCTGTGGAGTAATGTAGAAGAGGTGCTTGCGAGGTATAGCCAGCCCCTGGCAATATGATTGCTAAGCTTTTAGAATTAAGATTCTTACTAAGAGTCTTAATGGGAATGTCTATGCCTTTGTAGCCTTTTACTAATTCCGTCTTAATATCAACCATATTTTTTCCTCCTCTTTTCCACTTATAGGTGGTCCGACTCTTCAACAATTTTATTTAGAAACAACCTGATAATACATTAGATTGGACGCAAAATATTGCCTCACAACCATCGAAAAAAGCTGAGAAGCAGGAGAATGATGTTTGAGGTAACCTTGGATTATTAAAGGTTTGAGTAATATAGGTGATTAAAAAGAAAAAGGCACCCACCGCTTGGGCACCTTTGGAGTTAAGGCTTTGCCGATGGTATGATTTTGTTGATTTTCATAAAGCCAATTCCTGTTACTAGTGAAGAGATAGACCCAATTAGTCCTGCGATGGCGATATCTCCGTACATCATAAATGATAGTATAATTCCAACTACGCCTAAAATTATTAAAGTCATTCCGATTCCTTTCATCATATGGCCTCCTTTCAAAAGTGGTATCTTTATTTTATCATTACTTAATAAACTCCAGCTGAAGCCACGATCGTCAAACTCCACACTATAAGCGTGAATGAAACCGTCAACCAAATGGTGTTCTTTTTGGTGGCTTCTTCGCTATTGATCTTTTTTAAGATAGAAACTAAATTCAAACAAAAAATGATGCACAGAAACGGCATCAGGTACCAAGCTATGTACAATGATGCAAGAACCATATGTAATCCCTCCTTAACTTATTTTACCATATTTTGTGTTGGTGGTTTGAACGAATTAAAGCCCTCATTTATATATGAAGGCTTTTTCTTTATTTCTCTATAATCCAGTAATTTTTATTATGAATTACCCCATCTTTTTACTTTCCATGAGTAGTTTCGATTCGCCTTTTTCCCATTGTTCGACGAGCTCAATCGCCTCGTGTGGACTCATGCCTTTTCCGACCAACACTCCTGAAAGAATAAACTCTTGGAAGAGGTGAGTAAGATTGATCCCTTCCTCGACTTCCTCAAGGGCTCTATCTACAAGAGGCTGAATATGCATAACCCACTGATCTGGTACGCTCATCTTGTTACGGTAATAATCGTAAGGATGATACATCATTTGTCTCCCTTCCTTTTAATAGCCCATGCAACCGTGGACACAGCTTCTCCAAGCGTTCGTTCCTGGTGTGTAACCTAGTTGCAAACACCTATTTCTACATCGCTGCCAATCTGGATTATTTGGATTTTGGTAAGGTCCTGATGGATTATTGTAGGGATTCGGATTCATAGGGTTCATATAATTATTCATCTGTTCGTTATTTTGATTGGAATGATAGGGACTCCACTGAGGAGGGTAGTTGTTATTACAGCCACAATCTCTATACATTCACATCAACTCCTTCTTTATCAAATGTCAATAATAGCCTATGATGGCCATAAGGAGTTGGTGTGCCCAATAACTACGATATGTCTTTAGTTACAGTATCGAAAATCTCTTCGTTTTTTACATAATGGAATAACTTATTCACGACATGTTCCCGACCTCCAAGTTCTTCATACCATGCTTCCACACGTTCTACGTGATCAACGTCACCTCTAATTCTCTTTTCGATTTTTGTATAGTGGTCGTGACTCTCATATTCGTATATGGTGAAAATCTCTACTCTGTCATGATCGATTGGTACCATCCAGCGCCCTACCAATTTAGCCCCGTACTTCAATTGGGTAGGCAGCAGTGATTGATTGAAATGATTGTTAAAGGACTCCACACAATCTTTATCGACAATGTAATAATGTCGTCTGTAAAACATCGATATTTCTCCTTTCATGAACTTCCATGAACACTGTTATAGCTGTTATGCGCCATTAAGGTTATAAATAAGTATGAATATAAAAATTTTATGTTTCTATAAGGGAAAGTGTGCGGGTTATGGGAGGTTAAGTGAGGAGGTCTGAAGAAGGGGGGCGTTAAGATGATGGGGTTAAATCAATCTACAGTATCTATAATCTCCTCGTTTTTGACTATATGTATTAAATTATTTACCACGTAATCTCTTCCACCATGCTCATCGTACCATTTGGTGACACGTTCTACATGAGCTTTATCCGCTCTAACCTGTTTTTCAATTTTGAGGTATCCTTCATGACTTTCATATTCCCATATCGCAAAAATTTCAACTCGATCATGATCGACCGGCACCATCCATCGTCCAACCAATTTGGAACCATATTTAAGTTGAGTTGGGAGTAGATTATCATTAAAGTGTTTGTTGAATGCTTCCGCGAAATCCTTCTCTAGAATGTAATATTTTCTTCTATAGAACATACGAATTCCCCCTTGCATAAATTACATATTTTCATAATAAAAGGTAAAAGTCAAAGTGAGAGTTAATCACTGAAAGAAGGATATAGGCTATGAATCTAGAATAGATATTAATATAAAGGTTATGTGTTTTCTTTGTAATATCTAAAGAGAGAGAGCTGAATAAATAGAAAATGAACCGTTCGATGTACGATAAGATAATTGAAAATTTTGTCCTTTTTTCTGAAGAAGATGATGATATTAGGGCGGCACTCATTGTAGGATCCCGAGCGAGAAAGGAAAAACCTGCTGATTCTTGGTCGGATTTGGATCTAGTAGTTTTTACTCAAAACCCTAAACCCTTATTAAATGAAAAAGAATGGCTTCAGAAAATAGGAGACCCTAGAATCACATTTCTTGAGAATACAGCGGTAGGCGGAGGAACAGAACGTAGGATCCTATTTGAAGGCGGTCAAGATGTTGACTTTGCGGTCTTCCCCACAACCTACATAAAACATTTAGAAAAAGATACCCAAGCTCTTGGAGTACTCGCTAAAGGAGTAAGGGTGTTGATAGACAAGGATAAAATGACAGATTCATTGATTGAGAGTGCGAAAAATAAGGATAAAGAAAATCATAGTATATCCCAAGAGGAACTTAATAATTTCATAAATGATTTTTGGTACCACGCTGTGTTAGCGGCAAAAAAACTCCGTAGAGGAGAGCTACTATACGGGAAAAATATAAGTGACTCTTATATGAAGAACATTCTCATCTTTTTTATTAAAACTCAGAAAAAATTGCAGATGGGAGATGAGTTTAAACATTGGCATGAAATGCGTTTTTTTGAGGAGTGGGCAGATTCCCAAGTCATTCAATCATTTAAAAGACTATATTCTAGATACGAGGAAGACGAAATTTGGGAGACATTGAGGAATACGATGCAAATATATCATGAGATAGCGGTCGATGTATGCAAGATGCTGAATACTCCTTATCCATTTGAAGCAGATAGATATGCCAATGAACTTGTCGATTCATTATATGAAGAGAGGTGATTCTCTCAATGAAGAATTAGTTGTTTGCGTCAGATTTAGATAGTTTTTATGTGAGGAGTGGACGTTTATGCTTAAAGGACCATTATTAATGGCTATCGGGCCAGGTTTGTTAGCAATCTTGATTACCTGGATTCTAGGGAAATTCAAACTACCTGTTTATGTTCGGATTATTCCAGGAATTCTAGCATTGTTTGGGGCATTTTATATTGCCTACAATGGCTATGTAAACATTCGAGGATTTGAAGGTGGAGCACATCTATTTCTCGCATTCTTTTTGTTTATGTTTGCGACGATTGCACTGCTAATGGGGATTAACCACCGTAAAATCGAAGAGGTCGTAGATGATTATAAGGAAGGTGAACTTCATGAGAAAAGTTAAATTCGGTATTTTAAGTACAGCAAATATAGCAAAAAAAGCACTCATCCCAGCCATGAAGCGTGCAGAAAATGTGGAACTCGTGGCGATATCGAGTGGGAGTGGAAAGGCGAAGCAAGTGGCTGAGGAACTCGATATTGCGAAATCCTATGAATCTTACGATGAGTTATTACAAGATCCAGAGATTGAAGCGGTGTATATTCCTCTTCCAAACCATTTACATAAGGAATGGGTGTTCAAGGCGGCTGAAGCGGGCAAGCATATTTTATGTGAGAAGCCAGCTGGTTTGAATGTCAAAGAAGTAGACGAGATGGAGGAAGTATGTGAAAAACATGGAGTTCAGTTCATGGAGGCATTCATGTATCAATTCCATTCACAACACGAACGCGTGAGGGAAATCATCGAATCGGGTGAGATCGGTGACGTAAAGCTGATGAAAGCGAGCTTTTCTTTTCCTTTGACGAAACCTGACGGAAATATTCGTGTGGACGCCGAGAAAGGTGGGGGCAGCATTTATGATGTAGGTTCCTATTGTCTTCATACCTTCCGCACGATTTTAGATGAAGTTGGGGATGAAGTATGGGTTCAAGGGAGTATCGATTCTAAATTCAAAGTGGAAACTTCCGCAACTGGAATGGTCCGAATGAAGAGCGGTGTTGAGGCTCTATTCGACTGTAGTTTCCATACGAGCCTTCGACATGAATATGAAGTAATCGGGACAGAAGGAACGATTCGGGTGCCGAGAGCCTATCGCCCAGATGCATTCGCTGGGGAAGGCCATGTCATTGTTGAAAAGGGAAATTCGATGAGAACAGAACGACATTATAGTGATCAGTACATGGAAGAAGTCGTTCATTTTTCAGATGTGGTAATGAACGGTGGAGAGTTACGTAATAGTTTTCGAGACTCAAAAGAGAATATGCAGTTCATCGATGCATGTTATGAATCTTTGAAAAATGGTAAGAGTGTGAAGGTATAAGACGAGGGGAATGAAAACGATTTTTAATCAAACCATTGGCATACAAGAGATCGATCCACAACTTAAACTGAATGTACGCGAGGCTGTGAGAGCAGTAGTAAGATTCGAAGAAAAACTATTGTTAGTCTATTCCAATCAAGGAGATTATCGTTTTCCAGGTGGTGGCCTTGAAGAAGGGGAAACGTATACAGAAGCAGTCATAAGAGAAATTGCTGAAGAGACAGGTTATCAGGGTGGAATCGTACTTGAGAAGATTGGACTTATAACTGAAAATATGAAGGATTCATTTGAGGATCATGCTATCTTTCAAATGAACTCTCATGTCTATCTGTGTGAAATTTCGGGTGAGACAGCTGAGCAAAAATTGGATGGTTACGAACTGGAACAGGAGTATGAACCTTTTTGGAGGAGCCCAGAATATGCACTGAAGATTAACCAAGAAACCCTTAAGCAGAACCCATCGCACCGTTGGATACTCAGAGAAAATTACATACTGAGCGAGATGGTTAAGAGAGAAGTTAGAAGCGGGTGAGTACTATTTCAAATCTGAACGTCTTAATTGAAAAAATCAAAAAAGCATCTGAGTCGATATATTTCGACCCAAAGGATTCTTTGAGAGAGAAGCCGTCTGATCCAGAGTTATTGAAGAACATCATGGAAGAAATCAAGTTCACTATACTTGAGGAAAATCTAACAGAAGATAATCAGAATTACTTACATGGGGTGCTTGGGAATTTTTATAGAATTATTGGCGAGCCTAAAGAAGCCATTAGATATCATAAGCAGTGCTTGAGTTATGCCAAAGAAACTCATAATGAAAGAAAAGAAATAGTCTCTAGCATCCGATTAGGGGAAGCACTCAAATACGCGGATCAACCACTCCAAGCGATGAACCATTTCAATCAAACGTTTGATCTGTGCAAAAAATATGGAGTGGATGAATACAAAGATTTCGTCTTGCAGCATAAAGGGAAGTGTTTGCTTGAGATGGAGGAATACGAGGAAGCGGAGAGATGTTTCAAGAGGGTATTAGAGATTCGAAAGGAAAAGAATGACCCATCTCTGATTCAATCGACCGAAGCTGCGGTGGACTTTGTTTTTGAGCTTAGGGAAAGATAAACTCCATATGATTAATATCGAGTTTTTATAGTGTGGATTTCTCTTCTATTGGAATGCGATAAATAGTGAAAGAGGGTTCACTGTCTGAAACCCCATATTAACCCTCTAAATATCATATTAATAAGCCAGTTATTTTTCTCTAATATCAGATGACTTACAATCATTGAAAGTAGAAATGCTACCGTCGGTGTATCAGTTCGAAATATATTAGAAACAGTTAAAAAGAGTATAGTAGACACAATTATTAAGACTATTAAATACGATAACCCCTTTACCATATTATCCTCACTCCCTATTCTTTCGCCTTGTTGAGGGTTAAATTAACAAACTGTTTCTTCAGCTTCTAGTATTTCTCCATTCTGAGCATCTACATGAATTGTTCCGAATTCACAAACCTCATCGACTTCCCATTTAACTACATATTTGCCTGAATCATTGTGCACTGATTTTATCGTAACCTCGTCTTTATTTTTATTGAGATTTTCAGTAAGATGATTCAAAACAATTTTCTCTACTTCTTCTTCAGTAATTTCAGGTGCTTGTTCTTGAGCACTTTGGGTCTCTGAATTCCCGCATGCACCTAAAACGAGAACGAGACAAACAAATAATGCCATGAGGAACCTTCCCATAACTTTCATCTCCTTTAATTTCTACCCCTCAAAATTGGCCTTTCCAATGACTGAATGTCTTCATCCAGATTCATCACTTTCTGTTCGACCATGCCTTTCGCATCTTTTACACCTTGGTTATAGAAATGAGGGCCGATTTCTTTAGAGATCAAGTCCAGCAAAGTTTCAGCTGCTAGATCACCAATTTCCTCAGCACGCTCATTATAAAAGTATTCTTTCAAGGTTTCTTTTATTTGTTCTTTTTGATCTTGTGATAGTTTGATAGTCACTGAATTCTCTCCTTTAGTAAAGGCTTTGGATTTTCATCCAAAGCCTATTGTTACCTCTACTGTACCAAATGTTGGTCCAAGAATTCCTTGATTGCTTTATATTGTCTAATTCGATTTTTTCACTAGAATCCCCTTTGTTTCTGTAAATATTTTTCTATAATAGGAAAATTAATGGGATTTATATGTTAAAATAATTTTAAAACGACTTTAAATAGAGGTGGAATTTACAGAGGAAGAGGTACAGCAAATTTAAGATGCTGAGAATAATTGACCAAGAACTGAAACTATATACATAAAGTCAACGTCTATAAAAATAGAACATTTTTTATAACAACATCGAAGAAACATAGAAAGGATGATCATATGATTAAAAATGTTTTTATTTTAATCGGGTTGGCATCACTTTTAATGATGGCGGCTTGTGATGATTCGGAGAGTATAAGTGCCAGTGGTGAAGAAGAGTTATATATAGCAACTGAAGATGGTGAAAAATTAGCGACCGAGGAGGATTTTGAACGAACTTCAGTTGAACAGATTGAGCGAGATGGTGAATCCATCGTAACGATAAGTATTGAGTTTCGACGAGCGGATAAATTGTATCGAATGACAAGTGATCATATAGGTGAAGTTACGCATGTCTATTATGGTGATAAGATTATCAGTAGCCCGAAGGTCCATGACACAATCGAAAGTAAGAGCGTCATGATTGAAGGCGATTTTACTAAAGAAGAAGCGGAAATTATTGTGGAATCTGTGAATGGGTAAAGCTATAGAGATATAAAGAATAAAAACCAGACGTTATGGGCGTCTGGTTTTTATATTTGCTGTTGCGAATGTATTTGGAATAAAAACGGTTTTGAATCAGTAAATTATTTTAATTAATGTTTACTGAGGAGAGGAAGAAATGGAAAAGTTGAAAGGTTGGTTCAAATCTAAAAAAGTGTGGATGGGCGTTGCTGCAATCATTGTAGTGATAGTCGCATTTGGCATTGGCAGCAGCAGTGCGAAGGTCACGCTAGAAGGGGAAAAGGTTTCCTATAATGATTTGCTTGAAAAAGTAGAGGAAGCAGAAAAGGATTTGTCGGATGTTGAGCAGCAAATTAAGGGGAAAGAAGAGGAATTAGAAAGCGTAAAGAAAGATAAAGAGAATCAAATCAATGATTTAGAGGAAGAGATTAAGGCCACGAAAAATGAGCTACAAGGGGAGGAGTCGAAACTAGCAGAAAGACAGGATGAGTTTGATGAACTGATAGCCTTAGTTGAACAACGTGATGATTTAAAAAATGAAATTGAAGAGCTGGATGGACATTTGACTGGAAGAAAAGATGAATTAGAAACGATTAATAATGAAATATCGGACAAAGAAAAAGAATTGGAAAAATTACAAGGTGTGATTTCGGAGACAGGAGAACAGCCGATTGAACTGATCGCTGGATTGTATACTGTCGGAAGCGATGTACCAGCTGGAAGGTATAGAGCAACAAACGTGGGAAGAGGAACTAACTTTTTCGTTTATGATTCAAGTGGATATCCGAAAGTGAATCAAATATTGGGCGATGGTACGTATGCAGACGGTGACTTCATTTTTAACGCAAACGATGGTGACACAATAGAGACCCTAGGTCATATCAAGCTGATTCCAGTTGAATAGAACGGGATTAGAAAATCCCGTTCTATAGTTATTGATAATACATTTTCAAAGGTGCAAAGAAGCAATCATACTGGTTGTAAAATCCGTGGTAAACTATGATGTCGATTAAATTCGGTATCGTTGAAGGACTACTTCATGAATTTAACTATGAATTCCGTTTCTTCTGGGTAGATCTCTGCATCTTTCACCTTTCCGTCGGCATATTCAACATTTAATATAATTGAATCAACTTCTCCGTCAAAAGAGTCGATGAATAAACTCCATACTCTGATATTATTTTCTTTGTAAAACTCAGTTTCATGTTCCATTTCGGAATCTCCGACTTTCACTACATCAATTTCTTCTTTGCTTCCATCTTGATAATGGATGGTCGCAAACATATTTTCGATTTCGTGAAATGGAAATACGACCTCGCCGTGTTCTTCGATATCTTTATGTAGCGATTGGAGTTGGCCGTTAGATTGGGTAGTTTCCCCACCTGATAAAATTAAATCTGAGCGTCTATTGTTATGTTTGGTGATTCTTTGGGCTTCTCCAGATTTGATGGTTTCCCCTTCAGAGTATATTTGATATTCATAATCTTTTTCAGGTGAAAGCTTTAATTGTGCTCTGAAATTAAGCCCTTGTAATTGTTCAGCAGGTGCTTCTATCCAATCTCCTGAGCCTTCTTCACGATAGAGTAAGGTAACCTCACTATCTTCTTCTAACTCACTAAAAGACCATTCCATGTCGAATTGTAGTTGTTCAGGAGTTGAATTCTCCACGTCAGGTGTGAACTCTTCAGAAGTAATCCATTGATCTTCATTATTGATTTCCTGTATCTGATTTCTTATGTCGTTAAACTCACCACTCAGACTATTAATCTGTGAATGAGTGTTATTGCTGTTCATTTGAATTTGCTCTTGGAGAGAATTACTTAGGTTCATATATAGAAGTAGGTTTAAAACTATGCTCCCAGTAAGTAGTCCTATCAATATTTTTTCTGTTTTTGTCATGTATATCCCCCTAACATTTCAATTGTATTTTAGCAGATATTACAAATAAATTAACCTAAAATTGAATTAAATTCAGAAATTTCATGCATCTACATTTATATTCAAATGAATTACATTTATAATGGTCATATCATTCGAAAGACGAAATATTTTTCAAAAGGGGAATGGATATGGCTAAGAATTTTACTATGACACGTGATGAGGTACCAGTTGAACAGACGTGGGACTTGAGTGATTTATTTAAAACAGAAGCTGAATGGGAGAAAGCACTGAAGGATGTAGAAAATGCAATCAGGGCGGTCACTCATTTTAAAAGTAGATTGAGCGAAAGTGGCGAAACGTTAATTCATTGTTTACTTGAAAAAGATGCACTCGAGGCTGATTTCATGCGAGTGGCTACATATGCTAGTTTACTTGCTTCAGCGGATGGGACGAACACAGAGAACCAGGCGAGGGTGGCCCGTGTGTCATCTGTTGGTGCTGAGGTGCAAGCGGAAACAGCTTTTGTGTCCTCTGAAATTCGCGGGTTGGACGAGATGACGATTAAACAGTTTTTGAGTGAAGAACCGGGGTTAGAAGTTTATGAGAAAAAGTTGAACGATTTAATGGAAGGAAAAGCGCATCAGTTATCACCTGAAGTAGAAGAGACATTGGCTGCCTTCAGTGAAGTGTTCGATTCTCCATATTCTGTTTATCAACAGAGCAAAACATCGGATATGACGTTTCCATCTTTCACAACTTCAGATGGGGAGGAACATTCCCTTACATTCAATAACTTCCCGGTCTATGAAGGTGCTGCAGATACGGAGTTGCGCCGTAAAGCTTATGAGGCGTTTGTTGGTATATTGAATCAGTATAAAAACACGTACGCTGCGACTTATGCGACTGAAGTGAAAAAGCAGGTCACGGAAGCTCGGTTGCGTAACTATGATTCAGCGACGGACATGCTGTTGCATAAGCAGCAAGTGACAAAAGAGATGTACCATAATCAGCTCGATACCATCCAAAAGGAACTGGCACCACACATGCGTCGCTTCGCCAAATTAAAACAACGGGTACTTGGTTTGGAGAAAATGAAATTTAGTGATCTGAAGGCTCCTTTAGATACAGATTATGACCCACAAGTAACTTATGAAGAAGCGGCTTCAATGGTCCGTGAATCGCTTCAAGTAATGGGACCTGAGTACATGGAAATCATGGAAAAAGGATTGGACGATCGTTGGGTCGATCTCGCTGATAATGTCGGGAAAAGATCGGGTGCTTTCTGTGCAAGTCCTTATGGTGTACACCCTTATATCATGATGACTTGGAACGGTTCGATGAGAAATGTGTTTACGCTAGCTCATGAGTTAGGTCATGCGGGGCATTTCTATTTAGCTGGAGAAAATCAGAAGCTGTCCAATACAAGGCCGTCGATGTATTTTGTTGAGGCACCTTCTACGATGAACGAACGGTTATTGAGCCATCATATTTTGCAAAAAACGGATGATCCTAAGATGAAGCGGTTGGTGATTTTGCAATCGCTAGGAACGTATTATCATAACTTCGTGACACATATTTTAGAAGGGGAACTGCAGCGAAGAGTCTATGAGTTGGCTGATCAAGGCACTCCAATTACGGCGGATCTTCTATGTGAACAGAAGACGGAAGCATTAGCCAACTTCTGGGGAGATACTGTTGAAATGGATGAAGGTGCTGGACTTACTTGGATGCGTCAGCCTCACTATTACATGGGGCTCTATCCATATACCTACTCTGCAGGGTTGACTGCTTCGACAGCGGCAGCCGAGGTGATTCAAGAAGAAGGACAGCCCGCGGTTGATCGCTGGTTGTCAGCGCTAAAAGCTGGAGGCACTTTGAAGCCTCTTGAATTGATGCAACTGGCAGGTGTGGATATGTCAACACCTGAACCGATCCAACGTGCTGTTGCATATGTCGGAACACTGGTTGATGAGCTGGAAAAAAGCTACGACAGTGGAGGTGCTGAATGATGAAGATAGGATTCATTGGATTAGGAATTATGGGAAAACCGATGGCGAAAAACTTGCTGAAGGCTGGATACTCAGTAGTTGCTTCGAGTAGCAATCCCTTAACAAATGAAGAGATCAAAGCCAATGGTGGACAAGTGGTGGACTCTCTTAAAGAAATAGCTGCAGTGTCCGAAGTAGTGATTACGATGGTACCGAATGCACCAGAGGTAAAGGATGTTCTTTTTGGTGAAGAAGGTATTGTAGACTCTCTGAAACCTGGGAGCATTGTCATCGACATGAGCTCGATCGATCCACTAGCAAGTAAGGACATTGCTGCCACCTTAAGAGAACGTGATGTGCAATTTCTAGATGCGCCAGTCAGCGGTGGTGAACCGAAAGCGATCGAAGGTACCGTTTCTGTGATGGTAGGTGGGGATGAAGTGACTTTTGAGAAATGTCTGCCTATCTTGCAAACGGTGGGAGCATCTGTCGTTCGTGTAGGCGATGTCGGTGCAGGGAACTCTGCGAAACTAGCCAATCAGATTGTTGTCGCGACAAATATTGCAGCTGTTTCGGAAGCCCTTGTGCTGGCGGATAAAATGGGTGTGGATCAGACTCAGGTGTACGAAGCGATTCGTGGAGGTTTAGCCGGCAGTACCGTGATGGATGCAAAAGCACCTATGATGATTGAAGGTGATTTCGAACCTGGCTTTAAGGTCGATCTGCATTTGAAAGACATTAGGAATGTTATGAAGACTGGAGAAGCTCTTGATTTAGATTTACCACTTACAAAGTTTGCGAGCGATATTTTAGAAGAATTAGATGAAGCGGGCTATGGTAAAGAGGACCATTCTGCCATTTATCGGTACTTTGAGAAGTTAGGTAAGGAGAAAAAGTAGCGATCAAAATGATAGTCAGATTGAAAAAGCACAAGCGAATGTTCGCTTGTGCTTTTGTATGATCATAATATATTTTTACCCAGTTGCTCCCTGAGAGAAATGTTGATCAATAATGTCAAACAACGATGCTCTTTCTGCTTCGTTTAGTGGAATAAGTGGCAAACGCACACTTCCAACTGGCACGCCAATTCTTCCCAATGCCTCTTTCACGGGTGTCGGACTTGGAGCTGAAAATATTGCGTTCATGACTGGCAAAATGTATCCATGGATGGCTGACGCTTGAGCTACATCACCCTTTTGATAACGGTTCACCATGTCTTGCATCTCATTTCCTATGACGTGAGCAGAAACAGACACGATACCTGCACCTCCTACAGCAAGTGTAGGAAGGGTCAAGCTGTCTTCACCACTATACACAGTGAAATCTTGTGGTGTGTTGTTGACTATTTCTGTTACCTGATTTAAATCTCCACTTGATTCTTTGACTGAAACAATATTTTTAATTCTTGAAAGTCTAATGGTTGTCTCTGCATTCATGTTCACAACACTTCTACCAGGAATGTTATAAAGCATGACCGGTAACTCTATGCTTTCTGCAATTGTAAGGAAATGCTGATACATTCCTTCCTGTGAAGGCTTGTTGTAGAAAGGTACTACAAGCATAACTGCATCGACACCTATGGATTCAGCTTCGCGGGAAAGTTCTATGGAAGCTTTCGTGTTGTTTGATCCAGTACCCGCGATAATAGGCACTCTACCATTCACTTCAGCTACAACGAATTTAAACAACTGCAATTTTTCATCATGGGTAAGTGTTGGGGATTCTCCTGTAGTCCCCGCAACTACCAATCCATCAGACCCGTTAGAGATCAGATGATTAACTAGTCTTCTTGTTGCCTCGAAATCAATTTCACCATTTTGATCAAATGGTGTCACCATTGCTGTTAATACACGACCGAAATTCATAAAATTCCACACACCTTTATTAATTTGATTTACCCTTGGGTGTGGAGGACCAAAAAAAGCAACAACGAAAGGGCCCGTTGTTGCTTTTAGAACTTTTTATATCGTCCTAAACCAGATAGCCCTCCATATAGTTTCCTATATGACAGCCCTGCATTTATTCAATGTCAGAACCAGCTTCAAGAGATGAGTCTCTATTCACTTCGGCGAATTCCCCTTTCTTTATGCTTACCCGGATCTCATTACTCCTACACATAAATACTAATGGTTTCCGCACCTCTACCCTTACTTTAAAGTTACTTTAAAATAAGAAAGTATTAAATTGTTAAATATACTGTATCAAACATAAATATGAATTACAAGAGTAAAATTGCTTGGTTAATTCTATAGAATGAATACCAGCATTTATTCTAAACATAAGGAATGGTAGAATTAAATAAAATGAAAAAATTAACAATTATAGATGTAGATGAAGTATTCCTACGGTAATCGCGATTTTAAAAATCAATGGAATATTAATTTTTCATTTATACTAGATTATTTAGAAATTATGATTGAATTCAATAATGATAAAGTAAGGATTGATAAAATGACGAGACATAAAGAAGGACCTGAAAAACCTTTTAATGATGTTATGGAACATATGCGAAACGTTGAGGGGTACCCAATCAGTAAAGGGGGGAAACTTCCCTTACCTATTAAAGTTTTAGGTATTATTTTATTCGGGACATTTATCTTGATGATGGTTGGTGGATTTGTTGTGAACATTATCTTTAACTGATTGGATATTTAAAGATATTTGTCACCGTACAGAGCCAGTGTTTTAGGTGTGATTTCTTCCATCGGTGAAACATATTGAGCAGTGGTCTTATTAGGTAGGAGTGGAGCACGAATGAAGGGGAAATTTGCACGCTTAGTTATTCTTGCTTTTGTATTAATTCAATTTGTGGGTTGTAGTGACAGATTAGATAGCCAATTGGAGAATCGATCGGATAAATATAATGATGTAAGGAATATTGCTTGGGAATTTGTTAAGGAAAATGGATGGAATGAGCAAGCGAAAGGTGATTGGAAAGACGCAAAGGTTATAAAAATTGTTGCAGATGATCAATACGAACTTTTAGATGACTCATATGAAGGAGAAGAAGTGTTATCCGTCATTTCTGAAGAGGATGGTAATTATGTAACAGGCACCCCTACTATTCTGATTGATTCTACTAAAAATGAAGTTATAGGTTACATTGCGACTGAATAAGAGTATTTTAGATAAAGTATTTGTTCATAGCTGTGGCCAACTTCATGATTGCGGGAATATTGTTCGGACTTTTTAGTTGGATGAGCAGCGAGAGAATGTATAAAGAAAGTCGAAGTTAGAGGAGAAGGTCTAAGTGAAACTTTCAATCATATTTTTTACAATCTTAACTCTTTTCGGGGCTTGCTCAGAAATCACAGATGAAGAGTTGGATCCAGAAGAGGCGGATGTGGAAGAAGGTTATATCGTTGATAAAGATGAGTCTCGGATTCTAGTAGTAGGTGATATTACTAGAGAAGAAGCTACAAAAATGGATGAACAGAAATTGATGAGTAGATCAGAGTCATCAATACAACCTCCAGCTGTATGGTTTGGGGTGAATAATCCTGGTGATTATGAGCTCGGGCAGTTAGTTAGAGTGGAGTTCGAGGGTATGGATGCTAGTTACCCTGGGCAGGCAGGAGCCGAAAAAATTCAAATTGTTGGAGAATAATTTTTATAAAATTTAGAGGGGTGGATTAGAATAAAACTCTCAATCATATTTTTTACAATTTTAACCCTCTTCGGGGCTTGCTCAGAAATCACAGATGAAGAATTGAATCCTGCAGAGGCCAATGTTGAAGAAGGTTATATTGTTGATAAAGATAAGTCTCGGATTCTAGTAGTAGGTGATATTACTAGAGAAGAAGCAATAGAATGAATGAACAAAAATTGATGAGTAGATCAGAGGCATCATTACAACTGCCAGCAGTATGGTTCGCGGTGAATAACCCCGGAGATTATGAGTTGGGACAGCTAGTAAGAGTCAGTTTCAATTATATGAATGATAGCTATCCTGGCTAGGCAGAAGCAGATAAAATTCAGATTGTTGAAGAGTAACTAAATTAGGAGGTTTTTATGGATATTTGGGTAATGATTTTGATGTTTTTAACCGTATTTGGAATTGGTGGCATTTATCAAGAGTTAGTAAAAATGAACAAGAACAAAGCGGACGAGATGGAAGAGTTGAAGGAAATAAGAGAGGAATTAAAGAAATCGAAAGAACAGTAATCAACTATATAGCCGTACTCATTTTAATTATGTTTTAGCTGGGTTATTAGTTGCTTTCTTATTGATCAGAGTCTTTCATTTAACTTCCGAACCTGTTTCGGTCCAATTGTTTGCTATGTTTTTAGCGTATACTTCTTGTGTTTATTTTGGTGCAGCCTTAAGCGATCAACGAAAAGAATTAATAACTATTGAAATTATATTTTCATTCATCATCTTTACGATAGCATGCCTCGGCTTAATATATTCACCATTCTGGTTAGTAGTAGGGTATGCATTACACGGGGGATGGGATATCTTGCACCATCTTGAAGGGATTAAAATGAGGGTAGTCGTTTGGTTCCCGCCAGTATGTGCGGTAGTTGACTTTATTGTTGCTGCTTTCATATATACGAACTATTAGGAGTGAGAGAAATGGGTTCAAAAGTTTACCCTGGTCGATATACGGTGGAAGGTGAAAAGAGTATCACAGTATTTATCATAGGAATGCGCATAAATAAATGGTGGGCGATACATAAATGGTTTCCAGTGTTTTTGGCCATGCCTCGAATGATTAGAGAGTTATATACAAATGATGATTTAGGATTTCTATCTTTAGAGAGCTTCTATGGGTTTAGAACAACACTAATGGTTCAATATTGGAGATCAGAAGAGCAATTGTTAAACTACGCCAAGGCACCAACTCATTTGAAGGCTTGGAAAGATTTCAACAGAAAGACTAAAGGAAATGACTCGGTAGGCATCTATCATGAGACATACAATGTTATCGGTGGAAACTATGAGACAATCTATGCGAACATGCCTCAATACGGGCTAGGGAAAGTCTTCAATCATGTTCCAATTACTCCTTCAACGAATTCAGCAGCTAAACGTTTGAAAGTTAAATCGTGAATAGAAGATTAAGAGAGCTAACACTAAGAGGTTTTTGATTAAAGCAGAATCCTTGCACTGAAAAGCTATCTTTTCTACGATATTCTTGTTGTTAAAAAAAATAGAGATGCAACAGGAGGACTTATTGTGAGTAGAAAATTGAAAGTGGTAGGAATCAGTGGAAGTTTACGTGAAGATTCCTTTAATAGAAAATTATTAGAGTTGGCTGCGTCAAAGCTTCCAGAAGAAGTGGAATATGAGTATGCAGACTACTCGGACGTACCTTTATTTAACCAAGACACCGAAAATCCAATGCCGAAGTCGGTTATGGATTTTAAAGCGACGGTGGATTCTGCAGATATCTTATTGTTCAGTACACCCCAGTACAACGGGTCCATTCCTGGAGTTTTGAAAAATGGTATTGATTGGTTGACTCGACCGTACGGGGAAAACTCATTGAGTGGCAAGGTTGCTGGTGTAATTGGAGCGACTCCAGGAGGAACTGGAACAATCAATGCTCAGGACCATCTCCGAGAAATCTTGAGCTTCATCAACGTGCTAGTTCCGCCACACCCTAGAGTGTTTGTTAGCGAAGTTCATAATAAAGTGGACGAACAAGGCGACTTACAACTCGGGGATCAGATTGAGACCTCATTAATCAACCAACTTGAAAAACTCGTCGAGCTAACGAAAAGCGCTGTATAAATTGATCGCTCCCATGCTTGGGGGCGATTTTTTCATACTTTAAGAAAGTTTAACTTTGTTTAAGGATTAAAGTATGTGAAAAACAAAGGCTTTCGCCATTAGGACTTGGCGATAAGCCAAGTTTTTCTCATCATTTTTTTGAGTTCTTATAGGATAAAAATAGTTTTTCCTGTTATAATGAAAACGTGAGATTTTGACACGAACTTATGAACATTGTAATATATTTGAAAGCAAATACAATTATTCGTTGAAGAGAAGAGTAGACTGTTATGTAGTCTTCAGAGAGTCACCGCAATGCTGGAAGGTGATGGCTGCTTATGGTTGAAGATCATCTCGGAGAAGTTTGGCTGAAGTTTTCAGTAAGCTGGACCGGTTAGGAGCCGTTATCTTTTTTTATACTTTAAGATTGTTTAACTTTGTTAAAGGGTTAAAGTATGTGAAAAACAAAGGCTTTCGCCATTAGGACTTGGCGATAAGCCAAGTTTTTCTCACAAGTGCTATAGGTTGAAACCTATAGAATTTGGGTGGTACCGCGGAAATTCATCCGTCCCTATTTATATATTTAGGGACGGTTTTTTTATGGAAAAAATAAATGAGGTGAGAGTATGCAACGTGTAAATACGAAAGAAGCGGCATTTGACCGCGAGAATCGTGTGAAAGATTATTGGAATCAAGAGAATGTGTTTCATCGATCGATGGATGAGCGCGAGGGAGCAGAAACTTTCGTCTTTTATGAAGGGCCTCCGACCGCGAATGGTTTGCCTCACGCTGGGCACGTATTGGGTCGAGTGATTAAGGACTTTGTGGCTCGCTATAAAACGATGCAAGGCTATCAGGTATTAAGAAAAGGTGGCTGGGATACACACGGCCTGCCGGTAGAACTAGAAGTGGAGAAACAGCTTGGGATCTCCGGTAAACAGGAAATCGAAGAATACGGTGTAGAAAAGTTTATTGAAGAATGTAAAAAAAGTGTTTTCAACTATGAGCGTCAGTGGCGTGAGTTTACGGAGTCGATCGGTTATTGGTTGGATATGGATGACCCATATGTAACCCTCCAAAATCGTTATATCGAAAGTGTCTGGTATATTTTGAGCGACCTTCATAAGCGTGACTTACTTTCAAAAGGGCATCGAGTCACTCCTTATTGCCCGAGCTGTCAGACGACATTGAGCTCTCATGAAGTGGCGCAAGGTTACGAAGATGTCAAAGACCTATCTGCAACTGCGAAGTTCAAGGTAGTGGATTCAGAGAATGAATTCTTCCTTGGATGGACGACGACGCCTTGGACGTTACCTGCGAACGTGGCTTTAGCGGTTCATCCCGAATTGACCTATGCGAAAGTGAAACAAGGGAAAGAAGTCTATATTTTAGCTGAAAAGCTAGTAGAGAAACATTTCGATGAAGATTATGAAATTCTTTCGACTCATAAGGGAAGCGAATTCAAGGGCGTTTCTTATGTGGCTCCATTCCCTTTCATCAAGCCAGAACGTGGCCATTTCGTCGTTGAAGCGGACTTCGTCAATGCTGAAAGTGGTACTGGGGTCGTGCACGCTGCTCCTGCGTATGGTGAAGATGACTATGAATTGGTGCAAGAACACGATTTGTCATTCTTCAATGTTGTTGACGGTCAAGGGCGCTACACATCTGATATCCCGCCATTTGAAGGGAAATTCGTCAAAGATTGTGACGTCGATATCGTGAAATACTTGGCTAGCGAAGGGCTTCTTTTCCATAAAGAAAAGTATGAACACAGCTATCCTCATTGCTGGCGTTGTGATTCACCGCTACTTTATTACGCAATCGAAAGTTGGTTCATCAAAACAACTCAATTGAAAGATCAATTTTTGAAAAATAATCAGGACGTAGAATGGTATCCGGATCATATTAAAGACGGTCGATTCGGTAATTTCTTAGAAAATATGGTGGACTGGAATATCGGACGAAACCGTTTCTGGGGAACACCTCTCCCGATCTGGATTTGTGATTCTTGCGATCATCAATATGCTCCTAACAGTCAGGCTGATCTTCAAGAAAAAGCAATCGGCGACATTGGAGATGTCGAGTTGCATAAACCTTATGTAGACCGTGTTCAGCTAAAATGTGAAAAGTGTGAAGGCACGATGAACCGTGTTCCAGAAGTTATCGATGTATGGTTCGACAGTGGTTCGATGCCTTTCGCTCAGCAGCACTATCCTTTTGAAAATAAAGAGGAGTTCGATAAGCAGTTTCCGGCTGATGTCATCTGTGAAGGGATTGACCAGACACGTGGTTGGTTCTATAGCTTGATGGCGGTATCGACTTTATTTACAGGAAAAGCACCTTACAAACGCGTATTGTCTACGGGCTTCATTCTAGATGAAAACGGACGCAAAATGTCTAAGAGTAAAGGGAATGCGCTCGATCCTATGGACTTAGTGAACCAGTTCGGTGCAGATGCTTTCCGCTGGGCACTTCTAGCGGACAGTGCACCTTGGAACAATAAGCGCTTTTCTGAGCGAGTGGTTGTCGAAGCTAAATCGAAAGTGATCGATACGTTAGTGAATATGCACGGCTTTTATGCGCTGTATGCTGATATCGATGGCTACGAGATCAGTTCTAAGGACAGTGGGGAAAAGACGTTACTTGACCGCTGGGTATTAACACGCATGAATAGTGTCATTGAGACGGTTGAAAAGGCTTTAGATGATTATGATTTCACAAAAGCAGCAAAAGCTCTTGAAGATTATGTGGATGAGGTCAGCAATTGGTATATCCGTCGTTCACGTGATCGTTTCTGGGAAAGTGGCATGACAGATTCGAAAAAAGCTGCTTACCATACACTTCATAGTGTCTTGGTCAATCTAAGTAGATTGCTTGCGCCATTCATCCCATTTGTTGCAGAAGATATCCATGTTAATTTGACTGGCCAAAGTGTGCACCTGGCTGACTTCCCAGCTGTGAGAGAAGAAGATGTCGACGCGCAGCTTGAAGAAGATATGGATGCAGTACTTCAAGTAGTAGAGCTTGCTAGAAGTGTGCGAAATGCTGAGGCGATCAAGACGAAGCAACCATTATCCGAACTAGTCGTTATTCCGGTCAATCCTGATCGAGGAAAGGCCTTGGAAAAATATCAATCAATCATCCAGGACGAGTTGAACGTGAAATCAGTCGTGGTGAAACATTCATCAGAGGATTTGGTCAAATACCAGGTGAAGTTGAATTTCCGTGAAGCTGGGCCGGTGTTAGGTAAAAACGTCGGTAAGGTGAAAAAGTATTTGGAGAACCTATCTGATGAAGAAGCGAATTCGATTGTCGAACAAGAAAAAGCAGTCGTTCTAACGGATGATGGAGAGGTTGAAGTACCACTGAATCTGTTGAATGTTGAACGTGTAGCAGATGCTGGGTTGTCGATGGAATCCAACCAGAACTTCCACGTAGTATTGGATACGACGATCACGGAAGAACTTCGTTTAGAAGGATTGGCTCGAGAAATCGTACGTGTCGTCCAAGATGAACGAAAAGCACAAGATCTCCCGATTGATAAACGAATTGATATCACCTTATCTGGGGATGAAGATTTGAAACAGGCGGTCGAGAAAAATGAAAACTTGATTCGCGAAAACTTACTAGTAAATGAACTTGTAGTGGATGAGGTAGCAGAAATGAAAGCATTCACTGTAGGGGATTATGAGTTGAAATTGTTATTTAAATAAAATATTAATATTTTATAGCCACTGACTTAGACGTCAGTGGTTTTTTTTATCCAATATGATACAAAAGACCAGGTTTAGAATTGTAAAAATAAAGGAAATGCCGTTAATACCTTTTGTAAAAAATGTATCTTAAATTTACTTGATTGAGGTCAAGTTGAGTTTCATACATTTAACTCAAAGTTTATATCATCACGAATCACATGCTTGAGGAGGAATTTAATGAAGTATGCAGGTATAGGTTTAGTTATATTTACCGCTATATGTTGGGGGATTACCGGAGGAATTGCAGATATATTAATGAGCAAAGGCTGGGACCCCATTGTAATTTCATTTTACCGAGGGGCTGTAGGTCTTTTATCATTTTTCATATGGTTCCTCGTACGCTATAGACAAAGTTGGGTTAACTCTACTCATTTATACTGGTGGTCCATCTTGGCAGGTGTCGGCGTGGCAGGGAATTTCACTTTTTATTTTTTAAGTATCGAAGCTTCAAGCGTACCTGTGGCTGCCACTCTAATGTACACTGCGCCTGTGATTGTCCTTTTAGCCTCCTTTGCGCTAGGAATAGAACGCAATACTTGGTTTAAATGGGGGTGCATAGCAGGTGTCCTTCTGGGAATCGTTCTGCTTACAGGTGCCTACAACCTGGAATCTATTTCTGTTAGCTTTTTAGGGGTGGCTACAGGTATTGGTGCTGGTCTTTCCTACGCTATATTCATTTTCGGTTTTAAAAAGGCGTCTTATAAAGGACAACCACAGCCATCGTTACTCATCGCCTTTACAACATTCTGTCTGATCCTTTTTATTTTTTCAGACAAAGGTCAGACGGCCTCTGTCTTAACTTCGAGTGATATTGGTTGGTTTATTCTATTAGGAATTATAGGGTCCGGATTATCATTTATTCTATATTTTTATGGTATTCGTCGAACTGCACCTTCCACTGCTTCGATGGTTGCTATGGTAGAACCGGTCACAGCTTCATTATTTGGCTTATTGCTTTTAGGAGATCAATTGGGTATAGTTCAACTTCTGGGAATGGCACTCATCTTAGTTACTGTTACAGTGCTTAGTGTGAAACAGGCCTAAGTGAATAAGTGCCTATCACTCAAACTAAGATTTCACCAGTGAAGGTCCACATTTCATATAAATAATCCACACAAAAAAGCCGCAATCGATTAAGATTGCGGCTTAGTTTATTTATTCTATGGCTTCAATACCACTTTAATATTTCCGTCTTCTTTTTTATCAAAGATATCGTAACCTTTGGCGGCTTCATCTAGAGAATAACGGTGGGTAATGATATCAGTCGGATCGAATTCATTGTTTTCGACCATTTCATATAGTTTTGGCATCAGGTGAATGACGGGTGCTTGTCCCATTTTCATGGATACGTTTCGGCTGAAGAAGTCCCCGATTGGGAATCCGTTTGCCTCTGTACCATAAACACCGGTCAGTTGCACTGTCCCGAATTTACGGACTGCTTGAGATGCTGTCTTGATTGGGCTGATCGTGCCGAATTGATTGTCATGTTCTGAACCGAACTTTTCATCCGGAGGAACGGTACCATCCATACCGACACAGTCGATAACGACGTCAGCTCCACCTTTCGTCTCTTCATGAAGAAGGGAGCCGATATCTTTTTCTTCTTTAAAGTTGAATGTATCAACCCCATTCGTCTTCTTACCGTGTTCTAGTCGGTGGTCGACTTGATCGACTGCTATGACTCTTTCAGCGCCTTTCATCTTGGCAAATTTCTGAGCCATCAGTCCGATGGGGCCACTTCCTAGTACAATGACTTTGTCTCCCTTTTTCACACCGCTATGTTCAACACTCCAGTAAGCGGTTGGAATTACGTCTGATAAAAATAGGACGCTTTCATCATCTAGTTCACTGGTGTCAGGAACCTTGAAAGATGTAAAGTCTGCATATGGTACACGTAAATACTCTGCTTGTCCACCTGGGTAGTTACCGAACATTTCGGTGAACCCGAAAAGTCCGCCCATTTCAGCGTGAGGGTTTGATTCGTCACACTGGCTTTCCATTTGGTTTTTACAGAAGAAGCATTCACCACAACCGACGTTGAATGGGATGACTACACGGTCTCCCTTTTTAAGAGATTTCACGTCCGGTCCGACTTCTTCAACGATTCCCATTGGTTCATGACCAACTACATAATCTTGTTCTGGCTCGATGCCACCTTTATATAAATGTAAGTCTGAACCGCATATTCCACTTGCGGTGATTCGCACAATCATATCACTATTCTCTTGGATGGAAGGAGTCTCAACTTCTTTCGTAACCATCTGGTCTTTTCCTTGAAACGTTACTGCTTTCATTGTTAAAAACACCCTTTCTTATGAGGTAGTTTTTAACAATTGCCGATTTTAAGAGTGCCTAAACATTCTCTAAACTCGTTTTCCGAACGGTAAAATATGATACACCAACAATAAAATCGTTCCAACAGTTGCGATCACACCCATGAAAAAGTAGAGGGTTTCGCCGCCATATACATCGATTAATGCTCCTCCAAGTAGGGAGCCAATGATGCCTGAAACACCGAAGAATACGGAATAATATAGCAGATGTCCGGTTGATTGAAGTAGTTTTGGTATCAATCTAGTGACATAATCAAGTGAAGCTAGGTAGAGTACGCCGAATGTAAGGCCGTGGGTTACTTGTAAGGCTATGACTACCCACGGGTCATCTGTAGCTGCGTAGGCAAACCACCTGAAGCTATACAAGATTCCAGCAATAATAACGAATATCAACGTTTTATATTTTCGGAACCAGTAGGCTGCTGTCGCAAAGACGATTGCTTCACTTGCGACCCCGATAAACCATGCCGTACCAACGATTCCTTCACTACCTCCGAGCTGTACAATATAAACGCCTATAAAACTATCATTTGCGCGGTGGGAGATCGTCAAAAACATCATGAAAAATAGAAAAATGATATAGGGCTTATTTTTTAATAAAACTTTTATATCGCTAAATTTGGTCGGTTCCTTTGCTGCTTCGACATCAGTCAACTTGAGAGTTACAAGTAAAGCCATTAGCCCAAAGGCGAGATAAGGCCAAATCATAAATTGGATACCGAACACTTCCAATACTTGACCAATAACGAGTGCAGAAAATGCAAAACCGATCGATCCCCAAGTTCGGATACTCCCGAAAGATACCCTTAAATCATCTGCTCGCCGTTGAGCTAAACTATCAGCTAATGCACCAACTGGCATAGAGAAGAAAAATAGGAAGAATCCGATGATCAAGATCCAAAGCAAACTATCCATATTGAAGAAAATGATGCTGGATAGGAGAAGTCCGATGATCAAAATCAGCAGGATCTTCTTAACTGTTTTAAATTTATCACTCATGTAGCCCCAAAAAGGTTGGGAGATAATTGCAGCAAAAGGTCCAATTGCTAATACCCAACCAACCTCTGAGCCATCCAGCCCTTTATAGTTCATTAAATATAAAGGTAGAAAGCTTATAATGATCGTGTTCGTCGCATGGAAAGCGAATATTAAAGATTTTAGAGGTGTTAATGATTGTGGTTTTGACATTATGTACTCTCCATTTTCTATGAAAGTGAATAAAACATAAAAGCGAGCAGGCCTCGAGTCACCCCCTCACTATTACAAATTACATTTATTTTCTACTATCTACTAATATACCTTATCTCCGTTGAAAATTGAATTTTTTACTACGACATAATCGACATGGCGGATTGCGTCAATTTTTGAACCGCCTGCATAAGAAATAGCTGACTGAAGATCTTGCTCCATTTCGGTTAACGTATCTTGAAGGGCACCTTTGTGCTCAACGAACATTTTCTTACCTTCGACGTTTTTCTTTTCACCTTTTTGGAACTCTGAAGCCGAACCGAAATATTCTTTATAGAGCTTGCCGTCTCGTTCAACAGTTTCTCCTGGTGATTCTTCATGACCTGCAAAAAGTGATCCGATCATGACCATCGTTGCACCGAAACGTACAGATTTTGCAACATCTCCGTGAGTACGGATGCCACCGTCTGCAATAATTGGTTTACTTGCAGCTTTCGCACATAGACGAACTGCTGCAAGCTGCCAACCACCTGTACCGAAACCAGTTTTAATCTTTGTGATGCAAACTTTTCCTGGACCAATCCCAACTTTGGTTGCATCTGCACCAGCGTTTTCTAATTCGCGAACAGCCTCTGGAGTTCCTACGTTTCCAGCAATCACAAACGTTTCAGGTAAGTGAGACTTGATATGTTTGATCATGTTGATGACTGCATCTGAGTGTCCATGAGCGATATCGATTGTAATATAATCAGGGCTCAATTTTTCGCTAGCTAATTGTTCAACGAATGCGTATTCTTCATCTTTGACGCCGACACTGATCGATGAGATCAATTGACGGGATTTCATATCTTTTATAAAAGAAATTCTCGTTTCAGGTTGAAACCGGTGCATAATATAAAAGTAGCCGTTTTCCGCCAAGTAGGTTGCGATTTTTTCATCAATAATTGTCTGCATGTTTGCAGGAACGACAGGTAATTTGAATGAATGACCACCTAATGTCACTGAAGTATCGCACTCAGAACGACTGCTTACCACACATTTAGCCGGAATTAATTGAATATCTTCGTAATCAAACACATTTTCCATGATTATCTCCCCTAAAAACGAATGTTTTTAATTAATTATTTATAATTGTTCGTCCAATGTTAATTTACATGAATTCCAGGGAGATGTCAAAATTCTTTTTATTCATTTTTAATCGAGTAATAACTCATGGCGGTGACTGTGATTAAGATGATCACCATTCCAATTAACTCAACAAAATTTAGTACCTGTCCAAGTATGAAAATGCCTACAATTCCTGCCGTAACTGGTTCGACCATGGCAATGACCGAAGCGGTACCTGGGTTCACATTAGATAGCCCAGTATTATAAAACAATAGTGACATGCTGGCACTAATTCCAAGGAAAAGAAACCACTGAACATCTTCGAAGGAAGTGAGTAGTTGCGCGTAGTCACTTTTATCCGCAAATAGAGTAAGTAAGGTGGCCTCTGTGATGGAAGAGACGATTACTACTGTTATCAGACTTCCGTTTTGCAAACCATTTTTGTAACCAAAAATAAATAAGGCATACATAATACCTGCCATCAAACCGAAAAATATCCCTAATACATTCAGCTCAGCCAAATCCATCTTATATACTCCGGTCAATAGAACAATCCCGGACAATACAACGATAGATAGAGTAGCCTTTGATTTAGTGACTTTCTCTGTTCCAAATATGATCGCGATCAAAAATACGAATATGGGGGCTGAATACATCAGAGTAGCCGCCACAGGAACATTTATTTCAGAGATACTTAAGAAATAAAAACCCATGTTTCCAGCCATCCCGGCACCTCCGACAACAGCCCAAAATATAAGGTTTTTATTTAGTGTAAGTCGGTGTTTGTTGTGTGTTGCATACCAGATAAATAATATCATTAGGGCTACAGTTGCTCGAAAAGCTGCGATCAAGATCGGGTCCCAATCTTGATTCATTAAAAAGCCAGCTATACCAGCGCCACCACCCCACATTAATGCGGCAAGGGTGACGAATATTAACCCATAATAATTCGAAAAATCCATTTTAGTAATTTTCATGAGGCAACTCCTTACCCCTGATGAGGGAAAGCTTGTAAGGACTACAC
Source organism: Halalkalibacillus sediminis (assembly GCF_002844535.1). NCBI lineage: Bacteria > Bacillati > Bacillota > Bacilli > Caryophanales > Bacillaceae > Halalkalibacillus > Halalkalibacillus sediminis. The sequence continues at coordinate 207,553 of NZ_PJNH01000004.1, forward strand.
TACCCGGGCTTTTGAAAATTAAAACAGATAAAGAAATTACGAAAGTTTCCAATGAAAATAAGCGGGTAATAAATATTGATACTAGGCGACTAGAAGGAGTGACTTCTTTGAGAGAAATAAGAGATCAATACGTTGATCAAAAAAAATACTGGAAACGAAATATTTTGTCGGGTGTATTGTTCGGTTTTGGACTGGCAGCCTTTGTTGATGAGACGGTATTCCATCAATTGCTTCGTTGGCATCATTTTTATGATTTATCTACGACGGATATCGGTTTGATTTCAGATGGTCTGTTCCATGCTTTCAGTTGGTTCGCTACCATCGGAGGACTATTTCTATTAGCAGATATTCGCAGACGTGAATCCTATAGTGGTAAACGTTGGTGGGGAGGAATGTTAGTGGGTGCTGGTAGCTTTCAGTTATATGATGGAATCATCCAGCACAAATTGATGCGGATCCATCAAATACGCTATGTAGATAATCTGATTGTCTACGATATCGTTTGGAATGTCCTCGCTGTGATGATGATTATTGCTGGGGCAATCCTTCTTAAATTTGCGAAAAAATATTAAGGGAATGATGATATGGAACATTTCAATTCCATAGGAACCTTATCTGAAATTTTGTTGGCAATTCCATTTGTGGTGGTCGCAGCTGTATATTTTGGCTCGCTTAAACTCTCGAAATACCGAGAGAGGCAGTGGCCATTTTATAGGTCGGTTTTAATGATGGTTGGCCTGCTCAGTGCTTTGTTAGCAGTGGTTGGGCCCATTCCTCAACAGGCACATATGGATTTTGAAATGCATATGCTCGGGCATTTACTCTTAGGAATGCTTGCGCCATTGATGATTGTACTTTCAGCACCAATGATACTTATCTTAAGGGCACTTTCTGTTAAAAAAGCAAAAAAGGTGACCCGTTTATTGAATTCAGCTCCGGCACACTTTTTCACGGACCCATTAGTTGCAACTCTACTTAACGTGGGTGGACTATGGGTTCTGTATACTACAAATCTATACGCGATGATGCATGACTCTATTCTTTTATATCTATTTGTGCATCTGCATGTATTTTTGGCGGGTTATCTATTTACTATTTCGATGATTTATATTGACCCAATGCCCCATAGAAGAAGTTATTTCTATCGTTCAGTCGTTCTTATTCTTGCTTTGGCAGGCCACGGAATTCTATCTAAGTACATTTACACGAATCCTCCGATTGGAGTAGGTGTACAGGAAGCGAGAAGCGGGGGAATGTTAATGTATTACGGTGGTGATGCGATTGATATCTTCATTATAATCATTTTATGTTATCAATGGTACAAATCTACCGCCCCAAGAAGGCAAATAGCATAAATATTTGTGGGAATGAATAGCAGGAAAATTACAGAAAATGTAGAAGTTTGTAAAAAGACAGGTGATGGTTTGATAAGTAAAGAGAGGTGATCTTATTGATTGGTCTAGCACTTCCTAATTTTAAAATTCAAAACGGTGTCACATCGAATTTACTTATTAATATTGGAATTTCAGACTTTCATCAATCGTTGGAGTATGTAAAAAAACTGCCTTATGGGAGAAATACAATAAGGTCAGATTTCCGACTCGTTATAGAGGAGATGAAGGGCACCTGTAGCACAAAGCATGCGCTATTAGCTGAAGTATGCAAAGAGAGTGGTATGGATTCTATTAAACTCATGACAGGTATATATGAAATGGATGAGGAAAACACTCCAGGTGTGGGTGAGGTGTTGCGAAAGTACAAGTTGGACTACATACCAGAAGCACATTGTTATCTTAAATATAATGGTAAGAGATATGATTTCACCATGCCTGTTTCAAGTGGAGAAAAGAACATGAGAATCGTTAGTGAATGTGAGATCGGACCAGCTCAAATAGGTGAATACAAAATTAATTACCATCGATCGTATATTGCGAACTGGGTTCATGACCAGCAACTTACTTCCCGATTTGACTTAAATAGATTATGGGCGATCAGAGAAGAGTGTATAAAGAATTTATCAAAGTAAGTGTCTAAGGAGAAGAAATGTATAACTCAATCGACTACTTAACAAATGGTTCTAGTAAACAAAAGCGATCGTTTGATGTAATAAATGAATTGAAAATAATGAGTGCACTCTCAGAGTTTGACCCTGTGCTATGTGGCACCATTCCCTTGAATATAGATATTAAAGATTCCGATCTCGATATTATTATGGAGGTCCATGATTTTGATCTATTCGGGAAGATGGTCTTGAACCTATATAGTGATTATCAAGATTTCCGTATAAAGCGAATAATGATTCGTGAATTGCTCGTCATTAAAGCTAATTTTAAATATAGAGAATTTGAGTTCGAATTATTCGGTCAGCCTAAACCGGTAAAAAAACAAAATGCATACTTACATATGATTATAGAAGATTTTTTGTTGAAAGAACGGCCTAGATTGAAAGAAGAGATCATTCAATTGAAAGAGAGTGGATTTTCAACCGAAGCTGCATTTTGCGAAGTTCTCGGCTTAAGCGGAGATCCGTATGAACAATTGATTGTCTATGGTGAGGAAAGAGGAATCATTTAGTAGAGGGGAATCAAAGATGAAAAAATGGGAAGGTTCTTCAGGAGTTTGCGTTAATGAGAATAATGAAATTCTTATGGTATTACAAGGCAAGCCAGAGGAAACAAAGATGTGGTCCGTACCGTCTGGTGGAAAAGAAGAGGGCGAATCTTTTGAAGAGTGTTGTATTAGAGAAATAGAAGAAGAAACAGGTTATCATGTGAGGGTTGTCGATCGAGTAAAGGTTAAGGATATGAAATCGCCCCGAGCAGATATTGACGTGGAAGTTCACTATTTTCAAGTCGAAATAGTGGGTGGGGAGGAAAAGATTCAAGATCCTGATGAGTTGATCTACGAGATTGATTGGAAATCAGTTGAAGAAATTCGTGAATTAGATTTAGGTTTTCCGGAAGACAGAGAGTTTTTGATTCATTGCATTCAGTCGGCGAAATATGGAGGAATTTAGAGATGAAAGCTAGTTCAATTTTAAACCATTTTTATATAAAAACAGACGTTGAACCTGAAAGTATTTACTCTTTTTCACCCGTTTATAAGATTAATCATAATCAACGAGAACTAATCTTAAAAACAACCCAACATCCATTGGATCGAGCTGAAAACTTGGTTGATTATACTAATTACTTACATAAAAAAGGCGTGAGTGTGGTTACACCTGTTCATATTGATGCTCCCAACCCTCAAACAATTGGAGAAGACACTTTTGTTGTTTACCCTTTCATTCAGGGAACTACATACTCTGGAACTTTATCTGAAATATATAAAGCTGGTAAGTTATTAGGACAGATTCACTCTCTGGCCCCCGTAGAGAATGAATATCGTCTACCTGTTTATGATGTGTATGACTTCAACAGTGAAGAGATAAAAGGGAGTATAGCAAATATTAAGGAGTATTCTGATCAAGAAAGAGTTCCAATAAATATTGATTTGTTGGAAAAGAAATTTCTTCAAGCTGTTGAAAACCAGGAGCAATTGAAAAACTCAAAACTTCCTTATGTTTCTACACCGCATGACTTTAAAGCGAACAATCTTATTTATACACCCGAACCTTATTTAGTAGATCCAGATAACGCAACGTACATCCCAAGGATTTTCGATTTAGCTTTGGCTCTTTTGCTTTTCCACAATGAATTGAATACAGCGCCAAATCGAATGTTCACTATAGATGAATGGAAGACATTTTTGAAGGGGTATTGTGAATCGGTAGTCCTTACAGATCTTGAAAAAGAGTGCTGGAAAGCGGCTGTTGAACATGTTTTTTTAGATGAGGTAATGTGGTTGATGGCTGAAGTTGAAGAAGATTGGAAGAGGGATGACCAAAAAAGTTTATTCGTGAGTTTGATTGATTTTATCTTGTCAGAGAACATATATACTTTAATCGAGGAGTGACTTTATGATCAAATATCCAATACTAAAAAATGACGCTACAATTGGGGTCACAGCCCCTTCATCGGGTGTGCCTGCTGAGTTGCATCATTTACTTGAAGGCGCGAAAGAGCAAATGGAGAAAAAAGGTTACAGCCTTGAAGTCGGCGAAACTGCTTGGACGCAAAGTAAATCAAAATCAGCTTCAGCAAAAAAACGTGCGGCAGAACTGATGCACATGATGACTAACAATGAGATTGATGCAGTTATACCTCCGTGGGGTGGTGAATTACTAGTCGAAATCTTAGACTATATAGATTTTGACCAGTTGAAGCCGAAGTGGATACTAGGATACTCAGATACTAGTTTGTTGCTGATGGCTATAACTTTGAAAACAGGGATAGCAACTGCTCATGGAACGAATCTAGTTGATTTAAGAGGTGAGTATTCAGATAAAACCACCGCCAAATGGGAAGATGTTCTTTCAACAAGTAAAAGAGAGTCAATCGTTCAGTACTCATCTGAAAAATATCAAAAAGAATGGGATTTTGAGAATCCTACTCCACAAATATTCGACTTAACCGAAACGACAGAATGGAAGGCCATTGGTGGAAAAAGTGTTTCTGGCAGACTGCTAGGTGGATGTGTCGATACCGTAAGGCATTTGATTGGAACCCCATTTGGTGAGGTGAAATCTTTTCAAAAAGAATATCTGAATGAAGAACCCATACTTTGGTATTTCGAAAACTGTGATTTAGCTACTCCAGACCTAAGGAGGTCACTTGTACAGATGAAATTGGCAGGTTGGTTCGACCATTGTTCAGGCATAATGTTTGGTCGAAGCGCAGCCAATACTCCTGTTGATGGTTACACTGCTGAGGATATTTATGAAGAATTAGCTGAGGAATTACAAATTCCTATCATTTACGATATCGACTGCGGCCATGTTCCACCACAAGTTACTTTGGTGAATGGAGCTTTTGCAGAGGTTGAAGTGAATGATGGTAAAGGTGTCGTTACTCAATACTTCAATTAATTTGGAAGGGAAAACGAGGCTATGCCACAACAACCATTTGTAATATCAATCGCATCTGTTTCGGGTGGAGGAAAAACGACGATAACTGAATATCTTCAAGAAAAGCTTTCTTCCTCCTGTGCACTTTATTTTGATGATTATAGTTTTGAAGGTGAGCCTGAGAACATATTGGTCTGGGTTAATAGCGGGGCTGATTATAATCAATGGGACCTTTCTCCCCTGGTGGAAGATGTAGAGAAATTTAAGGGTGGGGGAAGATTTGAGTATATCATTCTCGACTATCCATTCGCATATATGAATAATCAAATGAGAGAATTAATAGATTTTGCAATTTATATTGATACACCATTAGATATAGCAATGGCAAGACGAATTAACAGAGACTTTCATTCCTCGAATTCTGATGATATTATATCTGACTTATCTTTTTATCTTGAAAAGGGTCGGGAAGCTTATTTAGAAATGGAAAAAATCAAATCAAGTTCTGATTATATTATCGATGGAAGTCTATCAACTTTTGCAATATCAGAAGAAGTATTGGAAGAAATAAATGCACATAAAAGGAGGAGATCAAAACATGCAAAAAACCAATAATTATACGATTCGTTTAGCAACTAAGGAGGAAGTACCTCAAGTAATCTCCTTATTGAAAGACGTAGCGGCATCTTTGAACAAGAATGGAATAGAGCAATGGGGCTTCTTGCTTCAAGGAGGAGATGATGCTGAAATAGAACAAGCGATTAAAAATCAAGATACTTATGTGTTATTAGATGAGGATCGAATGATCGGGACGTTCACGATATATAACCAACCTGAGGAATGGGACTTACATATATGGAGGGATAAAGCGCACGATTCGAGTTATTTACATCGATTAGCAGTGGCGCCTAGTTATCAAGGAAACGATTTAGGTGGAATTATGTTGGATTGGATAGATGACAATCATATGGGGTTCAGTAATACTCTTCGATTAGACTGTGTAGCTAATAACGATCGATTAAAAGATTATTACTTGCAACAGGGTTACCAGCTGATCGGTACATATGATGACCACTACATGTTGGAAAAGAAGATGAATTAGAATAGCCTGCGACATAGGAAAATCCGAACTGTGATTCGAAATTCTAGAACAGAATTAGAATAAGTTCGGATTTTTCTTATGGAAATATCAAAAAATAATTTTTCTGCATGATTCATTGTATTCCTCTATTAACTTTCCCAATTGATATTTGGGCCTTTCACTGTTTGTACTGGATCTCCTAATTCCTTACCTGCTTCTAACATCAATTCCTTACAAAAGTAGAATGTTCGGCTATAGGAAACTTTGCCATCGACCACATAGTGATACTGGATGTTGTGTATTTTCTGAACTCCATTTTCTTCCATGTATGCGACCATGACTTGCCTACCCCACAAGTTTACTTGTTCAACCACAATGTTAGACGGCAATCCATGTGCTAAAGAACCTGATTTTGTTTCTTCCTTGTCGTATTCTTGGAAACCAGGAGTTGCATCGGTGTGGATGGTCTCGTGCATCAAACCTAATAATTCTTCCACGTTTCCTTCATTCAGTGCATGCACATACGCTTGTAAAATTTTTTCTTCTTCTTTAGAAGGCGGGATAACTTTACGATTATCGCTTTCTTGAAGGTTCATTTCATTCAATTTCTCTTTTGCCCTCCTGGTTGATGCATACACTGCCCCAGGTGTTGATTGCAAGAAACTTGCGGCTTCTTTTGCGTTGAAAGAAAAGACTTCAGTGAGCAAAAAGGCAACACGTTGTTTTAGAGGTAGATTTTGAGTGAGGTCTTGAATGGCTCTTTGAGTCTCCAATTGAGAGATGACTTGGTCATCTATTCTTATGTTTGTATTTATATCGTGGGGGATAAATGCCTCATCAAATTCGGTCTCAAGTTCCTTGTTGCGTCTTTTTTGATCAATCCACGTATTGGTGGCAATTCTGAAGACATAGGCTTTCGGTTGAACAGGGTGCCATTGTTGGCTTAGTTTTCCATACGCTTTCAGTAAGGTTTCTTGAAATAAATCTTCCCCATCCCATGGTGATCCAGTGATGTATCGACAGTATTTCCATAAATCTGTCTTAAAATCACTTATAAAATCCATGAATTTGCTTTGAGTTTCTCTTGTGTTCGCAATTAATGAATCCGTACTAATTTCCAAATGAATGCCTCCTAGTACCAAAAAAGTATCTTTCAAAACATATAACGATAACGATGAACAAAATTATACTTATGTATGAAAATTTTTATAATTTTATCAATCATATCATGTTTTTATTTTCTTCACTAAGGCTGTAAAACGCACGAACACAACCTGTATATGCTGTATGGAGTCCAACCACAATTAAAATTTTTGCATATGATGAATGAAAGAAATGGAATCGGAGGTGTAAAAATATTGGGAATAGAATATTTAAAATGGTCACAAACCCGTTCAGCTGGGGAAAGAGGTGTCCCTACTGATCCAGTGACCCCATCAGCTGGTAATTGGCCACTTTTTTTTCTTAGAAGAAATAAAGAGGGAGTATTTCTTGAACCCAGTGGAGAAAAATTAAAGCCATATATAAAGCACCCAAATAAAATCAATTTTGAGGAAGAGTTGAAGGTCGTCCAACGAACACTTGATAATCTTTCTCCATCGCAAAAAGATATTGCTATTTATTATGGCACAGGAGTTCCAACGAAACAGTGGACACCAATTGCGGACCGTTTGATCGACACTTATGATGTTACTCCGACACTTGCCGCAAGAATCTTGGCTAATCTTCATGGGGCTATCAATGATACTATGGTGGTCGTCTGGTATTTGAAATATAAATGGGATGTAGCAAGGCCTAACCAATATGATCAGACACTCGAGACAATAATCTGCACACCAAATTTCCCGACCTATCCATCTGGGCATGCAGCAATGTCGGGTTGTGCTGAGGTCGTTTTGAGTTATTATTTCCCTCGAGAAGCGAATAAACTTAGAGAGATTTCTGAGACCGATGCTGTCAGTCGTTTATATGCTGGGGTTCATTTTCCATCTGATAATGATGAAGGACTCTCTTTCGGCAGATATATTGGGGAAGTAATTGTGGAATATTTGAAAAATCAAGATCGTCAAGCCCATAGAAGTGATCAACGGAAGACTAGCTATCGAAATGCAGATATTTTTCCTGTTAATTTTGAGCAGTTCATTCCGTTCGATTTTCCGGATAAATGTAATACGCTAGTTAGAAGTAGTAGGTATGAAGATGACTTAGATGAAATATTGTCGCATTTAGACTTAGATTAAACAGTTCTTACTGGAGGCAGGTAGATTTATTGCTACCCCCTTTGCACTTTTATCTGGCTACAGGCTTTAAAATCATCAATATAAAATAGTTACACCAAAGGTTGATGCACACCAATATAGTCGATTGATCTTTCAGTAAGCGGAATATTTATCCTACAGTGTGAAAATTTCTGTGTAAAAAGCCCTCCCGTTTTATTGATGGAATCATAATGTAAATTAATGAGAGAAAGGGTGGTGAGTAATATGGGTTATGGTCAAGGTTACGGCAATGACTTCGTGTTGATTATAGTATTGTTTATTCTACTAGTTATTGTTGGTGCAGCTTTCTTCTACTAAGTTTAGAATTATAGGATAAAGCCGGAGCTTTTGCTTCGGTTTTTCTTTTATTATGCAAATTACAGGAGGAAAACTTCTCGTGAAGGTGAATATCGTATTTAGTAAAGTGTTCTAAAAGGAGAGGAAAGATGATCCAATTTAAAAAGATTAACTGCTAATTTCGGTAATTTTGTGAAAAAGGTGACTTATTATTCTGTTTCTGGGGTATATAATCTTTGAAGATAAAAAAACTTGGAGGACGGATGATGGACACACAAGGATTTCTATATACCGCAAGGATGTCCAATTCATTGGCGAAAGAGGTCCCCGAGGAATACTGGGACAAACAGTTGATTGATGAAGTGGGCACATTAAGGGAATTATTCAAGCATATCATTCGAGTCAGAGATGTATATACGGACGGCCTAAGAGCCGGCTTTATTGAATTTCCAGGTCAAATGCCATCCGATGAAGAGAACATTGTAGACGAACTCGAGAGAAGTATGATTGACTTATTCAATGAATTGGCAAAAGAAAGAGTTGATAAGATTCAAATGAATGGACAGAGCTTGACGTTGATGGAGACTTTGACAACTGCTGTTCATCATGAAGGGATCCACCAAGGGCAATATTATGTGGCCCTGAGGCATGCAGGAATAGATCGACCGAAACAATGGGAGACAGACTGGGGGATGTAGCCATACATCCTCTTTTTTTTTGATCATTTTTACAATGGATTAAGTTGATATCCCTTACAATATACATACCTCATGCCTGATCCCATATCCGTTCAACAGTGGTTTCACCATTTTCAGCCGTCAACAAATAGACGTCTGGGTTCGTCAAGCCTCTCCAACGATCGAAGCCTTCATCGCGAGAATAGTGATTGATTAATAATGGAATAATCCCACCATGTGACACAATGACTGTATTTTCTGAGTCACCTTCAAGGATTTCTTCAATTACCGCTACGGCACGAGTCGAAGCTTCCCGGGTGGACTCACCGCCTTCGAATTTCAAATCCACGTCATCAAATGTATCTTTTAATTTTTCTTTCCAATCAGGCATATGGGTAGTACTCAACATTCTCTCTGCTAGACGGGGATCAATATCGATTGGGAGGTTTCGAGCATCGCTCAATGGTTTAATAGTTCCGACTGCACGAATAAAAGGGCTTGAGACAAAGCGGTCAATTTTCCGCTCAGAGAAAAAGTTCACGAGTGCTTCTGATTGTTGTTTACCTAACTCAGTAAGTTCAGCTTCTGGAGCTTGTCCTTCAGCTTTGCTGTGTCTGACAATATAGATATGTTTTGGCATGGAATCACCTCTGTTATATGGTTTTTTCATTATAACATTGAGGTCAGGAAGGGGAGTAGTAATGGAGCATGGAATTCTGTGGAGAAACTATCATTGCATTCTTCTAACTCTTCTTCGTATAGATGAAATGTCACGTTCATTCTCTTGGGATTTCTCTTCTATAAAAATAAAGCGATCTTCTAAACGGTCAAATCTGTCATAAGTTTCTTCTTGGAATTCTAGCATTTTACTCTTGAATTCCAGCATATCAGCTTTAAATTCATACATCTCTGCTTTAAACTCATACATTTCATTCTTGAACTCCCGAAACTCTTCTTGAGATCTATTGAAATCATGAGATAGCTCATTGACTGCTTGTAAAATCTGTTGTTGGATGTCCATTGAATATCCTCCTCTCTAGCTTGTGTAAATTGATTTTACCATGCGGTTTTCAGGAAATAAAGTAGAATCATAGACGATTATGACCGAAGCTAGGCCGCTCTAAGAAATAAATCTTTACCCTGAAAAAGCTTCAGGATATTGGACTACTCCAGTAACGTCTGCTAGTGATTTTTCTTCAAGTTCGAGGGCCATGAAAGCATCATCTGGCACATCGAAAGGGGCTTTAATTCCCCATAGTGATGCATTTCTAAAGCCCAATTTTTTATAGTATTCAGGGTGACCTAAAACAATGACAGATTTAAAGTTGAGTATCCTAGCCTGATTCAACGTTTCCATAATCAATTCTTTGCCTATTCCTTTTCCTTGATAATCTGGGAGAACAGAGACTGGAGCTAGCGCTAGTGATTCAATAGATTTGCTTTCAGAGTTTATCCTTATCCTCGACAACATTATATGCCCAACTAATTGATTATCGTCCTCAGCAACAAGTGATAGCTGGGGAACAAAAGCTTCTGACTTTCTAAGACGGGCGACTAGGTTATGCTCATCATGGTCAGTAAATTCTGCGTTTTTAAAAGCAGCCTCAACAACTTTTTCAGTAGCTTGGTAATCGTTAGGTGTTTCTTGTCTGATTGTTATATTCATATTAAAATCCCCCCCTTATCGAATCACACCATGAGGCAGAATTGCATGTACGCCTTTCACGCCATTTACAACCTGCGTGATTCGTAGATCCACTGCAGCACTGGCGAGTGCAGTTGCTTCCGTCTTTTCTACATTAAATAGTTGTTCCATCCACTTGACCATTTCATCAAGTGCAACTGCTGTCGCTTCATTCAAATCTTCATGGAATCCGAATGTAATCCATCCACTTGGAGTCCAGGCTCTAGGTGTTGTAAGGTGCATATTTTCGTGGACCTTTAACGTGATATCAACATGATCCATCGGTGCTTCAATGGCCGTCCCGGACACTTCACCATCACCTTGTGCAGCGTGCCCGTCACCAATAGAAAATAAGGCTTTATCCACTTCTATTGGTAAAAAGAGGCTGCTTCCTCTTGTGAGTTCTTTGCAGTCAATATTTCCCCCACAGTTTCTAGGTGGCGGGGTGGGGTGGACACCTGGTTCTGCTGGAGCATTTCCCATTAATCCCATGAAAGGTTGAAGCCCTACCTGAAATGTTCGGTCACCAATTTTGGTTGATCCAGTCATCGTTTCAGGGTTCAATTCCCAGTCAAGTTGTACTTTTTCCTGATCAATTAACCCTAGTTTATCATTTTGCCAGCTTTCAAATCCGCCTGACCAGTTCGTGCCATACCATCCTGGAGTGAGGTCATTCAAACGCACTTCAAGTACCATACCTTTTTTAGCTTGTTTGATGGCGATTGGTCCTATAATCGGATGGGCTCTCTTTTCCTCTTGTTCTCTAGAGTCAAAAAAGGTCCGATTTTCTTGATTGGATTTAGAATACCCCCATTGGATATCAGGGGTAGTTAACTGCACAGTATCTCCAGAATCTATAGTCAAAATCGGTTTGTATTCATTACTGAAACTCCCATGTAGATTCAGAGAGTAGAGTTCAAGTTTATGTATCATATTTTTCCTCCTTGGGTGCTAGCGTGTTTAGTAAATATTAATATGAATAGGGTTGATATTCAATCCAGGTCACTTGAATTGTGCTCTTCAATCGAGTGTGGCAATATATAAAGAATAATCTGCAAATTTTCTAATGGAGGATATATATGTTCAAAGAAAATTTTCTAACGCAACTCCAATCTCTAGCAAGAATCCAGGGTACACCTGGTCAGGAGATGAAGGTAGTAGAAGAACTAGTAGACCTTTTCAAACCAGTAGCAGACCACGTAGAAGTCGATCAAATGGGAAATTTATATGCCTATTTAGAAGGAAATCAACCCGGTCCTACGATGATGGTTTCTGCCCATTCTGATGAGATAGGATGTATGGTAAAAGATATTGATGATAATGGGTTTATACACATCGATCGTACTGGTGGAGTACTTGAATCGTTGTTGGTCGGACGAAAAGTGAATGTGAATGGAAATTTTGGTGTCGTGGGAGTTAAAGCGGGACATTTACAGACTCCGGAAGAGAGGAAAGGACAACCTTCGATCAGTCAGTTGTATGTGGATGTAGGTGCCAAGTCGAAGGCTGAAGTGATCGAGATGGGTATTCAAATTGGTGATCCCATTACGTATATCAGTGAAATTGAACAATTCGCAAACAAAGACCTGATCTGTGGTAAGGCGATTGACAACCGTAGTTGTTGTGTTCTTTTGGTTGAATTAATGAAGTCTCTAGAAAACCGGAACTTTGCTGGAACATTGGTAGGTGTAGTAACTGTACAAGAGGAAGTAGGGTTACGAGGTGCCAAGGTTGCAACCTATAAATTAAACCCTGATTTCGCGTTTGTGATAGATACAATTCCGTGCGCGGATACACCAGATAGCATCGGAACAGGTTTGCCAGTTGGAATCGGAGGAGGACCAGTCATACCTGCTTTGGCAGGAAGTTCTGTACGGGGAAACATCATGGCTCCTCAGATGAAAAAATTAATTATTGAACATGCTGAGAAAGAAGACATTCCTTATCAACTTGCAGTGTTGCCAGGCGCAAGCTCAGATGTTTCAGCCGTACACCTAGAACGTGAAGGAATTCTGGCTGGTGCCATCACTTTTGCTAGAAGATACTCCCACTCACCTGTTGAAGTCGCTGACCTGAATGATTTTGAACAAGGATTGAAACTTTTGACTGCCTTGATAGAGAAGAATGACCAGTGGGGTAGTATGGAATTTATTTAAGGAGGAAATGAAATGAGTACATTAAATGTTGGCGTTATTGGTGGGGGATTCGGTTTAAAGGTACAAGCTCCGATGATTAATCTTCACCCTTCAATGAAAGTGACAGCTGTTAGCACGGTGAATAGACATGAATTACCTGATGATTTGAAAAATGAAGACGTAAAACCGAATCACTATACGGATTGGAAAGAGATGTTGGACACAGAGGATTTGGATTTAGTTTTTATCAGTTCGATGCCTGTCCTTCACTTCGAAATGGCAAAGTATGCACTTGAGAAAGGATTCAATGTCGTTTGTGAGAAACCTTTCACAGTAGACAGTTCTGAATCTGAACAATTAGTGGAATTGGCCGATAGGAGTGGCCAAAAGTTTCTGTTGGATTTCGAGTGGCGATATATGCGAGCACGTCAAAAAGCTAAAGAACTCTTGAATGAAGGTCGAATAGGAAACTTGCTTCACTTTGAATACCACATGTCGATGGCCCAATATCAGCGCTTGGCAACTGCGAAACGTGGTTGGCTTAGCCAGAAATCTAAAGCCGGCGGGATGTTAGGGGCATTAGGTTCACATTTGATTGACGGAATGAGATGGTTGACTAATAGCGAAGTGAAAGATATAGCGGGGCTGCTTCCAACACATGTTCCAGAAGGTGATGGAGAGACACGTGATGCAGATGACGGTTTTCTTATACACGGTGTGCTAGAAAATGGATCTACTTTTTCAATTCAATTTTTATCTGGAATCAATCATGGCTTCGGTTCAATGATGAAGATCTTTGGTACTGAGGGTACGATCGTCCTTGAAAAAGATGAGGAATTGAGATTTGGGGAAGCAAATGAACCGCTCGAAACTGTGCAATATGAAAGTGTAGGAGACGTACCTAGTGAATTATCGGACGTCGCTAAACGCTATTACGAAGCACTCTACCCTTATCTCGAAAAAGTTTATGAATACATTGCTGAAGACAAATTGGATAGCGATCTACCTACGATTCATGACGGGCACGAGAATCAAAAGGTATTGGATCGAATAAGAAAACAATAATCAGTTGGAGCGCACAAGAATTTGTGCGCTTTTTATTTACTGAATAGTAGGTTCAGTTTGTATTTCTCCTCTTTACTTAATATAAGGTGATTAATCCAAAACCTATTTCGTCTCCACAACCACAGTTCCAAAAAGATTATTGTTTATATAAGCATCTAGCTCCCAAATTCCTTCACTTGGTACAGACATTGAACTTGGAGTATGCGCGTCAGCAGTATTATGTGCGCCACCTAATACTATGTCGTCAATAATGACTTCTTCTTCACCAGTGTCTTGGTTTGTACCGACTACTTTCAGAGAATCCCCTTCAGATACATCCCCCCAAAAATGCCACATATATTTATTTCCTTCTCCTGGAATGAAGGGGGGACCCTGCTCATCATAAATGAAACCGAGTTTTCCTTCTTCACCAATCATCTCATAACTTCCAGCTTTGAAGGTAGAGCTGGGGTCCTTTGTGTTGCTAGACTCATTCGTACAACCGAACAGAGCAATAGTAGAAAAAATTAGAAACAATAGTACTAAAATCTTTTTCATATTAAACCTCCTAATTCTACTATTTATTTTATGGATTATTTGTATAAAGTATAAATGAAAAAAGGAAAAAATTGAACATTTTTCCTTTTTTAAAGAGGGAAAACGAAATTTCTCTAGAAGTAAATAGTTGTTAAGTATATCTGGAGAGTGTGTTTTTAAATGAGAAAAACTTTACCTTACGTAGTAGTGTCGTTACTGGTGATTACAAGTATTCTTACAGTCTATTATTACGACAAAAATCAAAAGGCAGAGAGTGAAATCATTTTTAAAGAAATGTTGATATTCAGAAATCATGTCACTGGAACCGTACGTGCGGTTAATGCTCAAGATGAAAACATGATGAAGGACACTGCTCATAGAATCATTGCGTTTGAAACTTTTCATTCGAAAAGGATTGAATTTGAACATAGTGAGCTTGCATTGAATAATTTTGAATCAGCCGTTCGAATGTTGGCAACGGTGGAACCCCAACAATATCCAGAGGTATATGAAGTTTTGGATGATATTCATGATGTTGTTATTAATTATCTACGGAAAGATATGAAAGAAAAAGATATCATTCATTCTTCTGAGAACGTTGAGCCTTATATTGAAACGTTTGTGAACCAGGTTGAACAATTAAGTAAGAAGTAACAAATTACATATTCTTAAGGAGGAAAAGGTTATGGCTATGCCAACACATATTGTTGCAGCTGCGGGAGTTGTTGAAGACGGAGAGGGAAATATTCTATTAGTGAATACATACAACGGAGGATGGGTATTCCCAGGAGGCCAAGTTGAGATCGGAGAAAATTTGATGGATGCAGTGGTAAGGGAGATTAAAGAAGAAAGCGGAATCGATGCAGAGGTAGTAAGTTTGATCGGACTCTACTCAAATACTGGTACACATAAATGGTATGACGGTGTAACGGAAGTACCGACCAAACTGATGTCAGACTATGTATGCAAGTTGATTGGTGGTTCATTGACCACCTCAGAGGAGACCTCTGACAGTCGATGGGTTCCAAAGGATCAAGTTCTTGATTTTATAAAGACACCCGCGATTCGATATCGGTATAAAAAGTACTTGGAATTCAATGGTGACATTAATTATTCAGAGTATGTCACTCATCCGGAATTTGAATTGAAAGCTAGTAGATCAGTTTAATAAATTTTGCTCAGGGCGAGCCTGAAAGTACAGGCAATAAAACAGTAATTGAAATGAAAGAAAAGTTAAAAAAATGTACCTTTAATGTTTAGAAAGAATCAAAAGTGGTAAACAAAAGTAAATTTCAATATTTTGAAAGTTTGAGGTGATTAAATGAAAACTAATCTTATGCATGTCCGTATCAACGTATCTGATTTGAAGAGGTCCGAGAAGTGGTACACGGATATCTTGGGATTCAAGGTTGATACAGAGTGGCCCCCTGAGAGACCAGAGTATATTCGTTTCGAGTCCGAAGGTGGAGCGGTGTTTGCTATTATGGAGGCGGATGATTGCCGTGCATTACGTGGACGAATTGATTTTTATGTCGACGACGTTGATGCACTATGGAAAAAGTTAAGAGGAAAAGCTCATGTGGCAGAGGATCTCCATACTACATCTTACGACACAAGAAAGTTCACCATTCAAGATCCAGATGGTAATAAATTGAGCTTTGTTCAAGGTTAATTAGAGAAGGAGAAAAAATATTGGTTGAAGCAGAGACTATAATGGAACAATATTTTCAAGCTTGGAATACAAGCTTAATCAGTAAAAATGGAGATGGAATTAGAAATTTCATGTCCAGAGATTTTGTAGGGTATTGGGCTCACTCAAAGACTAAGCAGCCCGACCCTTATTTTTTTGATTACGATCTTGAAGCTGTTTTGAAACAGATGGATGATGCTGAAAAAAGCTTTGAGACTACCTCGGTGGCTAAAAGAGATGGTGATCAGCAGATGACTATTCTCGGTAGAGAAACTAATATGATTGCTGGAAAACCTTATCGAGCACAATGCATGTTTGTCTGGAAAAATGAACATGGCAAATGGAAGCTGTTGAGGGAGTATATTGAATTAGAAGGGTAGATTTATTGGGGGAATAAATATGAATAACCAATTAGTTGCTAAAGTTATCCACGGGGCGCATGCTCATGTGGATCCATTAGCAGTTTTTGAAGGACTTACTTGTGAACAATTACAAAAATACGAATCAGACCATTCATTTTCGGTATGGCAATTACTTAATCATATGAATTATTGGCAATTGTTCGTGGTAGAGATGCTGGAGGGAGAGAACCCAAATCCCCCTGAAAGAGATGAAGATTCTTGGATTTCTAGTGAATTCCCGGACGGAGCAGAAGAATTAAGTCAAATAGTCGATGACTTTAAAAATGGTATAAAAAAACTTATTGAAGAAGCCGAAAAACCGATGGAAGAAATTATCCCTCATACTGATGGCACCTCAAGAGAAGAGATATTGATGGATATCGCTTTACACAATAGTTATCATGCGGGACAGGTTGTACATATTCGAAAAAGGCATAAGGACTGGAATTAGGTGAAGAAGTCTCCACCTAATTATCCAATATCCATTCGACTGCTTCTTTTAAATTCCTGAAATTTTTATATGCTAATGTTGATCGGCCCACCACCATCAAGCTTTTAAGACCTGCAGAAAGCCCGGCTTTTATGTCGGGCTCTCGGTCTCCAATCATGTAACTTTGTTCGATATCAATGTCATACTTTTTGACAAGATCTTTAATCATACCTGCTTCAGGCTTCCTGCAGTCACATCCCTCATCAGGTCGATGCGTACATGCTTTGACCTCAGTGATCATCGCTCCTTTTTCCTCGAGAGCACTTACCATGTAGTCATGAATTTCTTCCAAGGTACGCTCAGACATGTACTTGAGCCCTACTCCGCCTTGGTTAGTTACTACAAAAACCTCGTAACCATGGTCATTCAGTTTTTTGATTGATTCTGCAACTCCATCTAGAAAATAAAATTGCTCAGGTTGATTAACAAACTTCACCCGTTTTGTTTTAACTTCATTTATAACTCCATCTCGATCTAGAAATACAGCCTTATGCATAATTAAGATTCCTTCTTTATTTTTTTCTATCAGTATTTCCTATGGAATTTTTTTAAGTCATTAAGTGTTGAATTGTATTCCAAGTCGCACTAGATCCTGTACAGAACCATCTTGGGCACTTCTAGTATAGACTTGTAGTTCACCTCTTTGGGTAGACGGTGCTCTGTCGAATGTCAGGTTTGTTCTAAAACGTCCATAGGTTGGTGCACCATATTCTGCTGTTGTGAAAGTTTCTTCAATAATTTCATTCTGATTAAAATCAAGAAGGCGGTACAAAACATTTGCTTCAAATGCACGAGCATAACCCTCTAATATAGAACCATCGGAAACAGAACTTCCTGGGAGTGGCTGTGTCACAATAATATTTCGTGATGAGGGGAGAGGGATAATCATTTGTGTTCCAGGATAAATAAGATCTGGTGAAATGGCTGGACGATTGGCATTGGCTCGTAGGATTTCTTCAATAGAAGCCCCAGTTCTAGTTGAGATTCCACTTAATGTATCGCCTGACTCGATTTCATAAATATAGGCTGGTAGTAAGAGTTGTTGATTAGGGAATATATAGTTTGGATTCTGTATGGAGTAGTTTGTTCCAATTAGCAGGTCAGGATGCGCTGAAAAGCGGAAGGCAATCGATCCAACAGTGTCGCCATTTTGAACGACGTATAATGTGTTTGAAAGGTTAGAAATAATCTTAGGAACAATCAAAACCTGCCCAGGGAATATGAGATAGGGATCAGTGAAGGGTGGATAAATTCCATTCGCTTCAACTATAGCTTCAACATCACTTTCGTAGCGATTGGCTATCTGGTATAAGGTGTCACCACCCTGGACAGTGTGAAGAATATGGGTTCCAGGTGGAATCGGCATGATGAAATCACTCCTTTTTTGTACATCATTGATTAATATGACGAGTGCTGGAGTGATATGCATATTTGTCATCTTTCCCTTAATCTTCTTTTGAGTAATCTAATTTGGCCACGGTGGTTGATTTCATCTTCCATGACATGAAACCATAAATAATAGTTGTTATAAGCAATGCCGTTATGCCAAGTATTTTCTTTATACAACCATTCATCATCAAGTTTTTTAAAGGTTGAAAGTGTAGTTTTTCTTACGTTCTCTAGAGTTTTGATGTATTCTTCAACTTGTTGACTTTTAATTTTGTGTCTAGCTGTTTCTCCTAGTTCTAATGCAGTTTTCCAATCTTTTAGCTCCGCTTCTGTTAAATCTCTTCGTTCAAAAGAAATCACCTGATGAACAGCTTCTATAGCTGCAATATGTTTAAGAATAGCTCCGATTGTGTTTCCGTTGTCATGAATCAGTCTGTCGAGCTCTTCCAATCTAAGATCTTTGATCTCTGAGAGTGTTACTTCCCTTGTGTGAGTGAGCATGGAAATTAGTTCGCCTATCTTCTCACTATAGTTTTCCACGGGTTTTATTCTATAATTAATCATGAAATCCCTCCTGAGGCTAGACTATCAGCTATAAGAAATAATATAAGACTGATATTTTTCTGGGAAACTTGGTATAATGAAATTGAGCAACAAAATAAATTACATAAAAAAACGTTGGAGAGCCATTTCAAATGACTTTCCAACGTTTTTTATTTCTTCATTGTTATTCCTTCTTTTTCCCGAAGTAAAGTAAACCTACTAATAGTCCAATGATGAGCATGACTGTTGCAAACCCAAGGAATGGAAGTGGTCCATATTCGTATATGAGTGGTACGGATAATGCGGTCACTAGTCCACCACCCAGGAATGGCTCGAACACTAGCTGTTTGTAACCGAAACCTTCGAATGCTGGGGATTCTGTTTCAGGGTCCGCCACTCTCATCAATAATAGACCAGTAGCTGTAATACCCATTGATTGACCGAAATCACCGATTGCACGTTCTAACCAGTAAGTGGGGATCATCCTTGGTGCTAGAACGAAGAAACCAAGGACGTTCCAAGCAATACCTGCACCAGCTAATAATAAGAACGGCACGAGATAATCACCGATGACGTCTAATGAAACGGTTGCGATTGCAGCTAAGATTAATACATCGAGTGAAAAACCTTGGATACGGCTGATCATACGTCGATCTATCACTTCTGTGTTATCGATTTTCGTGAAGAACAGCTGTACCAATATACCACCGATCATTGCTAGTGGGAATAGAGGTACATAGGTCATCAAGTCTGAACCGATGATCGTTGCTTCTGCAAATATGAATAACTCTAGTAAAACATAACCGACAAGAATGGCGGCACTTATAATAGCAATGTGGAGCGACAGTGGCTCGATCGACTCTGGACGAACGGTCATTTTTGCAGCTGGTTCACGGTTTTCGAATTCAACAATACCAGCTCTCTTAATTTTAGACTGTTCTTTGACGTCCTTGATGATTTCTGTTTTATTTTTCTTAACGCCCCAGTTGATAAAGGCGATACCAATAAGTACACCGGAAAGTATACCAACTGTAGCTAGTCCAATGGCCAAGTCATAAGCTTCAGCAAAATCCATTTCTTCAAATGTACCTTGAAGACCTGCTGCTGTACCATGACCACCTTCAAAACCAACTTCAATCAGTGCACCAGCCATCGGCGGCATTCCGAAAAATGGCCCGAGTACAAATAAAGCTAACAATATACCAACAACGTATTGTCCCCAACCTAGACTCCAACCGAAAGCTAATTGAGGACCACCAATATGCCAAATCTTTTTGAGCCCAGGCAAAATGGTTCCTAAAAATAGTGTTGCAAAGACAACGTTAATCAATAGGCCGGGTAAAGCCGCCCAGACCTCTGTCATTTCTTGAGTCATCACACCGTTTGACCAAAATGAATCTTCACCGGTGATGGGCGTCATTATTTTTCCTAATACCTGCGGACCTAATAGTAGTGCTAAGAAACCCGCAATAACTGAGGAAGGTAAGAACAAAGCTTGTAACCATTTGACTCTTACTCTAATCCATTTACCAATTAATAAAAATAATCCTAAATATAATAGAGCGAAACCTATCTGATCGGGTGTCATGATACCCCTCCTGCACAAAATGATTTTATAACATTTTGTTCCACCAAATAACTGTAATTAAACTCGGTGAGGGGATAACGTGACAAAAGTCTTGATGGGATCTTATGGAAAAATATCTACCACCATGACTTTTTCAACGCCTTCATTTCCACTTATTACAAATTGGTCTATCATTATATGTAGAAAGAAAAAACGATTATTTTGTTGACTCTGACGTTACGTCATACCTTACTGTATAAATGGAAGGGGTGAGAATATGAAGGTGAATGAAGTTTCCAAAGTCAGTGGTGTCAGTGTGCGCACGCTGCATCATTATGATGAGATAGGCTTACTGAAGCCAGAAAAATCCGCGGGCTCTGGCTATCGAAACTATTCGGATCAAGATCTATCTACCCTTCAGCAAATTTTGTTTTTTCGAGAGCTTGATTTCCCATTGAAAAAAATCAAGGAGATTATCAATCGTCCGGACTATGATCAATTGGAAGCACTCGAAATGCATCGTGAACTATTGAGGAAGAAACGTGAGAAACTGGACGCGATGTTAGAAACGATCAATGAAACGATTGAAAAAGAAAAAGGAGGTGTAACGATGTCGAATGATGAGAAGTTCAAAGGATTCGATTTCAGTCATAACCCTTATGAACATGAGGCGAGAAAACGTTGGGGCGATGAAGCGGTTGATGAAGCGAGAAAGAACGCGATGAAAATGTCTAAAGAGCATCAAGAAGAAATGAATGAGATATACAGGAAGTTAGCGGCTATCCGGCATGAAAATCCTAAGTCAGAACAGGCACAAGCCGCTATAAGAAAATGGTACGATTATTTGAATGCCCATTTTACGACTTATTCACCTGACGCTTTTCAAGGTTTAGGTATGATGTATGTCCAGGATGAAAGGTTTACAAAGAATATCGATCAGTTTGGGGATGGGCTCGCAGTCTTCATGAGTGAAGCAATGTATGAATATGGGGAACAATTGAAAAAATAATCAAAGCCAGACTTTGTGAGAAATTCCATCTTCACAGGGTCTGGCTTTTAATTACTCATCTAATTTAAATCTGAAGTGGCAATTGCCTTCTCTCAATACATATTGATCATGCTCGACTTCAAAATCTGGATTGTATCCTTTAGCGACGGATGGGTCGATCATCTGACAATAAAGAATTCCGTATTCATGCATGTTATCATCGGCCCACTGCTGACCAAAAGGACAGACAGTGAAGTTCTGTTCGATCTCACTCGGGTGGAATTCAGTATCAAATGTGAAAAGTTCGCTACGTGGCATGTCGTAGTTACTTAGATAGTTTTCAATGGTATTCGGAAGATCATTTGTGCGTGCACGTTGAGCTATTCCTTTGCCTCGCTCTTCTCCAAAAGTACGTACACCTTCTCGAATGACATCGTTACTTTCTTCCCCGAAGTAGTCGACGACTGCTTTTGTTACTTGGGCAAATAGTTTTGCCATTAAAGCATAGATGGTTATATCTTTCTCGTATTTGCTTTCAGTATTGTGATTACGGGGGAGGTATTCAAAAAGAGTGTGATTTTCCCCATCTACCGTTGCTTGTTTTGCTATTTTTTCAGCATCATAGTAACCGAAATTTTCAACACCTTGTCTAACTTTTTCGCGACCTTTTTCTCCATAGTTTTGAACAATATTTCGTTCTACATGAGTAAAAAGTTTAGCGGTAATAGCGTTCATAGACATCGGTGGAATGTGAACTTTTGAATGGCTCATAATGCATTCTCCTCTCTGATTATTATGCTGAGATTATTTTGGCTGAGAATTTTCGTTGTCTAGGTCCATCAAATTCACAGAAATATAACCCCTGCCACGTACCAAGAACTAAACGGCCACTTTCGATAATAAGAGTTTGAGCATGTCCGACTGTACTCGTTTTCATATGAGCAGCTGTATTCCCTTCAGCGTGCTTGTCTTTTGGATCATCCCATGGATAAATTTCTCGGAATCTGCGGAGCATATCCGTTTTTACATCTGGGTCAGCGTTCTCGTTGACCGTTAAGCCGGCAGTGGTGTGCATAGAGGATATCACGATGATTGCATCGTTAACATTCTGTTCTTTAATCCAATTTTCCACGTCAGCTGTTACATCTATCATTTGATCATGATGGTCGGTTTTAACATTGAAAGTTTTGAACATTGGCATCACCTTTTTAAATGAAATTAGTATGATTTCATTTTACAAGATTTCAGTGAAGATATCGAAAATTACAGGTTATGCTACTTACTCAATTGTTCATTTTCATAAAAATCTTCTTTCAAAATAGCGTGCGTTTTCAAGTCCTGATGTTCACCCTTAACAAGCATTTCTTTGCGGTGGGTACCTTCATAGACCATGCCTGCCTTTATCATAACTCTTTCTGAAGCGATGTTATCTTTAAAAGATTTGGCCTGGATACGGACTAAATCCATATTCTCAAATCCGAATGTGATCAATCTTTTGACTGCCTCCGTCATAAATCCTTTTCCCCAGTATTCACGTGAGAGTACATATCCTATTTCTGCTGAGTTATGGTTCGGTTTCCACCAAACAAAATCGACAGTCCCGATCAATTTTCCGTTTTGTTTGTATTCAATAGCCCATGGAGCTATCTGATTTTTTTCATATTGATGTAGAGCGAAATCAATAAAAGCTTTCGAGTCGCTTAATGTCTTATGAGTTTCCCAAGTAACAAACTTTGTGACTTCTGGATCTGACCCGTATTTGAAAAGATCCTCTAAATCATTTGAGGTGATTTTTCTAAGGCGCAGTCGTTCTGTCTCGAGAGTAGGTAAATCTTTATAAATATCTTCAATTTGCATGATAGCCCTCCGTTCAGTACACATTTTTTACATTATATCTAAATATTACGGAAAGGCAATATAGTTATGGCTTTTACAATTAAAAAGAAAAATGGAAATATTATGGTATCATATAGTTAGAAGAGTTTTATTATGTAAAAAATTCTTAGGGGGATTAGATGAAGAAGTTAATGCTGTGTGGGTTGTTGTTTTTGTTGTCTATCATGCTTCTGGCGGGATGTGCTTTCAGTGAAGAACATGTCTTTGAAGGGGAAAGCGATAACTGGGAGGGTGACCTAACTGTATCTAAAAGTGGTGGTGTGACCACGGAAGATTTTGTGTTGACTTATAAAGGAGATTTAGAAGAGTTAGCTGATATAGGTCGACTTCAATACTCTTTTGAATACTTAGGTGCCAGTACAGGGTATACTTTAAATTTCGACGGTGAAGGTCCTAGTGAAAAAGAGTTTACTAATTCAGCTTCAGGTGCCGAGGAAATTTCTATTAGCGAAGAAGAAGTTGTCGAGGTTTCCGTGGAATGGGGCGAACATGAAGAGCAGATGGTACTTAGGAGCGAATAATCTTACTGATTATTCGCTTCTTCTTTTTTAAATTCACTACTATATTTTTTGAATAATAGATAGGTAACCTCTGCTAAAATGATGACTATGGTGGCTATCAGAAAGAAGGATAACCAATAATTACTCCAAGAGTTTACATACACGCTGCAACAGTCGAACCCTCGAAAGGTGTGGGGGAGTGGTGGATCGATGTTAGGGTATCGGAGTTCAGCGAAATGGAACGGAAAACCAGTCTCCATTGGGAAAGCACTACGAAGTTCCTCCTGAGTATGAATACTTTTTCCGAAAACTCCTGTAGCTAAAACGATCACCTTTGAAAAGATGATGCAGCTCGTAATCAGGA
This sequence comes from Halalkalibacillus sediminis, assembly GCF_002844535.1. Classification (NCBI taxonomy): domain Bacteria; kingdom Bacillati; phylum Bacillota; class Bacilli; order Caryophanales; family Bacillaceae; genus Halalkalibacillus; species Halalkalibacillus sediminis. Next base: position 232,042 of record NZ_PJNH01000004.1, read on the forward strand.
TGAATTGGTGCTTATGAGTCGGTTTTACAACTTTTCTTGTTAATCCGAAGCCTATTAAAATCAAAATTGGCGGAAAGATCGAATTCATGAAAATCCCAAGCGGAGAGCCGATTTGTAGTGATAGAAAATCGTTTGTCATTTGGAAGATTCCAATCATCGATCCAACTCCAGGGGAATTGTATATCAGGTAGGTAACGCTGAAAAATAAGTTTTCTGTCAACTGGACAAGAAATTGCAGAGTGAATCCAATTAAAAAAATGACCCCCGTAGATAATAATATATCTTTAAACCGATATTTTTTTAGTAAAAGATAGCTTGCTAGTATGTAACCTGCTATGTTTACGACTAATAGGATGATAGATAACCATAACAGGCTTGAAGATGTATGGTTTCTGAGTGTAGATAATACTAACGGTGCTGAGATGATGACCATCAATATATGTACCGGAAAAGCCGAGAATAATCTTATAAATAAATTCATCTAAATCCACCTTTTTCTGTTTATGTAAATAATATCGAACTGTTTTTGTCGATTTTAAGGGTTTTCGTATGACGGATTGAATGTTGAAAAAGGCAATCCCATGATTTTCATGATATCATTTCTTTTAAATACTATGAATGTTAGAAATTATATTTGAAAAGGTGATATGGATGAATAAGAGGTTACGAGGATTGGCGGATGATTTTTTAGTTGAAGCATCGATTGATGGTTTACAGGAGATGATGGCGAGCGGTGAACTAACTTCTCGTGATCTGGTCATTATGTTCCTGGACCGAATAGCAAGATTCGATCAAGATGGTCCTAAAATCAATTCGATTTTAGAAGTTAATCCGGATGCATTACATATTGCAGAGGCGATGGATACCGAACGGGCAGAACTGGATGTGCGTGGTCCACTTCACGGGATTCCTATCGTGCTTAAAGATAATATCGACACGGGAGACAAGACTCACACGACTGCAGGTTCTTTAGCGTTGAAAGATCATGTTGCTGGTAATGATGCCTTTGTTGCTGAACAGTTGCGAGAGGCTGGCGCTGTCATTTTGGGTAAAGCGAATCTGACAGAATGGGCGAACTTTATGACTGAAGGCATGCCAAATGGTTACAGCTCACTCGGGGGCCAAGTGTTGAACCCATACGGGCCAGGTAATCTTGATACTGGAGGATCTAGTGCAGGCCCAGGGGCGGCTGTAGCAGCAAACTTTTCTGTGGTTTCAGTTGGAACTGAAACTTCAGGTTCAATTTTGAGCCCAGCAAGCCAACATTCACTGGTCGGAATAAAACCGACCGTTGGAACGATCAGTCGAAGTGGTATCATTCCAATCTCGCATACTCAAGATACTGCAGGACCTATGGCGAGAACAGTTCGCGATGCTGTCTATATGTATCAAGCGATGGTGGGCGTAGACGATCGCGATGAAGCTACACAAGTCCCAGGGAGCTACTTTGAAAAAGATTTTACTAGCAATTTGAAGCTGGAGGGCTTGAACGGTAAACGTATAGGGATTGCTCGTGAAGCTTACTTTGATGCGATAGAACCTGACAAACGGGAGATAATGGATGAAGCTGTTCACGTTTTGGAAGTTCATGGCGCGACTGTCATTGATGTAACGATTCCTACAACAGGTCGTGACTGGGGATTAGGAGTTATGATTCATGAATTCAAAAATAGTTTGAATGCTTACCTGAAGACAATCTCAAGAGACGTTCCTGTACGCACGTTTGATGATATTATTGATTTTCATAACAAGCATCCTGAAGAAACTTTGAAGTATGGCCAAAAGTGGTTTGAAGAAGCGGCTAAAACTTCAGGTCAGTTGACAGAACCAGCTTACTTGAAAGAGCTACTCGAAGACCAATTCTATTCGAAGGAAGAAGGAATAGATGCAACTTTGCAGGAGTACGACTTAGACGCGATTGTCTTTCCTAATAATATCGGGGCAGCTATTCCGGCAAAGGCAGGTTATCCATCGATTACTGTGCCAGCTGGGTATACTGAAAAAAATGAACCGGTGGGTATTACGTTCAGTGGAACGGCGTTATCTGAGCCGACGTTGATTGAATTGGCTTATGGATATGAACAGGCGACTGGAGTTCGACGTCCTCCAGAGTTATAATTTAGTTTTCAAACAAGAACCCAGCTCAATATTCTAATTATTGCGCTGGGATTTTTAGTTTGTAATCCTGTTCATTATCAAGTGTAGATGCCTTCCAATTGCCTTTTGGAAAAATGAAAGTCCATGGCATGCTGGTTTCAGGCGGAATCTCGAGTTGAGGTATTGTGAAGGTGTGTTCGGCAATGATTCCATCTGAATTATCAAGAGTGATAGGAGTATCTTTGAAAGTCAAAGTAGTATCTGACTGATTATGTACAAGCACAGTGAAGAGGAGTTCTTCACGATGATTCTCAGCATACCAAAAACTGGTCGTGTCTATCTTTTCTAATTCGGAAAAATCTATCTGTGGAAAGGCTAGTTCGAACTTATTTCGATCGGGTTGGGAAAGGTTTTGCTCCCAACTTTTTTCATACTTTAATTTTTGCATGTAAAACACCTCTTCTAATCATCGTAAGTGATTTTTGCTCATTCGGCAATTATGAGATAATAGACATTATATTAGACGAATTGGGTGGTGAAGATTGATGAAATATATCGTAATTGGAGGAGGCATTCTTGGAGCTTCCACGACTTACCATTTGGCTAAATTAGGCGCAGATGTCACTTTAATTGATCGTAAAGATCTTGGACAAGCAACAGATGCTGCGGCTGGGATTGTGTGTCCTTGGCTGTCTCAACGACGCAACAAGGCTTGGTATCAGTTAGTGAAGAATGGTGCAAGGTATTACCCGGAGTTGGTCAGAGAGCTTGAAGATAACGGTCAAACTGAAACAGGCTATAAGAAAGTAGGCGCTCTTAGTTTACATACTGATCAAGAGAAATTGGAGAAGATGGTCGAGAGGGCGAAGAAGAGAAGAGATGATGCTCCTGAAATTGGCGATATTGAACTGCTGTCCAATGAAGAAGCGAGAGAAAAGTTTCCCCCATTGGATGAGAAATACGGCGCTGTATATGTAAGTGGGGGCGCACGTGTTGATGGACGTGCAATCCGTGACGCGATGATTCGAGCCGCTGAAGAGAGTGGAGCCCGTGTTGTTCAAGGAAGTGCAGAAATCTTAGTTGAAAGAAATAAAGTGACCGGTGCCAAGGTGGAGAATGAAGTGTTCGAGACAGACAGTGTTATTGATACTTCCGGAGCTTGGGCAAAACAGTTACTCGACCCACTGGGAATACAGTTTGATGTTTCATTACAAAGAGCTCAAATTGTCCACTTAGAGATGCCCAACCAAGAGGTGAATGATTGGCCTGTAGTAATGCCACCGAACAATGGATACTTGTTATCCCTCAGTAATAACCGGATTGTAGCTGGAGCGACGAGGACCGATGAAGCTGGATTTGATTATCGTGTAACAGCATCAGGGATAAATGAAGCATTGAATAGAGCACTGGATGTTGCACCAGGATTGAATGAGAGTACTTTTGTAGAAACACGAATCGGCTTTCGTCCCTATACTCCAGGTTTTTTGCCGGTCATTGGTCCCGTGCCACATTTTGATGGGTTATTTGTTGCTAATGGATTAGGTGCCTCAGGATTGACCAGTGGTCCATACTTAGGATCTGTTATGGCGGATTTGGTAACAGGTCGGGAAGTGAAGCTTGATATAAGTGCATATGATGTATCGTTGGCGTTAAAGCGCTAATTTTTCAGAAAAAAGAAAGGAACGCTGAAGAGCGTTCCTTTTATCTTACATATAGTCCTTGTCCCACATGAAGTGAGCCCAAAGTTTCATCCTGAGGGTTCAATACTTGAAGTTCCCATATTTTCATACCGTGTTTTCTTGCGATATTCCAGGCAGTGTCACCGGGCTGGACCTCATATTGATTGCCACTTACACGAATTTTTTGACCGATTGTTAAATTGCCCAAGTTATTGATTTTTGGATTAAGAATTTTCATTTGTTCTAAACTAATCCAGTTATTAATCGCAATCTCCCAGGCTGTATCTCCACTTTTAACTGTGTAATATTGCCATCCGGACCTCTTCGGACTTGGGTCATAGCTATCATTTTTTGGAGCTGGATCTTTTGCGGTATAATCTGCTTTAGAATAAACAAACATTTGAACCCAGTGTCCCTCATAATAACCAACGCCAATTCGGTTGAAATTAGAATTTAAAATATTTCTCCTGTGACCTGTACTATTCATCCAATCTTGAACTACCGAAGAAGCTGTAGGCTGCCCTTTCGCTATGTTTTCACCTGCTCTACGATAACTTATTCCATACTGTTTCATCATATCAAAAGGTGAACCATAAGTAGGGGACGTATGGGAAAAATAATTATTATTGTTCATATCCCTAGCTTTTTCTTCAGCAACCTTCGACAGTTCTGAACTATAAGAAAGAGGTTGTAATCCACGCTCTTGCCTCTCAGCATTTGTTAGCTCTACCACTTTGTCCTCAGGTGATTGCGCCGACACTGCAAGATCAGGAAGGAGAGTGAACAATAAAACTGATGTTAGTAATAAAGATAATATTCTCATTTAGACACTCCTTTTACTGATATTATTATCATTATTTATACATCTAATCTGGCAATAATTGAGAAGGTATTTTAATGAAGAATAAAACCATAAAAAGAATTTAAGAATATAAAAAAGCTCACTCTTAAGAGTGAGCTTTCATTAATTGACCTCAAGGTTTTCGGTATCCAAAATTAGACTGTCCGAGTTTGCAAATGAAAGACTGAGCTCTGTTTCAGACACCCACTCCATATTTTCAAAACTCCCAGAGCTAAAGATATCATCCTCACCTCGATACAGTTGATCAAAGCTGATTAAATCAGCGTCATCACTAAATTTTAAAATTTGGATATCATATAAACTTTCTTCTGAGGAACGGACTTGGAAAGCTAAATTTTTGTTATCAGGAGACCAACTTAAATTGTCGACTATTTGTCCTCCAATAACGTTACCAATCAGTTGAACCTCTTCATCTTTCAAGTAGTACAACCCAGCTCGCTGATCTACCGGAGAAGGGCCAGTTGTGAAAAAGATAATTGCTTCTTCAGTTGGATATGGTTCTGCAACAGAGAATTTAACTGAATTTCGATCGATTTGTCCTCCAGGTAAGTCACTAAGAGATAGATAAGTTTTATTTTCACCATTATTATAAATAGAACTTCCACCATCAGCTATTTCAATTTCAGCTTCTTCAAGTTCTTTTTCGTAATTCTTACCACCAAAAATTCCTGTCAAGAATAATACAACGATAACAAATGAGGTTAGCCCCACTAATGTGATAAGAACTCTAGTCGTTCGTTTTTTCAAAGAACTTCATCCTTCCGCTTGTATGTACAATTTCGCACTGAATCTATCCTAACATTTAAAATCATTACTTTCATGAAAAAACTCAACACAATAACTCTCGGCCACATTTACATGTAAACCGAGAGCTTTGCGTTGGCTTTATATGATGATATCTCTTGTCCAATGTCTGTGTTGAGAAATTGCTTCGACAAATTCATTTGCGAAAGAGTCCGGATCACTTCCAGCAACCACTCCTGGACTCTGATCGAGATTGTTATCTTTCAACCAGTTCACTCCTTGGTGTGTCGCGCCGATTGGTTTGAAGTGTTGGAAGGCTTCTTGTACGAAGTATTTTGCGTCATGTTTAAATGATTTGCTGACGTCTTCGCCCCCAACCACATACAGAGCATCGAAGAGTACTGATTCGCTTGTTAAGAAGGTGTGGTCGACATTCAACTCAGACCCGTCATCACCCTTCAGCTTACCTTGTTTGTCACTGATGACTTCGACAATCGTTCCGGCATTACGAAGAGAATCAAGTACTTTTGCAACTTCGCTACCGTTGAAGTTGTCAGCGATAATTAAGCCAACCGTTCTTGTTTCAGCAGAAAAGACGGTATTTTCCTGACTTAAAGCTGGAGAAGATTTCGTTACACTTGATCCAGCATTTGCAGGTACCTCTGCACCTATAGCATCTGCAACGGTAGTTGCTAAATCCTCACTTACATTAGCGAACATATCGACGACTTGTTGTTTAACGGATTGACTGCCAACCTTACCAAGTTCAAAGCTGAACGCTGCTTTGATATGGTCTTTCTCGGGCTCACTCATGCTGTTCCAGAACAGTGTGGCTTGAGAGAAGTGGTCCTTGAAACTCTCACTTCTGGCACGGACTTTGTGGCCTTCTACTTTTTCTTGGTAGTGTTCATAGCCACCTTCTTCAACTGAAGCTGGTTCAGGAGTATTAGATGCCAATGAGTTTTTATGGTAACTCACTTGCCCTCTATTGATCGTCTGACGTCCATAGCCATCACGTTGGTTGTTATGGAAGGGGCAGACTGGACGGTTGATCGGAAGCTCGTGGAAGTTCGGCCCACCGAGACGGATCAACTGGGTATCAGTATATGAGAATAAACGTCCTTGCAACAATGGATCATTTGAAAAATCGATCCCTGGAACGACATGTCCTGGATGGAAAGCAACCTGTTCCGTTTCAGCGAATACATTGTCCACATTACGGTTCAAGGTCATTTTTCCGACTAATTTTACTGGAATGTCTTCTTCCGGCCATAATTTTGTCGGGTCAAGAATATCGAAATCAAATTTATGCTCGTCCTCTTCTGGAATGACTTGAATTCCTAATTCATACTCAGGATATTCACCATTTTCTATGGACTCCCAAAGGTCTCCACGGTGGAAATCTGCATCTTTACCGGACAATTTTTGTGCTTCATCCCATACGACTGAATGGGTTCCTAACTTAGGTTTCCAGTGGAATTTAACAAAGTGGGATTTCCCCTCTTTGTTCACCAATCTGAATGTGTGCACACCGAAACCTTCCATCATGCGAAAGCTGCGTGGGATCGCACGGTCCGACATCGCCCACATCACCATGTGAGCTGACTCTTGGTTATTCGCAACAAAATCCCAAAATGTATCATGTGCAGACGCTGCTTGTGGCATTTCATTATGTGGTTCTGGCTTTAAAGCATGTACTAAGTCAGGGAACTTGATGGCATCTTGGATGAAAAAGACGGGGATATTGTTACCGACTAAATCATAGTTACCTTCATCTGTATAAAATTTTGTTGCAAAACCTCGCGCATCACGGACTGTCTCAGAGGAGCCTTTTGAACCTGCGACAGTTGAGAAACGTACGAACACAGGTGTCTTTTTAGATGGATCAGTCAGGAAATCTGCTTTCGTATATTCTTCGAGGGATTCGTACACCTGAAATTCTCCATGAGCAGCGAACCCTCGCGCGTGAACTATTCTTTCGGGAATTCTTTCGTGATCAAAATGAGTCATTTTTTCTCGGAAATGAAAGTCTTCCAATAGAGTTGGACCACGATCACCGGCTTTTAAAGAAAATTCATCTTCAGAAACCTTCAGACCTTGATTGGTCGTTAACTTCTTGCCTTGATCATCAGCTCGAAATTGCTCAAGCTGTTCATCTTTCTTACCTTTGTTTTGATCACTCATATTGATCCTCCTTTTAATTTGAAGATTATAGTCAAATTACCCGATGCAACACATGGTTAAACTGGATTAGAAGCCATTTATTGTATGATTCAACAACATTCATGACATTTGTCATATTAAATCACTGACGTTCATGACTTCTTAAAATCATGAATTTTTTTTATGATTAGAAGACAAGATAAAAAGAGTACTAATTAGGAGGCTATTATGAGAAATAAAAAGCTAGCTGAACTAAAGAAAAGCGTCAAACCCTTTGAGGATCCTGACACAAGAGCAAGTGTTAAACAAATATTAAATACAATCCCACCATTTATATTATTGTGGGTACTCGCATATCAAAGTCTTAGTATTTCTGTTTGGCTTACAATGGCTTTCGCCGTTGTGGCAGCAGGTTTCGTCGTTCGCACATTCATCATTTTTCATGATTGCTGCCATGGATCATTTTTCAAAAACAGAAAATGGAACCATGCATTAGGCACGATAACTGGTATTTTAACGATGTTCCCTTATGAAAAATGGAAGCGTGAGCATTCGATTCATCACGCAACTAGTAGTAATTTGGACAAGCGTGGGACAGGCGATGTATGGATCATGACGGTTGATGAATATGTTAATGCGTCTTGGAAAGAGCGGTTACAGTATCGTTTCTATCGTAATCCAATTGTGATGTTCGGATTAGGACCGATTTTCTTATTTTTCATTACAAACCGACTAAATCGAAAAGATGCTAAGAAGAAAGAGCGCATTAATACACATGTGACTACTGTTTCAATCATAGCGTTATCAGCCGTACTGATATGGGCAATTGGAATAGAAGCATTCTTGTTAGTTCAATTACCGATTTTATTAGTATCAGGTTCATTAGGCATTTGGTTATTCTATGTCCAGCACCAATTCGAGGATTCTTATTTTGAAGATGAAGAGTATTGGGACTATGTAAAAGCAGCCATTGACGGAAGTTCTTATTACAAATTGCCACGTGTATTGCAGTGGATTACAGGTAATATTGGTTACCATCATGTGCACCATTTAAGCCCGAAGGTACCGAATTACAATTTGGAAAAAGTTCATGAAAATACTCCGCCGTTACAAAAAGCTACCACCATTACTGTGAAGTCTAGCTTGGAATCGATTAAGTTCAGATTATATGATGAGAGCAAGAAGAGATTTGTAAGCTTTCGACAAGTCAAACCTCTATTGAAAAAATCACGTGAAAAAATCGAGTTTGAGAATCGTAAGAAAGCCTATTAAAATGAATATAGCTGTCCATCTTATGATGGGCAGTTTTTCTTTTTAGAATGTTATAATAAATTTAATATATGGAGTTTAAGAAATGAGAGATACAATGCGTAATTGGTATAATATTTTTCCTAAAAATTTAAGTTTGAGTATATATGTTTGGATTATTTTTAGTTTACTACCTTTTTATTTTATTTTCCGTTCGACTTCCATGTGGGAAATGTTGATTGGAATTGTTCTGATTGTTATGTTTTTCACTTCCTATCGTTTATCTTTCCTTAAGATCGGCGGGGCGCTCTATGTTTGGGTAGGAATTATGATGGCCATCAGCATAGGTTTGACGATCTTTTATGGTTATATTTATTTTTCATTGTTTCTTGCATTCTTTATAGGTAACGTTCAACCTCGTGCTGGTTTTTTTACTTTGTATGTTGTTCATCTAGTGACGACTATTATTGCTGCTTATATCAGCTTTTTTACGCAACAAATGTTGTTTTTTAATCAGCTTCCGTTTTTTGTTATAACAGTACTAGGAGTCATTTTGTTGCCTTTCAATATGTACAATCGTATTAAGCAAGAAAAATTGGAGACTCAATTAGATGATGCCAATAAAAAGATTTCCCAATTAATAGTTTTTGAAGAACGCCAGCGGATTGCCCGAGATTTACATGATACTTTAGGCCAAAAGTTATCACTAATTGGGTTGAAGAGTGATCTTGCGGGTAGGTTAAGCGAGGTTGATGTAGCCGGTACTAAAAATGAACTAGCAGATATCAACCAAACAGCACGAACCGCATTAAAAGAAGTTCGAGATATGGTATCAAATATGCGCGGAGCTAAATTAGAGGATGAATTGAATCGTATTGAACAAATTTTAAAAGCCGCAGAAATCGATTTTCAGTTTATAGGTGATAGTCAACTTAGTCACTCACCGTTATTGGTGGAAGATGTGCTGTGTATGTGTTTGAAGGAATCGATCAATAATGTGGTTCGCCATAGTCAGGCTACCCAATGCTCCATAACTGTCGGGGAAACTACGGACAAGGTGCGAGCCAAAATCAAGGATGATGGTGTAGGTATGAGCAACGACGATGATTCGATTTCTGGTAATGGTCTTCGTGGGATGCGTGAGAGGTTAGAATTCGTGAATGGGAAGATTCAGATGAATGGAACTGATGGAACGTCCATTGAGATTGAAATTCCTAATGTCATTCAACAGCTGAAACAGGAGGAAAGAGTATGATTCGAATAGTATTGGCAGAGGATCAAGGGATGTTGTTAGGGGCTCTTGGTTCGTTACTTAATCTAGAAGAAGATTTAGAGGTTGTCGGTAAGGCTAGAAATGGGCAAGAGGCGGTGGATTTGGTCCATGAGCTTGACCCTGATATCTGTATTATGGATATAGAGATGCCAGTTATGACAGGCCTAGATGCTGCTGAAGAGTTGATTGATGCACGTTGTAAGGTAATCATCTTGACGACATTTGCTCGTTCAGGATATTTCGAGCGCGCGAGAAAAGCACAGGTGAGTGGATATCTGTTGAAGGATGGACCGAGTGAAGATCTTGCGAATTCCATTCGGACGATTATGGATGGAAGAAAAATATATGCTCCAGAACTTGTTGACCTGGCTTTTGAAGAAGAAAATCCGTTGACTGATCGGGAAAAAGAAGTCATTGAATTGATTGCTGATGGTAAGACAACTGATGAAATAGCTCAAGAGCTATATTTGACAAATGGGACAGTGAGAAACTATGTGTCAATTATTCTTGATAAATTAGATGTGAAGAATCGCATTGAAGCTATTTCTAAATTCAAAGAAAGAGGTTGGTTCAAGTGAAATTCTATTAAAAGCCAACCTTGGTCAATAGATTAACTAAAAGAGGGGTAGTACCTATACCTACTCCGAATAAAACCATGCCTGAGGACTTCCCTTTGGTTTCTTTGAATATAATCAATGCTACTAAAAAAGAAAAAACGAATCCAAGTATTAGTGCAGCTACGGGATTCGTCGGTGTAATTAGATTATACCAAGTAATAGATAATAAATCTCCTTTGTTAGGAAGTTTTTTATGAAAGTGTTTTTGATTTATTTGTGTGATTTTCGCCCCATTCAACCATTTGATTGAGTAATGGTTGTAATTCTTCGCCGTACTCTGTGAGAGAATATTCCACTTTTGGTGGAACCTCAGGGTACGCTTCCCGATATATTAATCCATCATTCTCTAATTCTTTTAGTTGTTTAATAAGCGTTTGATGCTTGATTAACGGGATACTTTTCTTGATCTCCCCGAAACGAAGTGTTCCAGCAGAAAGTTTAATTAATATTACAGCTTTCCATTTACCACATACAACGTTCAAGGTGGTTTTCATACATTCTAAGTCTCTATCCATAAACTGCACCCCTTCTTGAAGTATATCTAAATATACTACTTTAAATGATATGAATTTAAATTACAATTAAAAGCATAGAAAGATTATATCACATTTTATTGAGAAGGGGGTAGATGAAAATAAACTTAACTATAGTTGGTAAAACTATCACTAAAAATCGAAGTTCGATCACAGATAAAATTTTATACTCCTTAGATTCTCAACCTAAGAAATTATTTTATGAGGCATCAAATGACCGTAGTTTGATGGAAGGATTGATTCACACAATTGGTGGACGTCTCGAATATGGAGATCGCTATTATTCTTTCTCTCGAATTCAAGATATTGGGCGCGAGGCAGGAAGTGAAAGCTTACATAATGAAGAAATGCTTCATCTGACTTTCACAATCATTACCTATGTAAGTGAGCATATTTGGAATATGCTTGAAACAAGTGAGGTCAAAGAATTACTCACAAAGGAAGACATCATGTATGTTCATAAGGAAATTGAAACAACCATTCTCCAATTAATGATAGGTTATGTAAATAGCTTCATTAAGTTATACAAGAAGGCTTCCGAAGAGGCTGATAATGAAGTAAACGAATTATCCGTTCCAATCATTAAAATCGATGACCATATTGGAGTTTGTCCTGTAATAGGAAAGCTTAGTAGCAATCGAGCAGCAGTATTAATGGATCAAACGTTAAGGAAAGCTGCAATAGAAGAGTATGAGTATTTGATTCTTGATTTGTCTGGCTTAGTAGTCGTGGATAATTTAGTAGCTAAATATCTCTTCGACACTGTTTACTCTATGGAGTTAATTGGAATTAAAGTCATCTTTACGGGTGTACGTGCTCAATTAGCGATGGCTTCAGTAAATTTAGAGTTTGATTTAGCCAAGCAGAAAACATACTCAAATGTGAAACAAGCCTTAAAATCGTTAAATACCACCCAGAAATAGAATCATGGGAATAATTAACATAAAGCTGTATCCCTTGGCAAATAAGGGGTACAGCTTTTTGTATATGTTGGAAGAATTTGGACTAGTATAATCTATTGAACTACTTAATTGTCTTAATGATAATAAGAGTCGGGGTCAAAAAACTTAGGAGGGATCATCTTGAAGAAACTTCGTACAAGTATCATGGCCTTAGTCGCTGTCCTGTTATCTTTAACTCTTATTACAGGTCAAGTACATGCGGGCCAGCAATCTAATGGGGAAGATTACCAACAACGAGTTGTTGTAAAATATAATTTCCAGTGGAGCAATAGTGATTTACAAAACATTCAATTGAAAGGCTTTGAAGATTTAGAGAAAAAGCTACAGCAATTTGACTTTGGACAATTCAACTTGAATGACTTTGATTCAAACTTTAATTGGCAACAACTTGAGGAACGTAAGCAAGAAGAGCCTCAGGTAGACGAACCAGCACCTCAAGAACAAGAGCAGCAAGAACAACCTGCAGATCAAGAGCCTACTGAGGAACAGGCTCCTGAAGAACCTGTAGAACAAGAAGAAGCTAGTCAACCGGAAGAGTCAGCAGCTGAAGAAAACCAACAACAAGTGGAAGAACCTGCTGCTAGTGACGTGCATGCTTATGAACAACAAGTAGCTGAGTTAGTAAACCAAGAGAGACAAAAGCACGGTTTGCAACCTGTAGAGCTTTCAAGTGAATTAAGTAATGTTGCACGTGATAAATCACAAGACATGGCTACAAATAATTACTTTAGCCATCAGTCACCGACTTATGGTTCACCATTTGATATGATGCAAGCTTACGGTATTGATTACCGCACAGCCGGTGAAAATATCGCGAAGGGTCAACGCTCACCAGAGCAGGTCATGAATGGATGGATGAATAGTGAAGGGCACCGTGCAAATATATTAAATGAAAACTTCACACACATTGGTGTAGGGTATGTGGAATCAAATGGTTCAACGTATTGGACACAAATGTTCATTGGAAAATAAAGTAGGATGAAGCTATATATGGAACAACCCCAGCGCCTTTGCTGGGGTTGTTTTAATATTTATACTGTTGGCTCTGTTAAAGTTTGTTGTTGATTCTGACGAATCGCTTAGAGGCGGAAGCTTTCCTGGGGGCCCGGCTTCAACTTCCCAAAACTCCCTTCAGGGAGTTTTGCGTGATTTTCAGCTCGTGCTGGTCCCCTAGGAGTCACCGCCTCACACGAGTCGTCAAAATCAACTAAGATCTTTTCATTGAGCCAGTCCAAGATTCTCAACACTGAACTTTAACAGAGCCAAACTATTTATCTAAAGAAGCACTAATTATAAACAGGGTGGAACTGGTGAGTTTGAACTCTAATAAAAAACTGCGGTCACCATACTTTTCAGTAAGTGAAAGTTTATTGTTGGAAATCAGACAAATGGTCAATCTGATTGTAGTTTTGGATGGTCCATTCTGAGCGGTTATGTTGAATGTTACTTAAGCATGCATTGACTAATCTGGTTTTGCCTGTACCTATTTCCCCTTTAGAAACAATAGAGAGAATCATGTTTATAACTGCGCCGTGAGCAACTAATAATATCTTTTTGCTAGGGTACTTCTCACTCAGTTGATCAATACCTTGCATGATTCTAAACTGAAAATCTTCGGTCGGCTCCTTATTTTCGAATTCACGGTTTGGGTATTTTCCCTTGATATCTTCGAAAAACATCCCTTCTCCTATTCCAAATGATCTTTCTTTCAATTCATCCAACTCTAATAGAGGTAGTTGGAGGTCTTCGTTGATGATTTCAGCTGTTCTTTTTGCACGAGAAAGGGGGCTGGTAACAATTAAGTCCCAATCGGAATCCCTTAGTAATCGACGAACTTCATTAGCCTGTTGGATTCCTGTGTCGTTCAATGGTATATCTGTCGCACCTTGCAACCTTTTTTGCTTATTCCAATCTGTTTCACCATGTCTTATTAAGCAGATTGAAGTCATTTGGACCACCCTTTCCATTATAAGCTGTCTATTTCCCGGGAAATATGTCTTAGATTATAGCAGATTTAACGACCTGCTTCTATTAAATTATAAACGGAAGGCAAGTATTGTAATATTTTCTGTTTATAGAAAGGTTGATGTGAAATCCCCCCTGATTACTTTGGGGTAAATATGAACGCTGAATCGACCTGGGCATATAATGGTTGTGTAAACATCTAATTGAGATGAAGTGAGGGATATTTTTGCATAATGATGACCATTTAAATGACGAGTATATGTATTCCCAGTCATATGATCAGTACTCTCCAGAGCGTCAAAATGGCCAGGGGTTTCCGTTTAATTTATTGGGGAATTTGTTTGGCTACGGGCAAGGCTACGGGCAAAATTACGGGCAAGGTCGTCCACCTTTTGGCTCGCCTTTCGGACCTGGTCAACAAGGGCCTCCATTCGGCCAACCAGGATTTCCACCAGGGCAGGGAGGGCCTCCAGGAAGACCGCCATTTGGACCACCAGGGCAAGGGGGGCCACCTGGTCAAGGAGGTCCTCCGGGAGCACCGCCTTCCTTTACACCGCAACAACCTCAAGTCAGTGTTCAGGCTGTTGATCCAGGAGCGATCCGTCGCTGTATGTTCAGGTATACGTACATCTGGTTGAATAACCGTCGGAGTTTCTGGTTTTATCCTACATTTTTAGGGAGAAACTCGATCGCGGGATATCGCTGGACTGGGTTTAATTGGGTATATTTTGGAATAGATTTGAATAGAATTTCTTCATTCCAGTGTTTTTAGAAATAGACTAAACACCTACCTCAATTGGTAGGTGTTTGTTTTTTCCCAAACCGGGGGAGGTTCAGGGGAAAATTTATTCGAGATCAGTAATTGCCTTGATAATAAATTGTGGTTGATCGTCTATTATTTGATGATCAGATGTTGTAGGAGATTGTTTTGATTTAACCTCATTCCACATAAGTCTTATTCTTAGGATAGCTATAGTTGAAAACTACACCAACGGTTTGAGGTATGAAATGCTATAGGTCTGAAGACGTAAAAAGTCCCACGCCGCTTCTTGATGAGCTTCCGTGGGACTTTGATTTTTAAATTTATGTGTAACTGGGGGAGGTACACAAGTTTTGTATTAGATGGATGAGCGCTTTTGGGTCATCCATTATCTTATTTCTTACGCTAAATAACTTTCTATATTGTCATTGCCTGTAACAATCAATAATACTTTACCTTCGTCCATATCTTCTTCATAGTTTTCAGACTCAGCTTCTGAGAAACCAATCTCTTGAAGCTTAGATCTTAGTTCGTCACCTTTTTTCGCAAACATATTACCTACCGCATTTTTTAAGTCTTGTTCAGAGAATCCGATAGTGTTTGCACCTGCATTATTTGCGATTCTTTTCGTACGATCATCGTCATGTGATAAAACATAAACATCGTCGCGTCTTACACCGTTTTCACTTAATTTTTTAATGTCTTCCACTAACTTTTCGTCGTTTGTGTATTCACGGATAAATGGCATATAATTCACCTCTCCTTTGATTGTGTGATTACATTATGGTGTTTACCCCTTATTACTTTGGCTAAACGTATTGGTGAATTTGACATAGAATTGTAATGTTAATAGCCTGATTCATCCGAAGTTAAGTTGTCCAACGCTTTGTAGTCATGTGTTTTAAGCGGTTTTTCCGCAGGCCCTTCAAATACTTCACCCTTATAAGTGAATCTTGATCCATGACAAGGGCAATCCCACGTTCTTTCCGCTTCATTCCAATTTACTTCGCAACCTGCGTGTGTGCATGTGGTATCTACTATGAAGACTTCTCCATTGGTATCTTTGTACGCGCCTTTTCTTTGACCATCTATTTCTACATGGATTCCTTGATCAGGTTCCAAGCCGGAAATATGATCTCTCGGGTGATCCAATTTACCTTTTATGAACTCAGTAGCCATGGACCCTGCTTCCATAGCAAACTCTCTCACACGCGGATGATCCTTCCACCGAGCTGGAGTAAATAGTCCTTCGTATGGATTTACATCCCCAGTAATCGTATTCTTCATTACTTTTGCAGCCACCAGACTGTTGGTCATTCCCCATTTTCTGAAGCCTGTCGCTACTAAGACATCATTCGTATTAGATGTTAAAGGTCCGATATAAGGGAGCTTATCAACGGTCACTAGGTCTTGGGTAGACCACCTAAAGAGAATTTCTTCGATTCCGAACACTTCTTTCCCGAATTTTTCTAATAGTTTATAGCGTTTCATTGTTTCTGTTTCTTTGCCAGCCTTATGACTCTCGCCGCCGATCAACAAAATGTCTTCTCCGTTATATTTAGTTAACCTGACGGAACGTGTGGCCGAGTCGATACCAAGATGCATGCCATCAATTTTATTTAGTTTGGATTTTGCCGCAATAACATAAGAGCGTTCAGCATGCATTTTTGCCGAATATAAACCTATTCCTTCATAAAAAGGGAAGTGGGAGGCAATAATTACTTTTGCTGCAGTAATCCGTTGCTTGTTTCTAGTATGAACAATGGGGCGAGGGCTATCTGTATCAATCTTAACTGCAGTAGTATCTTCAAAAATTTTAACACCCTGATCGGAGATTTCTCGGATCAGATGGTTCAAATATTTCAAGGGATGGAACTGCGCCTGATTCTCCATAATGAGTGCGTTCTCTACAGATAAATTGAAAGGTAGCTCATTCACTAACTGTCCTTTGATATTCAATTTTTCATAAGCTTGAGATTCTTCTACGATCTTATCTGCATTTTCACCCGTATCCGAAAAAATATAAGCGTCTTTCTTTTCTAAATCGCAATCAATATTCATTTCCTTGATCAAACGTTCATAGGTACTCATCGCATCTGATTGAGCTTCATAATATAATCTAGCTTCTTTCTCACTAAAACTATTTATTAAGTCATTATAGATGAGGCCATGCTGGGCAGTGAGTTTAGCAGTTGTATGACCAGTTGTTCCACTGCAGAGCTTTCCAGAGTCGATCAATGCTATAGATAAATTCTCTTGAGAAAGCAAATAAGCAGTATTGATTCCTGTAATACCACCTCCGACTATTACAACATCAACATTCAAATCTTCTTCTAATGAAGAGAATGTTGGGGTACTTTCTTTTGCTAGCCAAAGGGATTTAGATTCATTGGGTAACAGAGATGATGTATTTTTCATAAAAAATCCTCCTCAAATCAACATTAATTATCATTTTTTACTTATTGAACTCGTTTTATTCGTGTCGAAGATTGTCTAAATATTTTAATGCATTAAAGTTATAGTATAAGGCTGATTATCAGAAAATTTTGTAGTATAATTATATATACTATGTTTATAATTTTTAGTCGTTTAGACCTATATTATTGAAAAGATCGAGCAGGAAGATATATAGAGAAGGAATCTTTTAAAAAAGGAGTCAATTGTTATGTGTGAAAAAGAATTATTGAAAAGTGTATTCATGCATGGAATTGAAGATATGGTTTTTGTAATGAGGGTAGAAGGAAGCGATACATTCGTCTATGACTTCTTGAATAATTCTGCTAAAGAGAAGACCCATTTTACCGACGATGTGATCGGTAAAGATATGAGGGATGTAATCCAAGGCTCATCCTTACCTTTTTTATTAGAAAAATATGCATTTGTCGTTGCAAATAAACATACGGTAACTTTTGAAGATTCCTTTCACTCTCCAAAGTCTAAAGATTATGTAAACGAGACTCGTTTAAACCCATTATTCAATGAAAATGGCGAATGTACTCATGTAGTCGCTGTTACGAGGGATATTACAGAATTAAAAGAGGCGGAGAAGGCAAGGAACGAATCTAAGAGAATATTAGAGCACAGTAAGCAGCGTTATAAATCTCTATTTGAAAATAATACTGATTCCATATTCTCGGTTGATAAGCAAGGAATCCTACAAGAAGTCAACCTTGCTTTTGAAAAGTTATCAGGATATACCAAAGAAGAACTGATTGGCAGGTCGACCTTTGATATTCTTCATGAATCATTGCAGCGTAAATCTTTAAGAAACTTCTTAAGAACACTAAAAGGTGAGCCCCAGTCTTTTGAAGCTTCGATTAGCAATAAAAAAGGTGCTCGCTTCGATCTAATGGTAATAACTACTCCGATTATTATAAAAGGGGAGATTGTCGGTATCTATGTTGTTGTCAAAAATATTAGCGAACAACGTCATGCGCAAAGGATTTTGAAAGAGAGCGAGGAGCGTTTCCGATTAATCGCAGAGAGTTCACATGACTTGATTACTTTATTGGATCATGATGGAAATATCATTTATGCTTCTCCTTCCTATAGACAAGTTGTAGGTTTTTCGCCTGAACAATACATAGGGCACTCACTGTTATACAATGTTCACTCTGAAGATCACAAGAATATTATGGATGGTTTTATCACGTCCATCAATGAAAGTTCATTGATTTCTCTGGAGTATCGAGCAAAGCATTCATCTAAAGGGTGGAATTGGTTTGAAATGAATGGACGCCCGATCTTCGATGAGGAAGGTGGATTTTTGCATATGGTGGTAGTGTCTCGTGACGTTACACATCGTAAGCAATATGAAGATAAGTTGAAGTTATTCGCATATCACGATCCATTGACGGATTTACCTAATCGCAGATTGTTTCAGACACATTTGACAGATGCCATGAATGATTATCATCAGAATGGTCATAAATTCGCTATTTTAATGCTGGACCTTGATAACTTCAAAGCCATCAATGATCATAAAGGGCATGACTTTGGAGATGATGTGATCCGTGAATTTTCTCACCGGATTAAAAAATGTCTCAGAGGAAATGACACTGTAGCAAGATTAGGTGGGGATGAATTTATCGCGATTGTCCATCATATCGAAAGTAAACAGGACGTAATTGAAATAGTGGAGCGAATGCGTGAACAACTCAACCATACTTGGGAAGTTCGTGGAGAAGAGGTTGAACTGACAACCAGCGTAGGAATCACTATGCCAAACACAGAGGACATCACTCCAGAGGCCTTGATGAAGCAAGTAGATGATGCCTTGTACCGGGCAAAAGGTGCTGGGAAGAATACGTATCAAGTGAGTAAATAACAATAGAGGCAAAGAGTTTGTAATAATTGAAATATACAATTAATTTTTCTGTAACTGTACTGTGGGGGAATTTATGATATATTCAAGATGAATCAAATCATTGGTTCACAACAAGCAAAGATTACACTCTTTAACTTAGCCCCCCCTACTATGTTGAAGAGGTCATATGAGTTGTAAACAAATGTAAGATGATTCACCACTCAGAGAGAGTGGTGAATCTTTTTTTTGATCGGCTCTGTTAAAGCTCATTGTTGTTGAAATGGATCAATTAAGATAGTTGCTAGTTGATTCTGACGAATTGCGTGAGGCGGTGACTCCTAGTCGGCTACAAACGGCCACGTCCTGTGGCCAGCGCCGACACTAGACCGTCCAGGTCTTCGGGGGATTTGATTGCACGAGCTGAAAATCACGCAAAACTCGCGTATGGGAGTATTGGGAAGTTGAAGCCGTGCCCCCAGGAAAGCTTCCGCCTCACGCAATTCGTCAGAATCAACAACAAACTTTAACAGCGCCTTTTGATTAGACGTAAACGCTTGTACAATTATGGAGAGCCTTAGATTTTCTTTTAATGTAATGATTGCGCTACTTTCTCACCGAAAATTAAAGAAAATGGCCTTAACACATCACATATTTACATATATTAGTGGTTATTGCGCCACTTCGTCGACTATTTCCTTTATAATATAATTAGCTTTAAGTAGAGAGAAGGATTATCTTTGAAAATATCTATACAGTTATTCATGTTCACCCTAGGTTTATTCATATTCAGTTATGGAATTGCTCTTGCTATTACTGTCCAGCATCTAGGCATCCACCCTTGGGATGTGTTGAGTATAGCATTGTTTGATTTATTTGGATTATCTATTGGTACTTGGGCGGTAATTGTAGGTCTTGTGCTTGTGTGTATATCCTTGATTATTGACCGTAAATACATAAATTATGGAACCTTTTTGAATGCACTACTAGTCGGACCATTTGTTGATATGTACTTATGGATCGGATGGTTTCCCACAAGTAATGAGACCTTTTTTGAGGTTATAATTCTATTAGTCGCGATTGTTACGATGGGATTCGGTGGAGGAATGTACGCCGCTGCTAGAATCGGGGTCGGCCCTCGAGATGGATTCATGCTTTCATTATCTGATCAGTTCGGCATGTCTATAAGTAGAGTAAGGATAGTAGTTGAAACCAGTGTGCTTGTGTTGGCGTTTTTACTTGGTGGCCCGGTCTTCATTTTTACTTTCATTTATACTTTTATTCAAAGTCCGGTCTTCCAATTCTCCTATCATTATCACTCTAAAAGATTGGATCAGTTGCTTGGTCGAATATAGAAAAATGCCATGTGCTCCTCAGCGCATGGCATTTTCATTATCTTTTCTTCTTTTTATCCTCTTTTTTTATCTTTTTACCCATATCCTCATAGCTATCAACGTTGTCCTTTTTAGCGTTCAATAATTTTTTCACTTCATCAGTGTGCTTTC
The DNA here is from genome assembly GCF_002844535.1 of Halalkalibacillus sediminis. Classification (NCBI taxonomy): domain Bacteria; kingdom Bacillati; phylum Bacillota; class Bacilli; order Caryophanales; family Bacillaceae; genus Halalkalibacillus; species Halalkalibacillus sediminis. The sequence goes on from NZ_PJNH01000004.1 coordinate 252,753, forward strand.
TAGAAACGAGAATATAGATGAAATCTCCAGCTTTGATTTCGGTATCCCCATAAGGTGTGACTAAGTCATTATCACGGACGATTGCACTCACGGACGCTTTGTTAGGGAAATCGATTTCGTATAATTTTTTCCCGACAACTTCATTCTCACGGTTCGTTTGGAACTGGATCATTTCAGCGTTAGCTTTAGCGACTGAAATGAGCTCGATGGAATGGTGTGGTGTATCTGTTACCGGCCCCATTAACCCAAGTTTTGTTGCTACATTGGAAATGGTTGAGCCTTGTACAAGCGCTGAGGTCAATACTACGAAAAATATGATATTGAAAAACATCTCAGCATTATCCAGCCCAGCAACGATAGGGAATGTGGCTAATACGATTGGAACCGCCCCACGTAAACCGGCCCAAGATAGAAAGACCTTTTCTTTCACAGTATATTTCATTCCGAGGGTTGATAAAAACACAGCGACAGGCCGTGCAATGAAGATCAATACGAATGAAATGAACAACCCATTAAGAATTACAGACCACTGAAAGACTTCATCTGGAAAAGCTAGAAGTCCCAAAATTACGAACATGAGAATTTGCGACATCCAAGCAAACCCTTCATTAAATTGAAAGATAGAATAACGGTAAGTGAGTTCAGAATTACCGATTATTAGTGCTGCAACATAAACCGCTAAGAATCCACTTGCATCAATAGAAGCGGCCGCACTATAAGAAAACAACGCAAACGATACTGCAAATATCGGATATAGACCACTCGATTCTAAATTAATTCGATTGATACTAAATGAAGCAACCTTGCCTAAGATTAATCCGATTAAAAGACCAATCCCCATTTGCCAGAAAAAGGATGGTATGAGTATCCATATACTAGCTGAGTCATTTGTGATCAGCTCAATGAAAGTAAGCGTTAAGAAGACTGCCATCGGATCGTTGGTACCTGATTCGGCTTCCAAAGTAGCCCCCATTTTCGCTTTGATGTTTCTTTCTTTCAAAGCAGCGAATACGGCAGCGGCATCGGTCGAACCTACAATTGCACCGAATAGAAAGGCCTCGAGTAGTGTGACATTCAATATAAGGTAAACGGACAAACCGGTTATCAGAGAGGTTAAAAACACCCCGAAGGTTGCTAAAGAGAGAGATGGAAAGGCAACAGGACGCACAGTAGACCATTTCGTCTGCATACCACCTTCAAACAAGATGATGATCAAAGCAACAATCCCTATTAACTGAGCAGTTCCGGCATTGTCAAAATAAATGAATCCGAGGTTTTCACTGCCGATGATCAAACCTACTCCAATAAATAAGACAAGGGAAGGGAGGCCTAAACGACTGGAGAATTTAGCAGCAAGTACGCCACTAATAAGTAGAAATGCGATTAAAAAAATGATTCCGTCGTTCTCGACGACATCGAAAAACATGAGAGGCCCCCTTTTCTAAATTAATACTTACCCATAATTTTATCATAATAATCTTTTATTATGGTTTAATTTGCTAATAGTTAATATTAACTTTCATTTCCATATGATAAAATAATAGTGAAAATATTTTGAAAAAGGAGGGAGATTATGAGTCAGGATGTACCTATTTTAGATTCACAATTCTCCCCGCCGTCAGTGAAAGAGCAGTTTGTCCAGAGGGCACGATTACATAAAAAACTTCAGCAAATTAAATCTTACCCTGTGACACTTATCCATTCTGGTGCAGGTTATGGCAAGAGCACAGGACTGAGTTCTTACTTATCACAAGTGAAAGAGCAAGTTTGTTGGTTCTCTATAACTAAATACGATACAGATCTGGTTCCATTCTTGACGAAGTTGATCTTTTCCGTGAGAAAACATTCTCCTAGTTTCGGCGCTAGGGTATTACAAGAAATCGAAGAGATCGATCATAAAATTCAGGAACACGAGCAATGGTCACTAATGACGTTGATGATTAATGAGCTTTCAGAGTTTGGGGAGCCTGTGATCATTGTATTGGATGACGCACACCATCTTCTAAGCTCTCAAGTTGCTTCAAAGTGGATCCAGTTGTTGATAGAACATTTAGTTGAAAATGTGCACTTGGTACTGTCTTCAAGGAGTCGCCCTCAGTGGAAATCGCTCTCTCGTCTTAAAATAAAAGGTGAGTTGAATGAGGTCACTCAAGAAGATCTTATGTTGAGCCGTGATGAAGTGGCGCACTTGATTCAAGACATCCACGAAATTGATATCGAGGAGTACGCAATCGATGTGATACATGAAACGACTGAAGGATGGGCGATAGCGTGTGGTATGCTCGTTCAACAGATGGCTTCAGGAGAGGATATGAAGCGGCTTTTGCAACAAGATGCCGCATCTCTTGATGATTTGTTCCAATATATGGTGATGGAAGTGTTATCGAAACAACCTTTAATCATCCAAAAGTTCCTGGAACAAACGAGTATTTTAGAAGTTCTTTCAGTAGAGACCTGTGACCGGATTCTCGGTATTCACAGTTCTAAACAAATGCTTGAGGATCTCGCTGGACAGAACTTATTTATTCAAAAAGTTGATGAAAATCATTACCGATACCATGCACTTTTTAAAGTGTTCTTAGAAAACCAATTGTACCGAAATGACCAGATGGAATATCAACGTTTGAATCGTGAAGCGGCATATTATTTTGAAGAACATAGTGATTTTGAAAAAGCGGTGCAACATCATTTAATGATTCTACAAGAAGGCGATGCTGCTAGGTTACTTGCTTTGCATGGAAAAGAAATGCTGAGCCAAGGGAAGTTGGAACGACTTTCTGAACAGCTGGAGCAACTTTCCGATGAATCAAAGAATCGGTATCCTATGCTCTGGTATTATAGTGGAGAAATTTTGCGTTATCGTTCGAAATATGATCAAGCGGAAAGTGCTTATGACCGTTCAATAGATATTTCTAAAAAAGGTGAAGATCACTACGTATTAAGTATGGCCTATGAAGGGAAAGCGAGAATATTTTTAGATACGATTCGCCCCGATCAAGCCGAGAAAATTTTACAGCAGGCAATTGATTACCGCGAAAAGTCCGATGTACCTGATGAAGAGAAAGCACGTCTCTACCATATGCAAGGGGAGAACTTGTTGAATTCCGGTTCAGCTAAACGTGCAGAAGCTTGGTTAAGTCAGGCTAAGAACTTGAATTTACCTATTGATGATACGAATCTAGAAGCTAGGATCTATTTGCGTACTGGACGTTTAGATCAAGCGAAACAATTTCTTTTAGAGAAAAAAGAGAAGTTTCCTTCCTATGAGTTGGACCATCTCCCTCAGTCGCATAGAGAAACCGATATTTTGTTATCAATCATCGCTTCCTTCATGGGGCAGGCTGAGGAAGGGAAGATTTATGCGGAACAAGGGTTACAACAAGGGATTGATCATGAATCACCATTTGTTGAAGCATGCGGGTGGATGAGAATGGGTCATGCAGTTCAATTGATCAGCCGCTACGAAAAAGACTTGGCCCTCAAATGTTATGATCATGCACTTGATATTATGGAAAAGTTGAATGTATCTAGAGGGAAAGCCGAGCCTTACATGGGGTTATGTATGTTATACGGAATGAACGGCGAGTATGAAAAAGCCTTACACGCAGGTCAAAAAGGATTACGTGAAACAGAACAAGTGAAGGATATGTGGCTTTCTGCCGTCATCAGGCTTTGTTTAGCTATTGCCGCATTTAATTGTAAGAGGCACACGATTGCAAACCAGTTTCTCGAAGAAGCACGACAACATTTCAAAAGTTGTGAAGACGATTACGGTCTAATGGCTTCTTCCTTTTGGGCCGCTTGTTTAGGTTTTGAGACGGGTGATGATCGGGTGTTTGCAGAAGAAATTCAAGACTTTTTACTGCGAATGCAAACAGGTTCCTATGAATTTTTTATCAAACAAAGAAGTTATTTTGGTCCGGTTGATATGCAAAATATCGCTCCGTTATTATTCAAAGCACAATCCAATGAAATCCAAGAAAGCTATGTTACTCGGATGATCCAGGAGTTAGGTTTCGGAAATTTGGAACGCCACCCTGGGTATACATTGAGAATCGAGACACTGGGTGAATTTAACGTGTTGATTGGAAATGAAGTCGTAAGCGACTCGGATTGGTCTAGAGCAAAATCAAGAGAATTATTGGAATTATTGGTTACGAAGAGAGATACGGCAATGACAAAAGAAGAGATTTTCGAATGTCTATGGCCAGATCAAAGTGAGGACAAGGCTGCAAAGAACTTCAAAGTGACGTTGAACGGTCTTTTGAAAGTTCTAGAACCAAAACGTAAAGCACGCGAAGATTCATTTTATATCATAAGAAGCGGAAGCACGTACCGATTGAATCCTCAATCGGGTTTCGATTTGGATGTAGAGGATTTCAAAGCGTTCATTCTGGCAGGAATAGATGAGAAGGATGCTGAGAAGTCTCGTGATCTTTTGAAAAAAGGGTTGAATTTATATAAGGGTAACTACTTAACTAATCGGGAATCTTATGAGTGGCTCGTACATGAGCGAGAGCGGCTGCAACTATTATTTTTACGTGGTGCGGAGAAATTGGCACAAACCTCCATACGACTTGAAGACTATCATACCTCTATCCACTGGTGCCAAGAAATATTGACGTATGATCATACTTGGGAAGAGGCCTACCGGTTGATCATGTATTGCTACTACCAACAAAATAATAGGCCGCAAGCTATTAAATGGTATAAAAAATGTAAAGAAATATTGGACAAAGAACTCGGTATCGAACCGATGCAACCAACACGTGAAATGTATGAAATAATTACGAGATAGTAGAGCCTACTCCAGATGGGGTGGGCTTTTTTGTGTGCTGAAACGTGGATTTTTGCAATGGTTCTCTAGGTTTAAACGGCAACTATTTTTGATTATTTGATAAGTCTGTAACTAGCCTGTAACTCATATTATTTATGATAAGAACAAGTTGAACGACATATATGAAATTCATATCCAAGGGGGAAAAAGCATGACGAAGTTGAAATGGTTAGGAATGTTGCTGTTAGCTATTTTATTAGTAGGAGCTCTTGTTGCTTGTAGCGACACGTCAGATGGCGAAGATGCTGAAGAGGTTAGTGCTGAAGGAGAAGAAACTGATAGTGATAGTGGAGAGGATACAGAAGGTGAAGAAGCAAGTGGTGAGCCGATTAAAATTGGTGTACTTGCATCTTTATCCGGGGCACTCGAATCTTATGGTATGCAAACTCAACGTGGTTTCGAGTTAGGTCTTGAATATGCTACTGATGGAACGATGGAAGTGAATGGTCGTCCGATCGAAGTCATGTTCGAAGATACTGAGACTCAACCTGATGTTGCACGTCAGAAGGCTTTACAACTATTAGATGATGAAGGAGTAGACTTTTTAGTAGGTTCTTCAAGTTCTGGGGATACGTTAGCTGTAACTGGTCTAGCAGAAGAATATGAAAAAATCATGGTAGTTGAGCCGGCAGTAGCTGACAGTATCACAGGTAGTGAATTCAATAAATACATTTTCCGTACATCTCGTAACTCTTCACAAGATGCGGTAGCTGGTGCTGCGGCGATTGCTGAAGAAGGAACAAAGATTGCGACATTTGCACCTGACTATGCGTTTGGTCATGACGGAGTTGCTGCCTTTAAGGAAGCTGCAGAGGAATTAGGGGCAGAGATTGTTTTAGAAGAATTTGTTGATCAAAATGCAACTGACTTCACTCCAAACATTCAGAAAGTGATTGAAGCGGAGCCGGATTATTTATTTGTTATCTGGGCTGGAGCAAATAGTCCATGGAACCAAATTAATGATATGGATTTAGCAAGCAGAGGCATTACAGTTTCGACTGGTGCACCTGATATTGCTGCTTTGAAGACGATGAATGCATTAGTTGGTATGGAAGGGTTCACGGTTTATTACCATACACTTCCTGATAATGAAGTGAATGATTGGTTAGTGGAAGAACATAAAGCTCGTTACGACGGTGAAGTACCTGATCTATTCACACCAGGTGGGATGAGTGCTGCCATATCAATTGTTGAGGCACTGAAACAAACTGAAGGCGATACGGATGTTGATCTACTGATCGATACGATGGAAGGGATGAGTTTTGAAGCACCAAAAGGAACCATGACTTTCCGTGAGGAAGACCACCAAGCATTGCAAACGATGTACTCAATTACTCTTGAAGAAGATGATGAGTTAGATTATCCGGTACCTGTATTAGTAGAAGAATTATCCCCTGAAGACACGGCACCACCAATTATGAACGAGTAGATGGAATATAGGGCAAGCTTCGGTGAATTTTCACCGAAGTTTGCTATTTATACATAAAAAAGGGGTGGTGAAAGTATGAAGACAATCTTAGAAACTAAAGATTTAACGATTGCCTTTGGTGGGCATTACGCAGTAAATAATGTGAGTGTTGAAATTCCCAAAAATCAATTTACATCCGTAATAGGGCCAAACGGAGCGGGGAAGACAACTTTCTTTAATTTAATAAGTGGTCAGTTAGCACCGACGAAAGGGAGAGTATATTTTAAAGGTCAAAATATTACAAAGAAATCGTCAACCCAACGAACCAGATTAGGGATCGGTCGTTCTTTTCAAATCACGAATGTTTTTCCGAATGTGACTGTTTTGGAAAATGTACGACTGGCGATTCAATCCAAAGAGAAAGTACGATTTCAAATGTTCCGACACTTCAAGCATTATGAAAAGTTTGAAGCAGACTCTAAGAAGCTTCTCCGCTTAGTATTGCTTGAAGATAAAATGAATACGATTGCTGCAAACCTTTCTCATGGGGAAAAAAGAAAACTCGAAATCGCGATGTTGTTAGCCCTGGATACAGAAGTCCTTTTATTGGATGAACCGACAGCAGGCATGTCTTTGGAAGAGGTTCCTGCTATTTTAGAAGTGATAGAGAAGATCAAGAATCAAGGTAACAGAACGATCGTGTTGATCGAGCATAAGATGGACTTGGTCTTAGAGTTGTCCGATCAATTGATGGTGTTGTATAACGGCGAACTATTAGCAAAAGGTTCTCCAGAAGAGATTATGGCAAACGAAACGGTGCAATCGGCTTATATTGGGGGGAGTACAAATGAGCAAGACGCTGCTGAAGTTGGATCAAGTTAATACGTATATCGATCAATTTCATATATTACAGAACGTGAACTTCGAGGTGAAGACTGGTGAAGTGACCGTGTTATTGGGACGGAACGGTGCAGGTAAGACAACGACCCTTCGAACGATTATGGGGTTAAATAATGCCTCCAGTGGTACGGTGACGTTTAATGGAGAAAATATTACGAAGTTGCCTCCATATAAAATCGCTAAACGCGGAATCGGCTATGTACCTGAAGATCAGGGTATCTTTTACGATTTGAGTGTCGGAGAAAATATGCGAGTTGGTATGAGAACTGAAGACGACGCGACAAAAGAACGTTTGGAGTGGGCGCTGGATCTTTTTCCTGACTTGAAAAAGTTCTGGAAAAAGCCTGGTGGTCAATTGAGTGGTGGGCAAAAGCAGATGCTTTCCATTGCTCGTTCATATATCAATAGCAATGATCTATTATTAATTGATGAACCTAGCAAGGGGCTTGCGCCTGTTATTGTTGAAAAGGTTATTGAATCGATCGATAAAATGAAAGAACAAACGACCGTTCTGTTAGTGGAGCAGAATTTCTATATGGCTAGTAAACTAGGCGATCGTTTCTATATTTTGGACGATGGAGTTTCTGTCCATGAAGGTAGCATGACTGAATTAGAAGAGAATGAAGAGATCAAACGTAAATACTTAGGAATCGCATAGGGGGGAGTAAGGATGGACTTATTTTTGAATCTAGCAATCAATGGTATTTCTACCGGAATGCTTATTTTCCTGATTGCAGCTGGTTTGACACTTATTTTCGGACTCATGGATGTCTTGAACTTCGCTCACGGTGGACTGTTTGCATGGGGTGCGTACAGTGCTGTCTGGTTTTATGCGATATCTGATAGTTTCATCATTAGTATTCTTGGGGCGGTTTTAACCGGACTAGTTCTCGGGTTAATCACAGAATACTTAATTGTGAGGCCAGTATACGGTAATCACATTCAGCAAATCTTAATTACTTTGGGATTCATGCTTGTATTGACTGAGATGTTGAAGGTCGTATTCGGTCCAGACATCAAGGCTGCAACTACACCTGAATATTTGAGTGGTAGCTGGTTTATCGGTGACGTTACCATCATTAAATATAGAGCTTTCATCATTGCTGTAGGATTGCTTGTCTTCCTAGTTATGTGGGCAATCTTGAAGTTTACGAAAGTAGGATTGATTGTACGCGCAGGTGTGATGAATAAGGAAATGATACAAGCTCTTGGTATCAATATCAAACTAGTTTTCGTCGGTGTATTTATGGTAGGGTCAGCGATGGCAGCTTTAGGAGGGGCACTCTTTGCTCCAAGTTCTGGTGTTGTGTACGCAGAAATGGGACTGGAGTTTGGTATTTTCGCTTTCATTGTGGTGATTATCGGAGGAATGGGCAGTTTTCCGGGGTCTTTAATGGCAGCGCTACTTGTAGGACTATCAAATACATTCACTGCTTATTATTTTCCTGCCCTATCGATGGCAGTGACGATGATCTTGATGTTCTTAGTCTTGATGTTCCGTCCTCAAGGCCTGTTCAATGTTAGTGGGGTGGCAAACAAATGATGAAGCATGCTGAAAAGTCAACTTGGATTTATTTGGCTGTGGCTTTCCTACTGATTTTTATACCATTTATGAAAGATGATCGTTGGTTCTTGTTTTTGATGATTCAAATTTTTGTTTTTGGTATTTTTGCCATGAGTTATGATTTGTTGCTCGGCTATACTGGGATTGTTTCCTTCGGTCATGCAATGTTTTTCGGAATAGGTGCATATAGTGTCGCGGTTTTTCTGGATTTAATGGAAGCGTCATTTTTTGGACTATTAGTAGGAATTATAGCCGCAGTATTGATAGGAGGATTCATCGCTTTCTTAGCTGGTATCTTGACGTTGAGGTTGAAAAGTCACTACTATGCCATGCTGACATTAGCTTTAGCAAGCTTGTTCATGGTGGTCGCTGAAAAATGGCGTTCTGTGACAAGGGGTAGCGATGGGTTTACATTCCGAATTCCTGATTTTCCTGGAATTCTCGGTGAGTATCGAAATATCACAATGTATATGATCTGTCTTTTATTTCTTGTACTGTTTTTCTTCGGGTTGAGAAGGTTGACTCAATCTCCTATGGGGAAAGTTCTTGTAGCGATTCGGGAAAATGATCAGCGTGTTGAATCCTTAGGGTTCAAAATCATGCCTTATAAAGTGATCATCAGTGTCGTCTCTGGTGTCGTAGCTAGCTTCGCAGGTGTTTTATACGCAATTAGCATTAGGTTCGTGGATACGAGTGTCTTTGCGATTGACGTGACGTTAGATGCTTTGCTGATGACGATTATTGGTGGAGTCGGTACATTAGTTGGACCAATCATAGGTGCGGGGATTATTGAATTTGCTCACCATTATTTATCTGGATTGTCTGACGTTCACTGGATCTTCGAACGATGGATTATCTTGTTCGGTATCGTCTATATTTTAGCGGTTATCTTTTTCCCGTATGGAATTGTTGGAACGATTCAAAAGCATTGGGTTAAGCGAAAATATAAGAAACGCAATGAAAAAGCGCCTAAAACAGATAAGCTTGCGAGTTAAAGGAGTATGTCATGAGAGATAATGTAGGAATCGTAGCAACAGGTGTCTATATCCCCGAGAAAATGATGTCTTCAAAAGAGCTATCTGAACGCTCAGGGATCCCGCTTGAGGTCGTTGAAAATAAACTAGGGATTAAATCGAAGCCAGTTCCCGGTCCTGATGATCATACTGCTGAAATGGGAATACGAGCTGCTAAGAAGGCTTTTGAAAAGTGTGGTATCGATCCAGGTGAAGTCGACCTGGTGATCTATATAGGAGAAGAACACAAAGAATATCCACTATGGACGGCGGGAATCAAGACACAAGAAGCGTTAGGTTGTTATAATGCCTGGGCTTTTGACGTTGCCCTTCGATGTGGGACGACGATTATGGCAATGAAGGTTGCGAAGGATATGATGATTGCTGATGAACGTATCCGTACGGTGTTATTGGCTGGAGGTTACCGTAATGTCGACTTCATCGATTATCAAAACCCGCGAACACGTTTTATGTACAACTTGGGTGCAGGTGGTGCAGCGATGATTCTTCAGAGAGACTTTGATAAGAACTTGGTGCAGGAGAGTACATTGATTACAGATGGTTCTTTTTCAGAAGATGTAGCGGTTGTCGGAGGAGGAACAAAGCAACCGATGTCGAATGAAGTATTAGAGCAGAATTTATATCAACTGGATGTACTTGACCCTGAAGGCATGAAGAAGCGGCTCGAGCAGAAATCGATGGATAACTTCGTGAAAGTTGTCCGGGACGCAGTTAAAAGAAGTGGTCTTGAAGTGAAGGACGTTGATTACTTAGCGATGCTTCACATGAAACGATCAGCTCATCATTATATTTTAAAAGAATTAGATATGGACGAGGATCAATCCATTTACTTAGAAGATTACGGACACATCGGACAGATGGATCAAATCATTTCACTTGAACTCGCCTTAGAAGAAGGTAAAGTCAAAGATGGAGATGTCGTTGTCTTTGTCAGTGCAGGGATTGGCTATGCCTGGGGTGCATCCGTTATTCGTTGGGGTTAAAAAATTAGAGAGGATGATTATAATGTCAACGATTGAATTGAAAAAGGTCAAAGTACCAAATGGAGAAACAATTGCTTACCGAGAACGTTCAGGTGGGGATCAAACTGTTCTGTTGATTCATGGAAACATGATTTCCTCGAAACACTGGGACATTTTCATGGAGGCATTCGATTCTTCTTATCATTTGGTGGCAATCGATTTGCCTGGCTTCGGAGAATCAACATATTTATCTGAAATTAATTCAATTCAAGATTTGAGTAATCATGTTCGGTTATTTGTGGAAGCACTAGATTTAGATTTATATGCAATCGTGGGCTGGTCAACTGGTGGAGCAGTGGGGCTTCAATATTGTGCCAACTATGATCATCCAACTGAAAAGCTTGTTTTATTAGCTTCAGCTTCAACTAGAGGATATCCTTTTTATGCAACAGGAGAAGATGGACTGCCTGACCCGACACGTCGATTAGAGACTTTTGAAGAAGTAAAGCAGGACCCAGGTAAGACATTGGCAATTCAAGGTGCTTATGATCGAAAAGATCGAGACCTTCTAAAAGCTATCTGGAATCAATTGATTTATACTCATAATCAGCCAAGTCCTGATAAGTATGAAGAGTATGTCGATGACTTGTTGACCCAACGCAATCTAGCTGAAATCTATCATGCGTTGAATACTTTCAATATTTCAAATGAGTTTAATGGTTTGATAAAGGGAACTGGTGAAGTAGATAAAATTGACGTTCCTACACTTGTATTAAGAGGTGAGAGGGACTTCGTTATTACAGAGGATATGGCAAAAGAAATTGTTGAGGACCTGGGTGATTTGGCTACTTTCGTAGAGTTGAAGGATAGCGGACATTCACCTTTAGTAGATGATATGGGCCAACTAGTTCGCGAGATTGAAGAATTTTTAAAGAAATAAAAGAAAGTGGGTTTGAAATGGGACGTTTAGGCAACAAAGTAGCAATCATAACAGGAAGCGCAAATGGAATCGGACTTGAAGCTGCCACTCTCTTTGCTGAAGAAGGGGCAAGGGTAGTGTTGGCGGACTTTGATGCCGAAACCGGGAAAAATCGTGAAGAAGTACTTAAAAGTGAAGGTCATGACGTATTGTTCGTGCAAGTAAATGTAGCAGATCGTGCGAGCGTAGATGCCATGGTAAAAGAGGCGATAGATGCATTTGGAAAGATTGATATTTTAGTCAACAACGCAGGTATCACTCGAGATGCGATGCTTTCAAAAATGACTGTAGAACAGTTCGAACAAGTGATAGATGTTAACTTGAAGGGTGTCTTCCATTGTACACAAGCTGTTCTTCCCCATTTAATTGAAAGTGGTAAAGGTAAGGTCATTAATACATCGTCTGTTTCAGGTGCATACGGAAATGTTGGGCAATCAAACTATGCAGCTGCTAAGGCTGGCCTGATCGGACTTACGAAAACTTGGGCAAAAGAACTTGGCAGGAAAAACATTAATGTGAACGCTGTGGCACCAGGTTTTACAGAGACATCTATGGTCGAAAGTGTTCCTGATCATGTGATTGAGTCCTTGGTGAAACAAGTGCCGATGGGTCGACTCGGGAAACCGACTGATATTGCAAATGCTTACTTGTACTTAGCTTCAGAAGAATCGGATTATGTGAATGGCCATGTACTCCACGTCGATGGTGGCATTATGATGTAAATACTTATTTAAGCAAACCCTGCAGCGAGGCTGTAGGGTTATTATTTTGAGCAAATAGGTCGTATTTATTTTGTAACTTACCTGTAACCAACCTCGATAAGATAAAGTTACATATTAACGTAAGAGGGGTTGGTTCATGTGCACAAGGAATTTGATTGGATAAGTAGCCGTGCTATTCTTTATCCAAATGACATAGCAATCATCGATGCTACGACCGACGATCGGTGGACGTACTCTGAAGTGGATCGTCGTGCAGAAGTATTGGCAACTCACTTTGTCAATCAAGGAATCAAAAAAGGTGATCGTGTTGCACTGCTTGCCCCGAATCATATCAGTTACCTGGACTTTTTATTCGCTGCGATGAAATGTGGAGCAATATTTGTTCCGCTCAATTGGAGACTCTCTGAAGAAGAGCTTAGTTATGTACTGGGTGATGCTGAACCGACACTGGTTGGGGTGCACGAATCCTTTCATCGCACTCATGAGTGGTTGGGCGTTTTTGGCCAAGCATTGGAGATAGCAGGCAACTCATATATCGACCAATTGCCTACATACACTGAAAATATTTTTCAAAAACCAGAAATTGATGATAAAGATCCTCTAGCGATGGTCTACACAGGCGGTACAACAGGCAAGCCCAAAGGAGCGGTATTGAGTCATCAATCGATATTCTGGAATGCGATGAATACTATTGTTAGTTGGGATTTGAAGAGGGATGAGTGTACACTAACCTCGATTCCGATGTTCCATACAGGCGGATTGAATGCGTTAACGACACCAATATTATTAGCTGGTGGAACGGTAGTGCTGGAGTCCGATTTCGAACCTGAAAAAGCAGTGAAGAACTTGATTAAGTATCGGTGTACTATCGTGTTGTTTATCCCTACGATGTACCACATGATCGTTCAGACGGATGCATTTCAGGAAGCGACGTTTTATGATATGGAAGTATTTTTATCTGGTGGAGCACCTTGCCCACTTTCGGTTTATGAGGAATTCAATCGAAAAGGACTCAGTTTTAAGGAAGGGTACGGTTTGACTGAAGCTGGTCCGAATAATTTTTATATTGATCCAGAAATGTCGAAAGTGAAGCAGGGCTCGGTTGGTCAAGAAATGTTATTCAACGAAATTCGCATAGTACGTTCTGATGGTGAGGAAGTCGCTACAAATGAAGTCGGGGAATTATGGCTCAAGGGTAAGCATCTGTTTGAATACTATTGGAAAAATGATGAGGAGACAGCTGATTCATTCCAAGGTGAGTGGTTTGTAACAGGTGACTTGGCCCGTAAAGATGAAGATGGATACGTTTATATTTCTGGCAGGAAAAAAGAGATGATCATTACAGGTGGCGAGAACGTGTATCCACTTGAGATCGAACATTGGCTGCAATCAAATGAAAAAGTTGACGAAGTTGCAGTGGTTGGAATCCCGGATGATAAATGGGGAGAAAAGGTAGCGGCGTTTGTATCGGTGAAAAGTGAAGATGTAACTGAAGAAGAGTTGATCCGATTTTGTGAATTAAAGTTGAGTAAATATAAGATACCGAAAGAATTCGTATTAATGGCTGAACTGCCAAAGACACATGTGGGGAAGATCGATAAAAAAGCATTGTTGGATGACTACGCGATTACAGAGTGATCAAATAGAAAGCCGAGTGAAGGTAGATACCCCCGCCCTCACTCGGCTATTTATAGCTTTTCAGTAAAATTCTATTTGGAACGACATCGACTTCAATGATTGGCTAATCATTATACATAAAAGTATGAGTCGTAGAAGCGGTTCTGTGCCTCTTTCAGAGGCTCTGGGAAAAGAATTGGGAGTATACAAGAGTTAGGTAGATAATCACTTTAAGGAGTTTCCAGAAGCGGTTTTTATAAACAATAAAGCGGAACGATTAACAAAGAAGGGTGTTCAGCTTTTCATAAAGTAAATGGGTATTCGAGGAACATTCTCACCATTTGCAATGCGAAATGTATTTATCAAGAGGTTGCTAATGAATAAGGAATTTAAGGGTAATACAATTGTTCGCGAGACAATTGAAAATTGAGGGAACTAGACACTATATAGGCATTTTCAACATGAATTAAATCAGTGTTGAGCGACCATGACCCATTGAAAGAGCTTCTATAACTTTAATTTTATGTTGAATAGTGTAATTGTTTGTTAAATTATAGTATCAATGATAAAATTTATAATATATAGTGGGTCTTATTGAGTGTGAATTTTCACACTTGGGCGATTTCATCTAGTATTAAGGTGAAACTATCTAAGGAACAAGATTTAGTCTTTAAGCAGATTTCTGCTTGTCCTACTTACTGTGTGGAGGTAGGCATTGGTCGGACCTTCAAGACCCACTATATAATATTTATTTAGGGTATGATGGAAATGGTCTTAACTAGAGAGCTCTTAGAAGAATATTTTAAAATCGACAATATTATTGATTACTATCATGAGAATAAAAGAGGTAAAAATTCAGTTGGAATTGATAAGGTAAATTCAAGGTTATTTAACGAGAACTTAAATTGGTACGCAAAGACAATTAACAGGAAGATAATGAATGGCTCCTACAAATTCACTCCTTATAAGCAGAAGTTGATTTCCAAGGGTAAATCGAACACCCCTAGGCAAATATCAATTCCTACTATTAAAGACAAAATTACGCTAGGCTTGCTAAAAGAAATTCTACATAAGAAATTCCTTACTGACATTTACTATGAGACTGTTCACACAATAATAAGTGATTTAGAGTCAGAAATCCAAGACCCTCATAAAGATTACTTCTTCAAGATAGACATCTCTGATTTTTATGGGAACATCGATCATGAGAAGCTTTTTAAAAAGCTACGAAAAAGAATAAGAGACAAAAAGCTCCTCAAGATACTGAAGCGTTCAATTAAGACTCCTACTGTAAAGGAGGGTTCCCAAAAAGATAAAACAGTCAACACAAGGGGAGTGCCCCAGGGTCTTCCAGTATCTAATATTCTTTCTAGCATTTATATGAATGCATTGGATGATAAGTACATAAATAGAAGCGACCTTATTTATAAAAGGTTCGTTGATGATATTATTATTATTTGTAACAACAAAGATAGCGATGCGATTTATAATGAGATTGTACGTGATCTAACTAGCAAAACCACATTAGATTTAATAATAAATCCTGAAAAAAAAGATGAAGGCTTTGTTAGCAATGGTTTTTACTACTTGGGATATTTCCTTGATGGTACCTCTACTACTATAAGAAAAGAAGCTATTACAAATATGAAAAAATCTCTGGAAAGTATCTTTGTTACAATTGCTCATACGTATAAAAAATCGAACCCTAATATTAATTTCTTCTTGTGGCAATTAAACCTCAGAATAACTGGAAGCAAATATGGTGGGAGGAAATATGGTTGGTTGATTTTTTATTCACAAATTTCCGAAGACAATGAAGACATCTTTCACCATTTAGATTGGTTCGTGAGAAAAAAATTACTTCAAGATAGATTTAAACTACAAAATCTCGTTGATAAGAACCAAATTAAGCGGTTCACTAGAGCCTATAATGAAATAAGGAAAAACTTCACTAACACTAGATATCTTCCAAATTTCGATAATTATTCGCACGAAAATAAAGTAGATTTTATTGAAGGCGTACTAGGGAAGCCTACAGTTGACTTATCGAAAGAACGAGTTGACTATATATTTAATAACACCATTTATAAAGAAGTAAACCAATTAGAAAAAGATATACAGGGTGTATCATTCTAGGGGGGGAGTTAAAATGGAAGATATACAGGCGGACTTATTATTGAAGCGTATTAAATCATTAAATACAAGGATATACCTCACTAGAAAATCGCGTATTAATACTGAAGATAGATTGATTAAGAAAAATAATTTCTATCAATTTATTAATGTATATTACTCTATAGTTCTAGTATTTTCATCTATCCTAAACCTCCAAGCATCACCTAAAACGTCACTATTTCTGCTAAGCTCATCAATTGCCTTGTCCTTATTTTCTTTATTCGTTATATCAAAAAATCTTACAGAACGACAATTTAGCGTTAAATTCAATTACATCAGGCTACAAGAGCTACTTAATGAATTGGACAGGATTGAAGATGATTTGATAGCTGGCATAAGAAAAATGAGTGATATAGTTAACTCATATGAGGAAGTTAACGCTAAATATATAAGCGCTTTATCATCTGTAGAGAACCAAGAGGAGGTCGACTACCTTAACTTCATTAAGTCTACTGGGTTTCAAAACATAAAATTAGATTCGAGTCAGAAGATTGTTCTGTGTAAACATGCTTTCAAAGAAACTATGAAGCGGGCTACATTAATTATTGCTCCAATAATTGCATATCTTTTACTGTGGTTTTTTATTTCATAGCAGCAAGACCATTGTACAGAATGTGTAATGGCCTTATATAGGGGCGTTTTATAAAGCAGGCTATAACACTAAATTTTCTCTAGGCTAGTAACTATTGGATCGAATGGTTTTACATTTTGGGCGATTGAGTAATAAGAATAATTCTGTTATATAATTACAGAATTTAAAACTGTATCAAAGAGCTAACTACTTTTATTGCGAATTTCTTGACCGAAGTAATTGGCTCTTTTTTTATTATCAAATTTAGGAAGGAGTTCAATAAATGAGACATAGCAAATTAACTGAAGTGTAAAGGTATGAAAGAGAAGCAAGCTGTTTATGCCCAACGAAATATTTGAGAATTTCATGGAGGAAATTCAGGGGGAGTCTTAACACATTGGTTTTGCTTACTCCTCTTACTACTTAAGGTTATACCGTCATTGAAAATACATAGTGAATCATTAAGATCGTGAGTTTTTAAAACTAATACTTGGGTACAGGTAAAGATGGACGCTAAATTATTTAATCAAACATGGAGTTATATTGGATGAAATGAACTACACTCGTACTTCCTATAACAATCCTTTATAATGGAGGTTGAATGATTTTAATGACTTGAGTTTGAGCTTTTTTGATATGAAAGAATTTCACTGTTAAGAGGAGTAATTCAAATGAACTTACCCATCAAACAACATATTGTTCCACAAACACATTTAAAGCAATTCACCTCTGGAAACGAGAAAATATGGTTGTATCAAAAAGATACTAAACATTTCAGAGAGCAAAGTATCAAAAAAGTTCCAATAGTGAAGGACTTTTACACTGTCACAGACGAGGAAGAAGATGAAAAGCTTTATGATATGGAACATTTCCTGGCAAATCAAATTGAACCACTTTATCAACCATACATAGAGCAACTCCAGAATAGAGAAATGTTGACAGGTTTGATGAAAAAACAATTTGCTTATTATGTTTCTTCTCAAAAGTTAAGGACAGTTAGTATGAAAGAAAAGGTAATAAGCGAGATTGAAATAGCCTTCAGAAAAGGTAAAGCTGGGAAATGGTTTGATAAGACATCAATAGAGCAATTTACTCGTAATTTTTATGATGGAGATGAAGAAATTACATATGAAGAATTTATTGAAAGAGCAGACGGAAGGTTGGAAGAAGTAAATATGGATATTAGCAAGGATTGTTTTGTTCAATTCCTTCCAGAAAAGATGATGGAGTTTGCGGGAAAGCTTGCTGAAATGAATTGGAGCTATCTTATTGCATCAGAAAAAAGATCTTTTATTACATCAGACAATCCAGTAGTCTTAGAGAGTGACATTGAGGACCCAGCTTTCTCTATTGATGGCGGGGTATTTCCTTTAACTCCTCATTTAGCACTTAATATTGATTCTTCAGAAGAGAGGTTTAAGAAAGTTGGCGGTAAAGATGTGAGAAAAATAAACGAACAAATAGTTAAACATTCTGATAGATTTATCTTTTCTCATAATGAAGGGTTTTTAAATAGTAATATTCAGAAGTTTATATAAAATATAAAGAGACTCCATTTAAGAGGTCTCCTATTTCTCATTCAAAGAGTTCATCCATTTTATCAAAGTCTGAAGGTGATTGGTATTCAATTTTGGTTAATAAGTCATTAAGCTGTTTTCTTAGTTTTTGGACGTTCGTAGCAAGGTTTCCATCTTGTTTCCATCCTGTTATCTCATAAATACGCCCATCTTCTAAGTGTTGAAGCCTGTTTTTGATTCCTTGAATCTCATATTCATATCTTCCCTCAATGTCATTGATCTTTTGTTTACTCATATCTGCTCCTCCTTTTTATTTACTAATTCGCTAGTCTATTATTAGATTCCTCCTTTTTTTAAAGGTGTATATTCATGTTTGTGGTTGACATTTATAATAGAAACATTACAATAAATCGTGTGATAATTTCATGCGAGAGGGTCAACCTCACTGAAATATGGTTATATGTCCTATCATGACAATAAAAATAATACGGGGCATTAGCTCAGCTGGGAGAGCGCTTCGCTGGCAGCGAAGAGGTCATCGGTTCGAGCCCGATATGCTCCACTCCTTAGGAACCCTTGAATATCAAGGGTTCTTTTATTTGTTGCAACAAAATGTATAAATTGGGAATAAAACTCGCAATCAATCAGATCCATAGTACTTTTAGTGCTAACCAAAGAGGTGTGTTGATTGAAAAGGTTAACAAAAAAATCCCCACTTTGGTACTGCGCCCCAAAAGTTAGAGTAAAAATCTAATTTCTGGGGTTCACTACCTTTGTGAGGAAATTTATTAAAATCTATAAGCGCTTTCGCATGTATTAGCTATTGCTTCATAGTAACAATGTTGTTTATATCGTCCTGTAAATGGTTGACCATACCATGTAGGAGGACATTCAGCATATGGATTAAAATACCAAAGGGCAAACATCGCAGGTTGTTGTCTCCAATATTTTACAACATCGCGTGCCAATCTTCGGTCTGCTTCTCTTGCAGGTCTATAAAATAAATTTCCTTTTTGGACTGCTTCAAAAGAATAATTTCCTCCTTGGACTTGGAAAATCACATCTCGTATGGACCTTACATCTTCAAAATCTAAACAATCAGCTTTTGTTCGATTTATAATAACATTGCCGACCATAAGCATCCCTAGTCGTCCTTCACCCTCGGCTTCTGCTCTCATCATCCTTGCTATTAGATCGAGATCTTTTTCGGTATAAGCTACTCTTGCCAAAATTATCACCTCTAAATGAATTGTATGAAAAAGTCATTAAAAAATGTAGGTTTACTAATTTTTATATGACTGGGCAAGCATTACTTTGATAATTGTTTTATATTCCCTTGACGGAATATTCCTTATGAGTTATATTTAAAATATGGAAAAAATATTAAGTGCTCTTGCAGAACCAAATCGAGTAAGAATTGTTCAAATACTTAAGGAAGAACCGCTTGCAGTAGGAGAAATTGCTGATAAACTCCAACTACGTCAACCTCAGGTTTCTAAACATTTAAAAGTATTACATGATGTTGGTATCGTTGAGGTGATACCAAGAGCTAACAGAAGAATTTACAAACTAAAACCTGAGCCATTCAAAGAGTTAGATGCTTGGATCGATTCCTTTCGATCAATTTGGGAGGATCGTCTAGACCGGTTGGATGATTATCTACATGAGTTACAGACCGAAGAAGCGAATGAGGAATAAGAAGAACTTCATCTTTGTGAAACCAACTGTTCAATTGGAGTACTAAGTATTTTAGCTTCAAAAACTTTATTGGAGGAATGTAGATGAATGAAAACAAAGTAAGTTCACAGATGAAGCATTGGGTGGAAGGGAAAGACTTAGTGGTTGAACGGATGTTCAATGCACCAAGGGATCTTGTGTTCAAGGCGTTCACCGACCCAGATCATTTGGCAAATTGGTGGGGCCCAAAAGGTTGGGAAACAACCATTCATCGTTTTGAGTTGGAGCCGAAAGGTGTATGGCATTATTGTATGCATTGTGTAGATAAGGAGCAAGTTGATTTTTACGGACAAAAATCTTGTGGAAAATCAGTATTTCACGAAATTATATCTCCTGAGAAATTGACTTTCACTGATACATTTGCTGATGAAGAAGGTAATCCCACACCGGGAGCTCCGGAAATGTTTATCACATTAACTTTTGAAGAAAAGCAAGATAAGACCAAACTTATTTCACGTACACAGTTCTCTTCTGAGGAAGAACTACCAAAAGTTATGGATATGGGTATGGTTCAAGGTTTAGCTTCACATTATGAAGAACTTGAAAATTATTTAAAGCAATTATAATAAAAAAGGTCAGACAACAAAATTAGTTGTCTGACCTTTTATAATAATAAGTTGAATACTTTAACAAGGTAGGGGGGAGGTCCTACCCTGTCAATTATTTTATTGGCTTATCGCTTGATAGGATTGAACTAAACCATAACCGTAGTAATCAGAGTTACCCAAATATTCGGCAGTTTGTTGTAGAAGTGAACGCAGTTCAACGTTTGAAAGACCTGGTTTAGCCTCCCATACCTGTGCTGCAACACCTGCTACATGCGGTGAAGCCATTGAGGTACCATTTAATGAATCGTAGCTGTTTCCTGGAACAGTGCTAAGAACACTTACTCCGGGTGCAGATAGTTCAACATCCGGTCCATGACTAGAGAATGACGCACGGTTGTTGTTTTGATCTACTGCTGCTACAGCAATTACAGAGTCGTATTTTGCTGGATAACCAACCGTATCACCCCAGCCCCAAGAGTTACCGCTATTACCGGCAGCAGCTACCACTAATAGACCTTCATCATAGGCAAGGTTAGAATATTCTTCTAAAATAGATGAACTTGTAGATCCACCAAGGCTCATGTTAATAACATCCATTCCATTTTGGATAGACCACTCAATACCTTCAGCGATACCAGAGTAAGAACCGCTTCCTTCTCCGTCTAGAACTTTGACTGCATAAAGATTAGCTTGTGGAGCGACTCCAACGACTCCAAGGTTGTTATCTAATGCTCCAACAGTACCCGCAACATGGGTCCCGTGGCCGTTCTCATCATTATATGGAGAATCTCCGAAAACAGAATGCCCACCAGCAACATTTAAATCCTCATGAGAGCTGTCAATGCCACTATCTAGTACTGCTACATCGACTCCTGAACCAGTGTAGCCATTATTTTGAGCTTCTGTTCCTTCAACATGTGGAATTCCCCATGGAGTTTCTTGAGCAAAGGCTTCAGCCTCAGCATTCTCTTCGACAAACTTTATTTGGGGATGATTTTTCAATCCCTTTGCTTGTCCATTCGTTAGTTCTAGGTGGTAAACAGGGAGTAGACTAAATTCGTGCAGTATGTCATTATCCTCTACACCAAAAGCTTTAAGCAACCCTTTTTTTGCAGGGCCATCAAACTGAACTAAGTACTCTTTTTCCTCACCTGTTTCCGCCTCATCAGCAAATGCAGTTTGGAAAGGTACCAAAAGTAACGCCAGCACACTCAACAATACTAATAACTTCTTCACGACATCTTCCCCTTTCAAAATTTTTATCCACTAATGTCTAGCAATGATCCATTTGTTGTTTTGAAAGAAATTATTGAATCGAATATAGAGCAGCTAGATACAAAGAATAATAGAAATATAAAGTGTAAAATAGAGGGTATTAATATTAATATAATTCTAAGTATTAGAACATTAGCGAATATTGTCATAAATCTAACATATATAAATTTAGTATGAATTTGCTTTCTATAGTTATTTGAGGAAATTATCACATCATTTCTCCAAAATACTCTATATTTCTTAAATAATATAATCATTGGAATAGTATATTTAAACCAATTTTTTGGTATAAAAGTTTGGGAGGGTTTGTAACTGAAAGACTTCAATCTTTCTTATCTAATCTTTTGGAAGGAAGATCTAAAAAAAACAGGGTAGGGGGAGGTCCTACCCTGTTACCTAATATTTATTGACTTATTGCTTGGAACGACTGAACTAAACCATAACCGTAGTAGTTAGAGTTACCCAAATATTCCGCAGTTTGTTGTAAGAGTGAGCGTAGTTGAACATTTGAAAGACTTGGTTTTGCTTCCCATACTTGTGCAGCGACTCCTGCTACATGCGGTGAAGCCATTGAAGTACCATTAAATGAATCGTAGCTGTTTCCTGGCACGGTGCTAAGAACACTTACACCAGGTGCAGAAAGCTCAACGGCTGAACCATGGCTGGAGAATGAAGCACGGTTGTTGTTTTGATCTACTGCTGCTACAGCGATTACAGAGTCATATTTTGCTGGGTAGCCAACAGTATCACCCCAGCCCCATGAGTTACCGCTATTTCCGGCAGCAGCTACCACTAGTATACCTTCGTCATAGGCAAGATCAGAATACTGTTTTAAAATAGATGAGCTTGAGGATCCACCAAGGCTCATGTTAATGATATCCATTCCATTTTGAATGGACCACTCAATACCTTGAGCAATCCCAGAGTAGGAACCACTACCATTACTGTCTAGAACTTTGACAGCGTAGAGATCAGCTTCTGGAGCGACCCCAATAACTCCTAGGTTATTATCTAATGCTCCGACAGTTCCAGCTACATGTGTACCATGCCCGTTGCCGTCATTGTATGGAGAATCTCCGAATACAGAGTAGCCTCCAGCAACATTCAAGTCTTCATGCGAGCTGTCAATCCCTGTGTCGAGGATTGCCACATCTACGCCAGAACCAGTGTAGCCGTTATTTTGAGCTTCGATTCCTTCAACGTGAGGGATTCCCCACGGGGTTTGTTGAGCAAAAGCTTCGGCCTCAGCATTCTCCTCGACAAATTTTATTTGTGGGTGATCCTTCAAGCCTTTTGCTTGTCCCTCTGTTAATTCAAGTTGGAATACAGGGAGTAGACTAAATTCGTGTAGTACGTCACTATCCTTCACCCCAAAAGATTTAAGCAGCCCTTTTTTTGCAGGACCATCAAACTGTACTAAATACTCCTTTTCCTCTCCTGCTTTAGCCTCATCAGCGAAAACAGTTTGAAACGGAACGAAAAGTAAAACCAGCAAACTCAACAGAACTAATAACTTCTTCACGACATCTTCCCCTTTCAAAATTTTTTATCCACTAATGCTAAGCGACGATCATTGATCCTCTTAATGGGAAAGAATAATAGAAATATAATTAGTGTAAAAATAGATGGAAATAAGAGGATGTAAGTGGTAAGATAATTCATAATATTATGACATTAGCAGATATTGACTTAAATCTATCATATAAAAATTTAATATGTATTTGCTTTCTGCGGCTATTGAGGCAGTTTATAACACTATTTACTCCGGATTAATTTATATTTCTCAAACAATATAATAATAGGAATATTATATTGTAGAAAATTTATTGATATAAAAAGGTGGGGGACCAATGAATTTAGATAAATTCAATAGTGTGCTTAAACAGGCTAGACTTGACGCGGGAATGACACAAAAGGAGTTAGCAGAAGGGATATGTACGCAGGCTCAAATCAGTAAACTAGAAAATGGAGATGAATTTCCTTCTAGTATTACTCTTCACTTGATCTCAAAAAAATTGGGAGTAGATGCCGATTATTTCTTCAGACAAATTGAATCGGACCGAGTGGA
Source organism: Halalkalibacillus sediminis (assembly GCF_002844535.1). Taxonomy (NCBI): domain Bacteria; kingdom Bacillati; phylum Bacillota; class Bacilli; order Caryophanales; family Bacillaceae; genus Halalkalibacillus; species Halalkalibacillus sediminis. Next base: position 276,667 of record NZ_PJNH01000004.1, read on the forward strand.
CTACATTGATGAAGTTAAAAATATAGCAAAAAGGTTCAAAAGAGAAAAAGACTATCAGAGTTTGAATGAACTAGTTACAAATCAATTGAAAACTCCATTAGTAAAAGAGAGTCCAGAGTTTTATCAATATTTATTATGGAATTTGGGAATATGCGAGTATTATTTGAATATAGATAAAGTGAAAGCGTTACATTTATTAATCAGATCATTGAATATGAGGTCAATCGTTATAAATAAAGAAAGAGAAGCAGAAATACTTAATAGCATTGCAGTCATTTTAAACGAAGAGGGAAACTATCAATTTTCTTTAAAAGTATACGAAAGAGCGTTAGAAAAATTCCGGAGAATTCCGTTAGTGAAAGATTATACGATAGAAATAAGGTTATTATATGGGGCTTCCAAATCTTCGCTTAGTATTGGGAAAGTTAAAAAATCATTGAAGTTTAGCGAGTTAGGTATAGAGGTGTGTAAAAAATACGAAACACTATACTTATTAGGTGAGCTTTACTATCAAAAAGCAAGGTGCCTCAAAAGGTATGGAAAAGAAGGTGCCGGGGATTACTTTAATAAATCCATATATACTTTCCTATTAGAAGAGAAAAATGAATATGCAAAAATCGTGGAACATGCTTTTGTTGAATATAAATATGAGCAAAAAAACAAAAAGTAAGGGGGGATTCGGAATGAAGAGATTATTAACGGGGATTATTATAGGAGTTGTTTTAACAACAGGTGTAAGCTTTACTAGTATGGCTGTGCAGATGGATACAGGGACATACCTTGCCAAAGATAAAGACCTTCCTAATCAACATTAATCTAAGTAAGAAGCTTCTCAGGTCAATATTATAACCTGCTCATTACTATTTAAATGGTTATTAATGTTTAATTTTTTTCAAGAATCCTCATTCGTTCGAGGATTCTTTTTTTGTTTAAAAAGTGCAATTAATTTAAGAAATTTGACTGGTGGCAGATCTTTTTTTGTTACTCATTTTTTTATTTAAATTTCTCTTTGCTAATAGTTTAAGTGCATGTATTCGATTCATTTCTTGAATTGAGATAGGTTTGTTGTGTTCTACTTTATGAAGTAAATATCCGATATGACCTCTTAAAGTTTTGTTAAGATCTTGCGTTACAGCGAATTGTTTAATTGCTTCGATTTCCTGTGTATTTAAAATCTTTCCTTGTTCAAAGAATGACATTTGTAAGCTCCTCATTGCATGACTAAAGTGTGTTTTTTTTCAGTGATGTTTTGTTATTGAGTTATTGCACCGTTTATTCTATACCCCGTGATAGTAGGTAGTACTCTCAAATTGGTCAAAATATAAATATTTGTAATTTTGAGATATCTCTAGTTTGCAGAAGTCGAAATCATTAAGTTTTCTTCTGTTGTTGTCGAATGTTGTGCTTTTGCGCTTTAGAGAGTGCTTTATACATAGGGACTATATAACGAATTTGAAATTTTTTCCTTGAAAATAGAGGTAATTATATCACCGTAGATAATATGTAAGTTAGGGAAAATTTTTTATGAGAGGAGTGTTAGAAAATTTTGCTGGTTTCCCTGCAAATATAGAAAATGGAGGAAGAAGCATGTTAAAGAATAATATTGAACTTAGTACAAAAATGGGTAAGTTCGTACTTTCGTTTTTAGTATTATTAGTAATGTTGTTTTCTTTAACATCCATGACAAGCGAAGCGACGCTAGGGGAAAAGAGAGAAGGCGCTGAGACAGAGGAAAGGTTTGATGATGCTGGCAATCCAATTTTGAATGCAGAGGATGGGGAAGATTCAACCGATGCTAGTGCACATGAACAAAGAGAAATCAATCCTTCACCACCTCCAAATGGCAACATTCTTTCTAATTATTATGAATGGATCTCACCAGGCTCACCGTCCACTGATAATAATTATGCCTTACGGATCTCGGATAACGGTGGAGTCGACATCAATTATGACTTCCGTACATCAGATGATCTCACAGTAGATTTTTATTGGCGTTATCACTCCGGCGATGAACTAGCTTATATGTTCAATGATGAAGACAGTGAAAGCTCTGGGTTACGGGCTTTCACCAATGGTGTTGCTGGAAAAGGGCTTTATTTTCGGAATGTTTTTGGTGGATGGGATGTCGATCTTTCTCATTTGAATGTCCAAGATGGAGAATGGTATAACATCCGAGTTGTTCTGGATTCCAGTGATAAAACTTATTCTGTCTATATTGATGGAGAATTGAAAGGCCAGAGTTACTACAATGGTGAGGGGTTTACGACTAGTCAACTTTTTCGAGTCATGGGGAGAGCTTCGGGTACCTCCACATTAATTGACTATGATCGTTTTGTGTGGACAAATGATGCCATTCATCCTGATGTATCAGATGAGATCAATTCGAATCTCTTACATTATGAGATCGAAGAGGGCACAGGCGATGTATTACACAATAATCAATCCTTGATCGTTTTCATTCCAGGAATAATGGGGACGGAAATTTGGAATGAAGATCGTTCTGAAAAACTGTGGAAACCAGCTAACAGTATTGTAAATGCACCGCGGCAAGTAAGGGAGCTTGCTGTTAATGAAGAGGGGCAATCTATCGCTAGAAATTTGATCATCGGAGATCCTATTGCTGATTATTATGGCGAGATGATCACCTCTCTCGAAGACATGGGTAACCCTGTGTTGGTGTATGGATATGATTGGAGAATGAATAACGAATTAAATGCAAGACGACTAGAAGAAAAGATTAATAATGAACTTGATGAATTGGGATTGAGTCGTGTTTCCATTGTGGCTCATAGTATGGGAGGCTTGATTGCATCAAAATACACCCGTGAGAATGATGAAAAAGTGGACAAGTTGATTACTTTAGGCACACCATTCCTAGGTTCACCTAAATCACTTTCAATTACAGAAACAGGGAAGTTATTTTATAAAGGTGGAGTTTCAGGCTGGCTAGGTAATGCTGTGATTAAAGATGCGATTAAAGAGGTTGCACCCAATATCTCGTCGATCTATCAACTGTTTCCTACTGAAAATTATTTTGGATATAATGATGGTCAATATTATGTTCAGGTACGGGAAGAAAGTTTTCAGGAAAGAAGGTTGGTCAATCTATTAACTTACGGTCAAACGACAGCATTTTTAAATCACCATCGCACGGGAACCGGCGAAGACAACTGGGTTAATTCAGCCCACTTCAACAGCGCGGAGAATTTTCATAATTCGTTGGATTTGTTAGACACATTGCAATCTGTAGATTCGTATTTCATCATTGGTGATCAGGTTACGACTCAAGGAACCTTTCAGTATACGTACCACGAAAACTTCCGCATTCTACGTTTTAGCGACCTGAAACCAATCAATGGTGATGGGACTGTTCCCGTGGCAAGCGCTAACGTTGGTGATAATCTGCCAAAAGAACGTGTTTATTACACGTCTACAGAGCATAGTGAGTTAACAACAAACGAATTAGTGATTGGACAAGTGATGAATATTTTGAAGGGTCAGGCAGATCGGCTACCAGGTATGCGCTCTGATCCTATTGAAACTAAGAAATTGAAAGTCAAAATAGCATCACCGGTCGATCTGCATGTCTATGATCAAGAGGGCAATCACATGGGGCCTGTTGAAGAAGGTGTCGTTCAAAATGAGATATATACAGGATCTTACGACATATTTGGAGGAACGAAAATCGCTTTATTGGAAGATGATGTGTACGATATTCAATTATTGGGCACTGATTATGGTAAAATGACAGTAACGTTTCAATGGTATGATGAACGGAACAAAGAATATTACACTATCAGATTTGATGATGTTCCTGTTACTCCTTCATCGACTTTCTCGTCCGTTACTGATTTGAACAATGAGGTGAATTTGTCGTTAGATTCGGATGGGGATGGAGAAGTGGATGAGGTGATCCAGCCTTCGGTTTCATTAAATGGAAAGGCGAGTCAGGATATGGACCCTCCTGAACTTCATAGTTTAATAGATGGTAAAGAAGGTAAGAATGAATGGTATACGTCGGATGTGCAATTACAACTAGTAGCTGAAGACGATGAATCAGGTTTGTATTTTATGGAGTATTGGCAAGAAGATAAGGAGCCTAATATCTACAGCGAACCTCTTACATTCCAGGATGAGGGAATTCATCAAACATTCGCTCGAGCACATGATAAGAACTTAAATTATAAAACGCTCGAAAATGAAATTAAAATTGATCAGACACCGCCTGAAATTGTTTTTGGTGATATTCCTGAGGAAATCAAGGTTGGAGAGCATTTCAACGTTGAAGTAGACGCTAAGGATGGTGTCTCAGGAATTGATGAAGTTAATATTTCCTTCAATGAGGAAGAGGTAAGTAATGGAGAAGAGATTAACATAAAGGAAGCAGGTAAACATGTAATAGACGTGGTTGCAACAGATAAAGCCGGAAATGAAATACGACAAATTATCGAATTTGAAGCTTATATTCCTGCTGAGGTTTCCTTCCATCCTAAAACATTGAACCTGAAAGGAAAAGGGAATAAAAATGCCACTATATATATAGCATTCCCTGAAGGATATAATGTTGATGACATTGAGCCTGAGAGCATTGTAATCAATGGATCTGTGCACCCTATATCTGATACAAAGTTCGGGTTTGTTAAAAACCCAATTTCCCAAGAAGGTAAATATATGATAAAAGTTGAACTGGATCAGTTATCGAAAACCTTGAATGAAGGACGAATTCAAGAGATAAAATTAGAAGGTAAATTAAGAAGAGGACAATTATTCAAAGGTCAAGATAAAGTAAAAATAGTGAAATAGAAGCAATAAGGGCTGTCTCAATCATTTAGAGGCAGCCCAAATAAAACGTAGGAAGGAGAATACCATGCTTCAATCATCCCCTTGGTGGAACGGGGTCATTCAAATAGTCATAGGAGCTCTTACTTCATTTATATGGATTATGATTTGGATATCAGTTGCGAATAGTTCTTTACTTATGGAAAGTGAATTGAGTAACATCAGCAAATCTCTAGGTGATATTTGGATCGTCTTGTTAACATTAGTTGTTTGCTTGGGTATTTTCATTTTACTTCCAAAGTTCAGGCTTTTTTCACTATCATTGTTTATAACTACATTGCTTCTGTTATTCCTCATATATCAAGGCCTATCCAATTTACGTTTTTAGACTTAACTACATATTTAATTGCTAGTCACTTTTCAATTGAGTGAACATCTCATTTGAAAAGTGATTTTTTATTGTGTAATTTTATGGAACAATTATTCCAAAAAACTTACTTTTTCACTTTTAAAATTTTTATAAGCGGGTACGTGTAGAGGACGTTAGTTATAACGACTGATATTTAAGGAGGATTGTATGAAATGAACGGAGAGAAACTAATTGATTATAAGATTTTCGTTCCCGCATTACTATTTATAATTGGAATTAGTATTCCTTTAGCACTTTTTGAGACTGAGTCCTTAGAATTACTTAATTCGGTCTTTGACTATATAGTCGAGGTGTTCAGTTGGGGTTACCTTTGGTATGGGGTAATTCTCGTCGCTGCAGGGTTGTATTTTTCTTTTTCAAAATATGGCCAAGTAGTACTAGGCGACCCAGGTGAAAAGCCTCGATTTTCATTGTTTGAATATGCATCGATTTTGGTTGCGATGGGTGTAGGTTCTACCATCATGCGTACAGGAATGTTGCAGTGGACTTCTGTTGCTAACGATCCACCAGCAGGTGTTGAAGCTGGATCTGCTGAAGCTCTACTATGGGGGAATTCCTATAGTATGTTTCTTTGGGGATTCCAAGTTTTTGCGATATTTGTGATGATCGCCCCGGCAATGGCGTATATTCTACACGTGAAAAAGCGACCATTAATGAGGATTTCTGAAGCTTGCCGGGTGCTATTTGGGGATAAGTTTACAGATGGCATAGGCGGAAAATTGCTGGACATCTTGTTCCTGATTAGTATCTTGGCAGGGGCTGCAGTTACATTAGGTCTTGGAGCACCGATTATCACACATAATTTATCTGCTTTATTAGGAATGGAAGTAACATTCACGATGACTATCATCGTTACAGTCATTTGGGTATTCCTTTTCTCACTTAGTGCTTATTTAGGAATCGAAAAAGGGATCAAACGACTGAGTACTTGGAATATGTTCATAGCTGGGTTTTTTGCGTTATTTATACTAGTAGCCGGTCCAGGCGTATTCATCTTGAACTATTTTTCAGATAGTGTATCTTTCCTTTTATCTAACTATCTGAATATGTCATTGAACACTGATTCCGTGCATCAAGGAGAAGCATCTCATGTGCAGAGTAATACCGTGTTCTGGTTTGCATACAGTGCAACATGGGCGATGCTACACAGTGTATTTGCTGCCAAAATTTCTAGAGGTAGAACGATTAAGGAGATGATTTTGACTTACTTCCTAGCTCCAACAGTTATTTCATGGATGGCGACTGGGGTCCTAGGTGGATTAGGTGTTCATCGCTATCTAACTGGCGATAAAGCTATTCTTGATTTAGTGGAAAATGAAGAGAGAATGGCGGCAATCCCAGAGATTCTTGGAACACTTCCTTTTGGAGAAATATCTATCGCTATATTTATGGTGGTCGCGCTTATTTTCTTAACGACTACCTTGGATTCGACGACTTATACAGTGGCTGCTTATACGAGTACTAGAGACATGAGTAAACATGAGCCATCTAAGATGCTACGAATCATTGTAGCTGGTGTCATCACGGCACTTGCTCTATTGTTGATGCGTATTGGAGGTTTACCACCGTTAGAGGTTATTTCAGGCTTGATGGGTCTACCGATCATCATCATCCAATTCATTCTGATATATGCAGCGAAGAAGATGATCGACCAGGACCAAGCATGGAAGCATAATATTAGGAAAGATTAATAAATTTGGATGAAAAATTACTAGGAAATAAAAAAGTAGTTCAGTTTTGGAGTGCAATTTGTACCCTTAAACTGGACTACTTTTTATATGCGATAGCAATTCCAAACAATGAATGAAAGTCGTTCATTTTATGGTAAAATAATACATAAAGTTTATTTATCTGAACAAGAAAATAGGTGAAATAAATGAAAAGTAAACTTTTATTCTGGTTTTTCTTCATTGTATTATTAGTGTGGAGTTACTATGGCTTCAAATATTTCTTTAGTGAAATTTTTCCATCGAATTGGAATAAGAATATATTTTTATCACTTGTTGCAATAATACTTTTCTGGTTAATTGCTCTTTCTTTATCAGGGTATTTATCGGAAAAATTAACGAAGTACTCCTTAAAGAAGGGTGTATTATTTACGGCTACAATGATCGCGATTCCTATATCCGTGTTCTCTCTTATGTATTTATATGAGTATAGAGAAAGGGAGTTAGATGTAGTAATTAGCCCTCATGCTGAGGGTTTTGAATCAATATCATTTTATGGAGATTATGAATGGAGAACAGATGAAAAAGATAATTTTGATGAATTAAATGAATTTCTAGGTCAATATCGCGTTGAAAAGATGAAAGATGATGAATGGAATAGTGATGTTTCTAACGAAAAAGGGATTCATTTTAATATCATCTCAAATACTCATTTATCGGCAAGTATTTATGAAGAACGGATTCACCTCTATCCAGAAGGATATTTCAAGGTATTAAACGGACCAATCGATATTGACTGGGTGAGGAACTACATTGAAGAATATCGACCATAAGAATGAAAGTACATAAGGGGCTCTCCTAGCATTTTTGATTGGGAGCGTCTTCTTTTCTTTGTATACAGTTCCTCAACCTACTTAAATTTCTTCAAAACTTTCCCCTTTAACGATTGAAACCAGTCAGAGCCTGCAATGATATCAAATGCAGTACTGATGATCATTCCGTGCAAGATAACTCCGAATACGGTCAGGATCACGATAATTACATAGCTCACAATGTGAGTCGGGTCAATAAAATTATAGCCAAAGAATAATAGGCTCATTGAACTTCCGATGAACGCCCGAAAATACGAATCTACTCCATCCTCGATCAAATAAAGTGGGATGACTGATAAGAACACCACGACAAAAGTAACCGCAACTACCAGAGATAAACTTTTATCTTTTAAGAAGCGGATGGCAGGCATCGTGTAGTATTTGGTAATCGATTTTAAACGGATCAAATGTAGAATACGTGCGACACGTGCGAATTGGAAAATTGCGTCTAACGGTATGGCCGCAATTACGAGAAATGGGTTTGCTTTGATGAAAGCCTTCTTGTTATCACTTCGCCACAGCCTGATTACCAAGTCCACAAAGAAAATCGCCCACGTTCCCCAAATAATAAAACTATTATAAGTACTTTCATACCAAATCGTAGCGATTGAGATCGCTGCAAGTATTACCATTAAGGATTCATAGGTTGTTTTTACTTGATCTTTTGTTTCATCCATAAGAGTTCTTCCTTTTCAAATTATCTTCTTTTATTCTAGCAGACTCTTGATTCGATGAATATCGCTAGTCCAGCGCATTCTTTAGTGATCCGTAAAAAACTTCCAACTTAAGACGGATATAAAAAGGAACTCCAGATGGTTTAGTCGAATTAGTAACTAGCATAATATGGATATAACTAAGGAGGGGATTGTGTGGAACGAGAGACGATCATTGAAGTGAAGGACATCGTGAAATCATATAAAAAGCGGAAATCAAAAGAGATTGTACATGCTGTCAAAGGTGTTAGTTTCAATGTTTACAAAGGTGAAATCCTAGGTTTACTTGGTCCGAATGGGGCAGGGAAGACAACGACGATCAAGACGATTTGTGGTTTGTTGAAACAAAACGAAGGTTCTGTTTACATAAACGGGCAAAATGTACAGGACAATCGATTGAAAGCTTTACGTCACATTAGTGCTGTATTGGAAGGAAACCGTAACCTCTATTGGAGACACACTGTGCAAGAAAACATGGAATATTTCGCAGGAAACCGCGGTCGAGGCAGAAAAGATGCACAAGAAGATATCGGGAAACTACTTACTCAATTCAGGTTGCTAGATAAAAAGAATGAGCTTGTCAGCAGTCTATCACGAGGTATGCAGCAGAAGTTAGCGATTGCTGTTGCCATGCTTGCAGATAGTGAAGTTATTTTACTCGATGAACCGACCCTTGGACTGGACGTCGAAACTGGTTACGAAGTGCGTGAATTATTAAAAGATATCGTCCGCGATCAGGAGAAGACGATCATCATAAGTACACATGATATGCCTGTCGTTCAGGACTTGTGTGAACGAACAGTCATTATCAACGAAGGAAAAGTAATTGCTGATGAAAAAGTCAGTCGTCTGATTGATTTATTTGAAACACGTGCTTACTCGATCAAGTTAGGCGAACCTCTCAGTGAACTACAACAACAAGCAGTCAAACACACTTTCCCTATCTATCAGATTCATGATGACCAGTTAGATGTAACCCTCGAACAAGAAGATGACATCTATGAACTGATGGACATTTTGAAAAAAGAGAAAACTCGAATCGAGAAGATCGACCGTACCACAGTCGATTTCGAGCAAGTATTTATGGAATTAGTGAGAGAGGAGGAACCACGACATGCAGCTAGTACATCTAATTAAAGCGAACACTCGAATGGAATTCATTGAATTGAAAAGGTACCTGCCTAATACGCTAAGTATGATCATTACTTTTTACTTTATCTTTTTGGCGATGTTTTTCGGAATTTCCATTATCGGGGACCCTGCACAGGCGGACCAAAACATTCAGTTCGTCATAGTAAACTATATTTTCTGGTTCCTCACAATAATGACTTTACAGAATATCGGGTTCACAATCATGAGCGAAGCAATGAGAGGGACTCTTGAGCAATTGTATATGTCACCTCTAGGCGTGTGGAGAATTCTTTTGGCACGATTTGTTGGATATTTCATGATTCATGGTGTCATCATCGTCTTTCTATTATTTATCACGATGTTCACTGCCGGACAGTGGTTACACCTTAGACCCGACATCACGATCCCATTATTAATGGTTACAATAGTAGGCATGATTGGAGTTGGATTCATGCTTGCAGGAGCATGCGTTATATTCAAACAAGTCCAGGCATTTCTTCAAATCCTACAATTCATCCTGATGGGACTTACTTTTGTACCACTATCGGTTGCCCCTTTTCTCGTATTCGCACCGTTTGTCAAAGGCGTCGATATGATTCGTTTCATCATGATCGAAGGCTATACATGGCCTGACTTCGCATGGTACGATTACTCAGCCCTAATCTTGAACTCAGCCGTTTACTTGGCTGTCGGCATCGCAGTATATTTAAAATGTGAAAAGATAGCGATGGAACGCGGTTTATTGAACCAATATTAAATGATGGTTCTCAGACAAAATATTAAAGACGCTCAGTCCAATTAAGGGCTGGGCGTCTTGTTTGGTGCGCCTAATATTTATTGGGAATCTTCGTGTTTTTTGAATTCGTCCCAGATGAAATTGTTGGTATCCGAATTTTCAGTGGTTAACTCCTCAAACCAAGTGACAGGATCCTCACCCAAATCCTCTATAACTGTATTTAATGTGGTAACTATGTAATTATGTTTCTTAATAATTTCTTCATGATTATTTTCACCTGATCTATACATTCGAACTAAAACTTTAATTTGTCTTGCTAACATTGAACCTTCCCAATTTGTCATCATTGTTGAAGTTAGTTGGTTCATCCTCCCAAATACAAATAGTACTGAATCATCTTCTCTGTGTTGTTGAATGTCTTCAGCATCTTCAGGTAATAAAGATTCAAGTTGAAAGTGGGCTGTCATAAATGCACTTCTGTATTCAGCACCTTGAGCGATCTCCAACTCTTTCTTCTCTTGATAAAAATGAAAAGCTAAAAAGAGTGTTATTACGATTGCTAATGACAGGGTGATACTTAAAATCTTATATTTGTTCATAACCATTCCCCCGTAAAATATTATACATTATTAGGAAAAATTAATAAAATGCACTATGATTGAAACATCTTGATTTCCTTGTAATATAGAGGCAGGGTGGTGATTTTTTGCTTAAATCGTATTTATTTTTAATTATTACAGTCATGATTTTTTCGGGAAATTTGCTCGTGGGGAAAGCAATTAATGAATTGCCGCCTGTAACGATTACTTTTTTCCGGTGTTTGATTGCGTTTCTAGTTGTCCTGCCTTTCGGGTTTGGTCAATTCAGGCGTCACACTGAAATTTGGACAACGAATTGGAAAGCGTTATTAGGTTACGCGCTTACTGGGATAACAGCATTTAATATTTTAGTATACTTAGCTTTGAACTATACGACTTCGACAAATGCGGGGATTGTGGAGTCAGCAACGCCAGTATTTGCAATTATACTTAGCTTTATTTTCTTAAAAGAACGATTGACGTTAATTCAGTTAGTTGGTGTAGCTATATCTTTTGTTGGCGCTGTTTGGGTCATTGCAGAAGGTTCACTGCAGTTATTGTTCTCGTTAAATATTAATGTTGGGGATTTGTTCATGCTCGCTGCGATCTTTGTCTGGTCCATCTATTCGATGATCGTGAGACAACATAATCATAAGTTCCCCGTTTACGGGGGAGTTGTCGTCATTCTAGGAATGGGAATCATGATTTTGATTCCTTTAGTAATTACGGAGTGGGCAATACTCGGCTTTCCGCAAGGACTCGATCAGTGGAACCTATGGCTTGGACTCATCTATCTAGGTGTATTCCCTTCATTTATCGCATTAATATTATGGAATAAAGGTGTTTCTGATATAGGGCCGTCCCTTGCGAGTGTTTTCCTGAATCTATTACCCTTCTTCACAACAATAGGGGCGGTACTATTTTTAAATGAAAAAGTAGTGGCAGCTCAGATTGTCGGCGGGATCCTTGTTGTAACAGGAGTCATCCTGGTTAATACGAACTTCAGGAAACTACGAAACTTGAGGAGACGGAAGAAAATAGAATCATAACAAAGAAGGCCTGCCAATGGGCAAGCCTTTTCATGTGTAACGGCAAAAAAGCTGGCAAATGAAACGCCAGCTTACTTTGTGATTTTATCAATTAACTGAACCTAACTACAGAATAACTGCATCTAAGTCATGATTAACCGAATCTAAGCTATAATTAACCGCATCTAATCAAGATTTAACTGAACCTATCTCTAATTTTCATATTTCACAAGCTTACTTCGCTGCTTTTTGTAGTTTGTGAATCATTTGTAGTGATTTACCTGTTCCGATTGCTACACATTCTAGTGGGTTTTCTGCCACATGTACTGGGACATCGATTTCACTTGATAACCATTCTTTCATGCCTTTTAATAGTGCACCGCCACCAGTTAGGGTAATTCCGTGATCGACGATATCTCCACTTAATTCTGGAGGGCAGCTTTCTAGTGTTGAGCGAACAGCTTCTAAAATGGATTCGAGTGGTTCTCTTAACGCATTTTGTACTTCAGTTGAGTTGAGCGCCACTGTTTTAGGCAGACCTGTCACTAGGTCGCGGCCACGAATTTCCATCTCTTCTTCATCGTGGTCCACTAGTGCATAGCCGATTTCCATCTTAATATTTTCTGCAGTTCGTTCACCGATCAGCACGTTGTATTGTTTACGTACATGTTGAATGATGGCCAGGTCCATATGGTCACCACCCGTACGGATGGAGCGCGCGGATACTACTCCCCCGAAGGAGATGATAGCTACTTCACTCGTACCGCCACCAATATCAACAACCACGTTTGAAACAGGCTCGTCTACTGGAAGTCCTGCACCAATAGCTGCTGCTACCGGTTCTTCGATGATATGGACTTGTTTAGCTCCATATTCTTTAACGGCATTGTCGATTGCGCGGCGTTCTACAGATGTAGAACCAGTTGGAGCACAGATGATGACGTTTGGCTTACGCATGGACATGCCAAGTTTTTTGCTTACTTTTTTCAACATTTCATTAAGCATTTGAGATGTTACTTCATAGTCCGCAATAACACCGTCTTTTAACGGGCGGATCGATATAATATTAGATGGAGTCTTACCAATCATTTCTTTAGCTTCATTACCTACTGCTAATACTTTTCTAGTGTTTTTATCAATTGCTACTACTGACGGTTCGTTGAAAACAACGCCCTTATTTTTGCTATATATTAATAAATTAGCTGTACCTAAGTCAATTCCAATTTCTGCATTCGTAAACATATGATGCCTCCGTCTCTAATTCTAGTATGTACTCTGATGTCTATACACTTCGTAAGTGTAACACGATTTTATGTCGAATGAGTTTAAGAAAATTTGACAAAAAAATTACAGGGGAGCGGGTCCCCTGTAATATTAATGGCTATTTTTTCTTATCAGCTAAAGTATTGGCAAGTGTTGTAGTTTTATACTTCTCAACCTTGCGTCCTTCGATGCGGTTAACACCGATTTTCTTCAATTCACTCACGTACCATCCTTTTGAACCTACGTACATGAAAAACACCTCTTTCTCTAGTAGTCTTAAATTCACACGTGGGGCTCATTGTAACATGGCGGTTCTACAGATGAAAGTGATTTGTTGAAAATTATGCTTATGAAACTGAATTCGCTATAATGAAGAGAGATCTAACGGGAAGGTTGGTGATTCGTATGCGTGATCGAAGTCTCCAAGAGGTGAAAGACCGATTAGCAACATTGGTATCTTATGAATTGAACGAGGATGATTTTTACGATGTGGCTGATAAGCATTTGAATGAAAGAGGAACAGTTGAGAATCGACTGTCAGAAGTCTATCAAAATACTTTAGCTGAAGTTTCGCAAAAAATGAATGAGATGGATAATCATATGGGGATGACGCCGAATTGCCAGCTTGGTTGTGCCTTCTGTTGTTATTTTCCAATCATCGTTAATCGACTGGAAGCGAAAATGCTTGTTCATTCGATTGAGCAGATGGAAGAGAGCCGTCGTGAAGATTTGAAAAATCATTTAACAAATTATTTTAAAAAATATAGTTCAACTATCGAAACTTGTACATCAATCGATTATGAAAATGATCCAGATGCAAAATTGAAATATAAACGGGAAAATTTACCTTGTCCATTGTTGGATGAAGAAAAGCAAGCTTGTAAGGCTTATGAAGCGAGGCCATTACCATGTCGTACGTATGTGAATTATATGGACCCGAAAATATGTGCTGAGAATCACGTGCCAGAAGAAGCCGTCAGCTTTGAATTCTTATATGACGGTTATATGGGTGCACTAAATGAAGCGGCACAGGCTGTTTATGAGGAAGAAGATCCTGATTTTCTCGATTATCCGAGCGATGTTTATCAATACGATTATTTACCTGCATTCTTGAAAGAGTGGATGCAAGAAGGTCGATTATAAATTAGTGAAATTCATAGTTAGTTGATAAAACAAGTAGTTCTTTAAAGGTTGTTCTCCTTTAATGGACTACTTTTTATATTTTCGAAAAAAGAGGATAAATAGATTTTATGTAGTAATAAATAACATATAAAGAAATATTTATAAAGAAAATCATAGATTAAGGAAGCTATGGATTATTGTTATCCTTATTTCCTATTCTGAGTAAATACTAATTTGAAAATTAACTTTTAGAGGTTGATATGGACATGATTGGAATAATGTTTAGAGGTATGGCAATGGGAATTACAGAAGTTGTGCCTGGAGTTAGCGGAAGTACGGTTGCTATGATTCTGGGAATATATGATAGATTAGTATACTCATTGAGTATTTTAACAACTAATAAAAGAAAAGAAGCGATCCCCTTTCTTTCTATTTTTGGTCTCGGTATGGCTATTGGTTTTGTATCTGCTCTTTTTGTCATCGATTTTTTATTGACTAATTATCGCACCCCAACACTTATGTTTTTTGTTGGTATTATAATAGGGTTTCTGCCTTATCTCTGGAAAGAAGCACTTTATCAATCTAAAGGTTATTTCGAGCTAAAACATTACTCAATTATCGGTATATCTTTCTGCGTTGTTATTATTGGCCAATTTATAGGGGACATTAACAATTTTGATGTGAATAACTTGTCTATTATTGATTACATGTTCTTGGTTAGTGCAGGATTCATAGCAAGTATTGCTCTAGTTCTTCCGGGAATCAGTGGGGCTTTGATTCTCACGATATTAGGTATCTATGAAATAGCGTCTGACTCCTTAATGACATTGCGGTTCCCAATTATCTTTGCAATCTTCTTAGGTATTTTTTTAGGAGTGTTGCTTACAAGTAGGCTAATCCGTTATTTTCTTAAAAACCATTTCCTTGAAACATATTCTGTAATGATAGGTTTGGTTGGCGGCTCGATTTTTGCAATATTAAATAATTTAAACGGTGTAGTAAATAGCCAAATTATAATAATCTCAACGATATCACTCATAGCAGGAATAACGCTTGTATTGATTTTAAAACAGAATCAAAGTAATAGTATTGGGTAGAGAAAAGATATGTTAATGAAAAGGCATCAAACTATTAAAGGGTTCGATGCCTTTTGGTATAAGATTTTAATGATGCTGTAAAAATTTGTTGGTGGTTATCATTGCTAGGGTCGGTCCTATTTTTTTTCTAATTCAATCATATACCAAGCACCCTCACGTATGAGTGGCGTGGTCTCGACTAATTGTAAACCTGATTGTTCAGCATAGCGTTGAATGTTTTTCAGAGTTGGTAAGCCGTATAAATTCGAATGTGAAGTAAAGAAAGTGTTGAAGGCCGAAGCGAATGCTTTCCCGTGCGGACCGTCATATAGCGGAGTCATAATCGAAATTTTTCCTCCGACTTTCAACCATGAAGCGATTTTACCTATTAGCTCTACACGCTTATCTGGCGAAATATAATGCAGTAGATTGTGTACTAGAATAAGTGAAGCAGGATCTTGCTGATAATCCATATTTAAAATATCTTCCGTTTCGAATGATACATTCTCATATCCTTTAGATTTTTCCTTTGCCTCAAGGATAACGTCAGGGTTTAAGTCATACCCAGTAATTCTTGAATTTGGGGAGCGGTCAGCAAGTGCTCGCACGTAACCTCCTGAACCACAACCAATATCTAATACGATTGATTCTTCTGAGTCGTTTACCATATTATGAATTCTCTTGATGGAAAATCGCTCTAGAATCGCAGATGTTTCCGCAACGGTCAATCCGAATTTACTATGATCGAATTCTACACGGTCCTCTGAGTTCAATAATGCTGGAAACTTCAATATTGTCGGCACGTGTAACTCCATCATCTCTTTCAATAGAGCCCCAACAGAGTGATTGGTGTCAGGGTCAAGGAATTCACCACAGTTGGATTTAGAGGTACGATAACGGTCATTTGGGCGTTTACGTAAGTGTTTGAGTGCCACCCCAACGTCGACCCAGTTTCTTAAAAGATCTTCAGGATAATTTTTTTCTTCTGCAACTTCCTCAACTGTCTTCGTATTTTCAAAAGCTAGAAACAAACCAGTTTCATGTCCGACGTAGGCATGCCATACATCTAGGAAAGGCTCGTTCTTCCTCATCCATTTTCTTGCGTTATAAGCGATTTTCCATTTAGTTTTGTTCATTTGAATACTCCTTCCAGGGGTAATCGTCTTTTTTGGTAAATAGATACGACTCTTTTTCATGATCAGGTAATGTGTTTCTATTGATAGGCAGTACCCCAAGTTGTTTCAGTCGATCTACCAAGTTGAACTTAAAAATACCTAGACCTGATACGTTAAGTGCTTGTTTAAAGTGAATAATTTGGTCAAGATCCATCCTTCTCACTGCTTTTGCGCGTTGTTTCTGTATGAAAGAGGATGGATAAGAGTAAGCGATTGCTGACAAATGACTGAGATGCAATAAGAAGCTAGCGCGTTTTTGACGAATATCTTCATACCATCGAAGCTTTGATTGGTCATCAAATTGTCCGCTCGTTCTCATCCACTTGAACAAGTTCCCTAAAATATCAGCGTCTTGAATCGCCATATTCATACCCTCACCAGCCATGGGGTGAACTGTGTGTGCTGCATCACCAATCAGTGCTACATTACCTTTTACATAGTTTTTAACATGGTATTGGTAAGGGATCATCAGCTGGACTTTTTTATAGCTATCAAGTTGTTTGACGTAGTCTTCCAAATCGGGTGCAAGCTTGCTGAACTGTTGATGAAAATATTCGATTCCTCTTTCTTTGAAGTCTTTATAAGTTTCTGCTTTGATTTTATAAACCGTTCGAATTTCATTGTCTGGTAAAGGAAATAACCCCAGGAATTCCGTTGGCGTCGTTACGATTCTTCCATCGACTAATTCGTCTGGACGTGGGATTGTTACTGTTAAAAAATGATGATTGTAATAATGTGGCTTGATTTCCTCATCAATGCCTTCTCGTGTAGGTGATTTCCGACCTTCAGCTCCTACATAGTACTTTGCCCGCATCTTGTGCTCATCTTTGTCGATTGAAACGACAGCATCGTCACCTTCAAAACGTACAAAGCGTGCTGGCTTTATATATGAGAAATAATCTGGATAGCATAGAGATTTCTGAAGCAAAATCTCTTTCAACGTGTCATGTGGAATCATTAATGCGTAATTATATTTCGATGGAATGACCCCATAATCAAGATGGGCTTCCTCATTCTTTTCGATCGGGAGATAATCCTTTGTTTTTTCAAAAAAAGTAAGATGAGGAATCGGTTGCCCTGCTTCGAGGACTTCTTCGATCACTCCTAAATCATCCAGTATTTGAAGGGTTTTGGGCTGCAATAGTTCCCCTTTGTAAATAGGAGAGTCTGATGGCATTTGCTCGACGACAGTTACATCGATATTCTCACGTGCAAGCAATGCTGCTAGTGTGAGGCCGCCGACTCCACCACCATGTATTAATACATCTGCATCCACGCTAATCCCCCTTTCTGTATAAGAAAATATAATGTCTTTATTCCTTTAATTGAGTAATAACAAACATAATAAAACCCGTTCATAGACGATTGGTCTATAAACGGGTTTTAAATTCGTATTTGTCTAGCGAGAACGCCCAAAAATGAGGCGATTTTCACTTTTCTAAGCTATTGAGCTAGTGTTTTTGTTAATATCAGTTGGTCTTCATCAACAGGTTTAGTTGCAGCTTCAGTTAACCAAACGGCTGAAAGCCCCAATTGTAAGGCAGGAGCGATTTCATTCATGAAATTGTCGCCCACAGAAACGACTCTGTCAGCTGGCAAGTTGTATTTCTCCAACACATAGTTGAAATGTTTCTTCGTATGAACTGGTTTTCTTGCAGAGGGAATCAGCTCTTCGAAGTAATCTTCCAACTCCAAGAATTGAAGGAGTCTTTTAGCATCTTCTAAATCACTGTTCGTACATACAATTAAACGTGTATCTTTTTGTAATTCGGAAAGATAGTCTTTCAATCCTTCCGTTTGTTGTAGATATCCATCTAGTTCAGCCATTTGCTCTTTCGTCTGATTATATGATTCTTGGATCTCAGCCGGGTCCAAACCAAAATGACGTCCGAGAGCGTATGGTGGCCACCAGCCGTCACCAATTGGAACCCAATTGAAAAAGTCGAACTCATTTGTAGCGATATGGGTAGGTGCATCTTTGATTGTTACACGCTCATTGTCCCAGTTGAAAGCTTCAACCAATTCTTCTGTAAAGGGATCCCACTTCCAAATGAGGTCTCTCGCACCATCATAAATCGTGCCAATCTGAAGAGCGTGGTTTCCTTCATTGATGGCTTTATATAACTTCGTGTATTCATCTTGGTATTCTGGATTCAATCTGGACTTGATATTTTCCGTATGTAGTTTAAAATGCTCTCTTCCTTCATATAATGTACCGTCTAAGTCAAAAATGACGAGATCTGCTTGGTTGATGAGGCTCTTGTACATAAATCGAACTCCTTTTGGTTTAAGTTAATATCATTCTACCATTTTTTTGATAGGTAGAGAATTGATACTACCTGACTTCAAACTACTAATTTCGACAAAATTTCTGGTAGAATATAAGTATATATTACTAGAAAGAGGCGTTGTTCATGCGTTCACTGATGACTATATTTAGAGGGATTCCATATCTGTTTTATACGGTATTAACGTTGAATAAAGTAAAAAAACTTGATCCTGAAAAAGTTGGAAGAGCTCGATATAACGAGGAAGTGCACCAAATACCAAAACATTTTGCGCGAAAAATTTTCAGGTGGTCTGGCTCGAAAATAAACGTTCATGGAGAAGACAAAATACCTGATCAACCTTTTTTGATTGTTGCTAATCACCAAGCGAACTACGATATTTTTACATTGCTCGGTTATTTCCCAAGGCCTTTCGGATTCATTTCGAAAATCGAGGTAAAGAAACTTCCGATTGTTAGAACATGGATGGAAACGATGGATTGTTTATTTTTGGACCGGAAAAATCGAAGGCAGTCGCTCCAAACTTTCAAACAAGGTATTGAGCTGTTGAAAGGTGGGCATAATTTAATGATTTTCCAAGAAGGGACCCGTTCCTTAGATGGTAAAATGTTGCCTTTTAAAAGTGGAAGTTTTACGCTGGCGAAAAAGGCTGGAGTCCCAGTGGTTCCTGTGATGATCGATGGAACCTATAAGATTATGGAGATGAATGGGAATCGTATAAAACCTGCAAAAGTTAATATGACAGTGTGTGACCCGATTTTTCCTGAAGATTACCAAGAGTTGACTCTTGATGAAATGGCTAGTATAACAAGGGAAAGGATTCAAAAAGCCATGGATGAGGTGAAGGAGGACTAAACGCTATGTGCGGTAGGTTCACATTTTTAGCTGATGAAATAGACGTGTTGAACGCTTTTCAATTGGACGAGATGGTTGAGTGGCATAACAATTACAACATAGCTCCGACTCAAGATGTGCTTACAATCATTAATGATGGAGAAAAAAATCGAGCCGGAAATATGAAGTGGGGGCTCGTCCCCTTTTGGTCGAAGGACCCTTCGATTGGAAGCAAGATGATTAATGCCCGACTTGAAACTGCGGATGAGAAACCTAGCTTCAAGAAATTGATGGAGCGGAAGCGTTGCCTGATCGTTGCGGACAGTTTTTATGAATGGCAGAAAACCGAGGACGGTAAACAACCGATGCGTATTTTCCTTAAAGATCGACCAGTATTTGCATTTGCTGGACTTTGGGATCGCTGGAAAACAGATGAGGAAGAACGAGTGACTTGTACGATATTAACGAAAGAAGCTAATGATTTCATGAAACCAATGCATCACAGAATGCCAGTGATCTTACCGAAAGACGCTGAGCAAGAATGGATTGAATTCGAAGCTAAAGACCCTTCTGACATGAAACAATGGATCTTAGGACTTGGAGATGATTCAATGGATGCTTATCCAGTAAGTACTTATGTGAACAGTCCTCGGAATAATGATGAGGATTGTATCAAGAGAGTAGATGAAGCGAACTAAAAACTAAGTTTAGTTGAGTTCGGTTAGTTAACAGAACCTAAAGTCGGATTAACCACACCTATTTGCAACTTAACTGAACTTACTCGGAGTTTAACTGAACCTAAGCATAAAATAATTGAACCTATCACGAATTTAATAGAACCTAATTGTGAAATAACTGAACCTATCCGGAATTTAATAAAACCTCCTGACAATTGTTGTCAGGAGGTTTGTTGTATTTAAGCTTTAGACGTTTTGCCTCGTTCTTCATTTGCGACTTTCAGGAATCGTTTCGTTTCAGCGACAACGACACCAGAGAGTCCGAGGAGTCCGATTAAGTTCGGGAAGGCCATCAAGCCGTTCATTACGTCCGCGAATGCCCAAACCACATCGAGTTTGACAACTGCGCCGAATAGAACGAATGCTACGAATAGAACTCGATAGAAAATCATTCCACGATCTTTAGTCAAGTAACCGAAACATTTTTCTCCGTAGTAAGACCAACCAAGAATGGTCGAGAAGGCGAAGAAAATAAGCCCGATTGTTACGATATAGCTACCTGTTGATCCTAAGAAATATGCAAAGGATTCAGAAGTCAATGAAGCACCGTCAGCACCACCTGTGTGCATGCCAGCCATAACGATCGTGATACCTGTGATCGAACACACAACAATCGTATCGATGAAAACTTGTGTCATGGAAACGAGTGCTTGACGTCCTGGGTAATCTGTTCTAGCAGCTGCAGCCGCGATTGGAGCAGAACCTAGACCAGCTTCGTTTGAGAATACACCACGAGCAACACCCCATCGAATGACTGTACCAATTGCACCACCTGCGACACCTTCAGCCGTGAATGCATATGTGAAGATTTGTGCTACAGCTTCCGGAACAAGCTGGAAGTTTAAAATTAAGATGATTAATCCACCAAACACATAGAATACCGCCATGACAGGTACGAATAACGCCGTCACTTTACCAATACTCTTGATCCCGCCAATTATAACTAATAGAGCTAATACAGCTAGAATAATTCCAGTAACCCATACATTGACATTGAATGTTGAGCTCATAACGTCAGATACTGAGTTTGATTGAACCATGTTCCCGATCCCGAATGCTGCAACAGCACCAAAAATCGCGAATAGGACCCCTAACCATTTGGCGTTCAGTCCTTTTTCTAAGTAATACATCGGCCCACCAGACATATTGCCGTTTTTATCTTCTACACGATATTTGACGGCAAGAATAGCTTCGGCATACTTGGTCGCCATACCGAATACTGCGGTAACCCACATCCAAAATACAGCACCTGGACCACCAAGCACGACTGCTGTCGCTACCCCGGCAATGTTACCGGTACCAATGGTTGCGGCAAGCGCGGTTGTTAATGCCTGGTAGTGGGAAATGTCCCCTTTTTGATTTTTGTCCTTTGGAGATTTAGTGAATGAGAGCTTTAATGCGTAAGGTAATGTCTTAATCTGGAGAAATCCAAGGCGGAAAGTGAGATAAACCCCGGTTCCGACCAAGAGAATCAATAATACAGGACCCCACACAAAATCACTTGCAGCACCAAAAAAGTCCAGTAAGGTTTGGTTAAGCTTTTCCATCGTATTCCTCCTTTTTTGATATTATATGCTTGACTTACACTATAAATATTCAGAAAAATTTAAAAATTTGTCAAGTACTTTTGGATTTTTTTTGAAAAAAACGACCTAAAGTAGCAGAAGGGTACAGTTGAGGAAACTTTTATTTTAAGAAAAATATTTTTTAAAATGGGTAATCGGTAAATTTATTTACAAAACATCCAGATACTCGTTTATGATTTATATAGAAGGGAATATTTAATAAGAAATCGATAGTTGCAGGTGATGTAAAAATGGTAAAAGTATTATTTGTTTGCTTGGGGAATATTTGTCGATCGCCTATGGCCGAGGCCATATTCCACGATTTGGTGACGAAGAAAGGATTAGAAGAAAAATTCGTGATCGATTCGGCAGGAACAGGAGATTATCATATCGGTGAACCCCCGCATGAAGGGACTGTGGAGAAGTTAAGCGAGTATGACATTTCTACGAACGGTATGGTTGGTCGCCAAGTTTCAGAGGAAGATTTTCTACATTTTGATTATTTAATTGCTATGGATGACGATAACTTGAGTGAGCTAAAAAAGCTTGCTTCAGGTGAATCAGAACCAGCTATTAAAAAGTTGCTCGATTATATGCCAGAGCACCCTACTCGAAATGTTCCAGACCCATATTTTACTGGAGATTTCGACGAAACATATGAGTTACTTTCAGAGGCTTGTAAGTTATTGCTTGATGAAATCAGAAGAATAGAAGAAGTATAAAGGAGAGGAAATAACATGCAATTTCAAACATGGAAAAAAGGTCTAGTATTTGGAGCACTCGTAGGATTTCTCCTAACATTATTCAAACGTGAGGAAAGAGAAGAAGTAAGAAATGGTTCTAGAAAAGTGAAAGACCAAGTAAAGTATGTGTATACACACCCTTCAGAAACGATTCATCGATTAAGAATGAAGTTGAATCAAATGAACGAAGGAACAGATAAAGTAATTGAACAATTGAACCAAATTGAACAGTTCTTCGAAAAGAGAATCGACCAAAGTGAGCAAAAGCAGATTGAGGACAATCATCAACCGGAAATCGAAGGAAACAAGTAAATTACAACTGAAACTGTAGGTGGTACCTTTGATCTTTGAAATGAAATTTTGGAAGGAATTATTCAACCGGTTTAATGAGGATGATGTTCCTGGGATGGCTGCACAGCTGTCCTATTTTTTCTTACTGTCATTATTACCGTTCATGATCTTCCTTCTTACATTATTAGCTTTTTTACCGGTATCTCAGGACCAAGTCTTCGATATACTTAGCCGGTACTTGCCACCTGATGCATACTCATTGATTAATGAGAATCTGTCAGGAGTCATGGAAAATCAAAATAGCGGATTATTATCTGTTGGTATTATCGGTACCATTTGGTCTGCTTCAAACGGTATTAAAGCACTGATGAAAGCTTTTAATAGAGCTTACCACATCGAGGAAGATCGACCTTTTTTAAAGCAACGACTTGTCTCAATCGCATTGACGATTGCTATGATTTTAATGGTGGCAATCGCGTTAGCTTTACCCGTCTTTGGCAGGTTGATTGGAGAATTCCTATTTTCTTATTTAGGATTATCTGAAGGATTCTTGACACTATGGGAGTCCATGCGTTGGGCCATATCAATTATATTGATGATGACAATACTGACGATTTTATTTATTCTTGCACCAAATAAAAAAATACCAATAGCTTATTCTTTGCCGGGTGCAATCATAGCTACAATTGGTTGGGCATTGACCTCACTAGGCTTCTCATACTACGTAACGAACTTTGCCAACTATTCAGCTACCTATGGAAGCTTAGGTGCGGTAATCGTACTGATGATCTGGTTTTTCTTAACAGGGGTCATGATTATTCTAGGTGGAGAAGTTAATGCCATATTGGATCGCCATGATCGAACACTATTATCAAAAAAATAAGAAAGTGACCTAATCGCTTATCGGCGGTTAGGTCACTTTTTTTGTAGTATTTTTAAAATAAACGATCAGCATCATCACTGACAAGAATAGCACGATGACATAAAAGAAAGATATTCCTGGTAAATATTCGATGAATATACCAGCTAACAATGGCCCGGTTATACTGCCTACTCCAAACATGACTCCGCACAAAATGTTTCCTGCAGGGAGAAGTTCTTTAGGAAGTAAATCGGTCATATATGAAATACCTAGGGAATATAAGGAACCTACAAGCATCCCGCCTAATGCAAAGGTGACGAATAACCAAGCGACGGATTCTTCAAAAATCGAAGCGAAGACAAATGAAATTGTTCCTCCTGCAAGGACGAATAAGATAACTCTCTTTCTACCGATATAATCGCTTAATATACCTAAAGGAATTTGTGAGAGTATGCTACCCGCTGCGAAACATGGGATGATTAATGAGATCATGCCAACCTCATGACCAATCCTCAGTGCATATACGGGAAAATTGCTGTGTAACGTCGTTTCTAAAAATCCATAAGTGAATGGGGCTAATAGCGCAACCCATGAATATTTAAACGCACCAATGAAACGCCCTATGGAACGAGTAGAAGTGAATTGAACCCCTTCTTGGACGGGGAATTCATTGCGTACAAAGAACATCAATGACCATACTAGTAAACACATCGCACCACTAACTATAAACGGTAACGTCGGGTTGATTTCAATCAGACGCGTCATCAAAGGTCCAATGGCAAAACCGAGTCCAAAAGCTAGACCATAGATTGCGATGTAGCGACCACGTTTATCCTCTGAAGTAGTCGTGGTGATCCAAGTCTGTGTCCCAAAGTGAAGGATGGTATCACCGACTCCCACCATCATGCGAAGGATGAACCAGAACCATAAAGCTTCCCATAATGTGAAAAAGAATAGGGAAGAAAATACAAGCGCTCCACCGACCAGTATAATCGGTTTATAGCCATATTTTCTTAAAGGGGCCTCTAAGAAAGGCGAAATAATTAAGATTCCTATGTAAAGAGCAGTTGCGTGAAAACCATTTACAGAAGAAGAAATCCCACTTTGCTCTAACAAGATAGCAATTACCGGTAATAGCATTCCTTGCGAAAAGCCTGAAATACCAACAATCATTACAAGAATTGCGAATCTCTTATTTGCATTTACCATTCAGGCCCTCCTCGTCTGAATCTTGATTTTTCAACCGAAACAAACTCGGTGACATTGTACCCTATTTTCATGTAACATTAAACCGAAAGCGATTTTACAGTACAAAAGGAGAGTCAAACAATGAAATTTAACGTTACAGACCAACATATTACGAGTGAATTGGATTATGGAGAATTGATGATTTCCGGGGATGAAACAAAAGGTTTTCGTCCATTTCAATTAATGGTATCTTCTTTAGCAGGTTGTAGTGCACTTGTCTATAAACGTATCTTAGAAAAACAAAAGATCGAATATGATGAAATGACGATTGAAGCTGAAGTTGAACGAAGTGAAGATTCCGTCCATAAAATTGAAAAAGTGATGTTGAACTTCAAAGTTAAAGGTGAAGGTTTGAACCAGGAGAAAATGCAAAAGAGCTTGCATACCGCATCAAAAAACTGTTCTATGGTCCAATCTGTAGTTCCGACTATAGAAGTTATAGAAACTGTTGAAATAGTTGAAGGGTAGGGTCTCAAATGACAGAATCAAATGAAACAGTGGAAGAATTGAAGCGAAGGCTAGTAGACCTACTTCAACAATTCGACGACATTGACCCGGAAAAATTAACGGTGGAAGATATCGATTACTATTTACGATTACTTGATGAAATGGAACAAAAATTGAAGTAGTGTTTTCGCCCCTACAAAAATTTGAATGTAGGGGTTGATTTTTATATTCAATGATTTTATCATGATAAAGTATTAATGAATTACTTAGGTAAAAAGAGAGGGAGAGAAAGATGGCATCAGTTGCTATAATAGCTGTATTATTGATGGTTACATTGAGCTTACTACGGGTCAATGTGTTATTAGCGATCATCATTTCTGCAATGAGCGCCGGCTTGATGTCGGGCTTGTCATTTGTAGATACAGTTGAATTATTCATAGAGAATGTTGGTGGGGCAGGAGAGACGGCCTTCAGTTATATATTACTTGGTGGTTTTGCAGTAGCCATTGGTATGACAGGTATTACAAAGGGCATCGTACAGTTTCTAAGAAAAGCAGTAAAAGGCCGCCGAGTATGGATGTTAGTGATCATCGCTTTGATCGCTTCACTATCTCAGAATGCGATACCTGTACATATTGCATTCATTCCAATATTAATTCCGCCGTTAATTGCTGTATTCGATAAAATGCAATTGGATCGACGTGGGGTTGCAACTGCGTTGACATTCGGACTGAAAGCTCCATATGTCATGCTTCCGTTAGGATTTGGTTTGATTTTCCAAGGAATTATTCAAGAAGAGATGGCTAATAACGGCTTGGAAATCCCCTTGTCTGAAGTGACATTGGCAATGCTGATTCCTGGTTCAGGGATGATCGTAGGACTGATTATTGCAATTACAATCACTTATCGTAAAAAACGCGATTACAGTAAGGAAGAGCCGAAAGGTCAACCTTCTAACATTGAAGAAGTCGATGATGAACCGTTTGTGTTCGAACGTCATCATTTCATGACACTCATCGCGATCGTCGCGGCATTAGTAGTGCAGATCATTACTGAACAAATGGTGCTAGGAGCTTTAACCGGACTTGTTCTGATGTTCGTGCTAGTCGCTGTACCTCTAAAAAGAGGGGAAGAAGTCATGTCCAACGGTATAACAATGATGGGGATGATTGCATTCATCATGCTAGCTGCTTCAGGCTTCGGTGCCGTCCTTCAAGAAACAGGCTCAGTTGATGCACTAGTCGATGCATCTTCGGGGATGCTTGAAGGTCAGAAAGTATTGATCTCGTTAATTTTATTGTTAGTCGGTTTAGTGATTACGATGGGTATCGGGACCTCGTTCGGTACAATTCCGATTTTGGCAGTACTTTACGTTCCAATTGCAACAGCAGCAGGATTCTCTCCGATTGCCATTGCAGTATTGATTGGAACTGCTGGAGCGTTAGGTGACGCAGGCTCACCTGCTTCAGATAGTACACTTGGTCCAACAGCAGGGCTGAATGTGGATGGAAAGCACAATCATATTTGGGATACTTGTGTTCCAACTTTCTTACACTTTAATATTCCATTATTCTTATTCGGTTGGATCGCATCAATCATTTTATAAAATAATGAACGCAGCTTCGCTAACGTTAGCGAGGCTGTTTTTTATTATACTTTAAGGCTGTTTAACTTTGTTAAGGATTAAAGTATGTGAAAATCTAAGGCTTTCGTCATTAGGACTTGGCGAGAAGCCAAGTTTTTCTCATGGAAGACGTTTCCATTGACAGTTTGAATGAAATCCTCCTTTTAACAAAATATAAAAGAAGGAGGATGATCTTTTATGAAAAAAAATATAGTATTAACATTGATATTTGTACTGTTATGTTCTTATAGTGCATCAGCTGTCTCCAATGATTCACTTGGTTATGGCTATAAGAAAAAATTTAACGAATCACCACCAGACTTAGGTTTTTATGCACCACTGATAGAAAAATACAATGGAATTTACATGGGTGATCCTAATGAGAAAAAGATTTATATCACATTTGATAATGGATATGAACAAGGTTATACGAGTACGATCCTTGATGTTCTAAAGGAGAAAAAGGTACCAGCAACATTTTTTCTAACGGGCCACTATGTAGATGCTGAAGTGGATTTGGTCAAGCGGATGGTTGACGAAGGTCATCTGATCGGAAATCACTCAGATGGTCACCTGGATTACACTAGATCTTCAGATGAAAAAGTGAAAGAAGATTTGCGATCGCTAGATGAGAAGGTTAAGAAGACGACGGGTCAAGATATGAGCATGTTCTTCAGACCTGCTAAAGGCGTATTCAGCGAACGCACATTGAAACTCACGGATGAGCTAGGTTACGTAAATGTATTTTGGACGGTTGCATTAGTCGATTGGTATAAGGATCAACAAAAAGGCGCAGAACATGCGCAAAATGAGGTCCTTCGTCAGGTGCATCCTGGCGCAATTGTGCTCTTACACGCTGTATCAGAGGACAACTCTTCAGCTCTATCAAACCTGATCGATGAGCTTCGAAAACGCGGATATGAATTTGGTTCATTAGAAGAATTAATGTGGGAAAGACTTTTACCTGAGGGAATATAAGTTTCAGCGTGAATTGATAGCCATAGCCAAACCCTTTTTGCTAAACTGAAAAGAGTGAACATAAACTGAGTAGAGAAGCGGCTTCAAAAGGGAGAGGAAACTATGTGGAAAGAATATTATCATGCACAAGGGATGTATGATTTTGACTATACTTTGTATCGAATGGATATGGATCCATTAATTCGAGTAAATGAAAAAGAACGTTGGGTCGACGTACCTGTACGTTTAGGAGAAGATGCAAAATGTGTCGTACGAGTAAAGGCGGAAGGCACGACTGAAAAACCAGTTTTCTCCGTCATGTCTGATTACGATGATCAGCAAGATATCATTTTTGAGCATATTCGCAACCTATTTCAATGGGATCGTGACCTAGAAGAAGTGGATAAATTTTTCCAAGGAACAGATTTGGCACTATTATTTTTCACTTATCCCGGAACTCCAATCGTAAGGGACTTTCATTTGTATGATTCGTTAATGAAAGTGATCATTCATCAGCAGTTGAACATGAAGTTCGCATTTACACTGTCAACTCGATTTGCCCAAACTTTCGGTGAAGAGGTAGATGGGTCATGGTTTTATCCCACACCTGAACAGACTGCGAAGCTTGATTATGAAGACTTGAGAGAGCTACAGTTCAGCCAGCGGAAAGCAGAATATGTCATTGATACTTCAAGAAAAATCGTCGATGGTGAGCTCGATCTTTACGAGTTATCCAAAAAAACCGACAGTGAAATCATGAAAGAGTTGACGAAATTCAGAGGAATAGGTCCATGGACCGTGCAAAATTGGATGCTGTTCGCTTTAGGAAGGGAAGATCTCATGCCTGGGGCTGATATCGGAATCCAAAATGCACTCAAGAAATTGTGGAAATTAGATAAAAAAGCGACTAAAGCAGAAGTTGAAGCAGCAGCTGAACTCTGGACCCCATTCAATAGCTACGCAGCACTCACGCTGTGGAGGAGTATAGAGTAAGAAAAAGGAACAGGTACTTGCCTAACGGGCAAAACATTAAGTGGCAATTAACTAGAAATCATACCAAAAAAGGACTTAGAATATTTTTCTAAGTCCTTTTAGTATGTAAATTGCTTATTAGACTAACACTAGTCGTTTGTTTAAAAGAACTTATTTTCTATGTTCTAATCCAAACAATTTAGATCTGATATCAGTCATTTCTGTATCAATGTACCTCACAAACAACGTAAAAATACTACCTAAAACAACAAATGAAAAACCGGAACTTCCCAGAGTCCATGCTAAAACTGTACGTTGTATAAACGCTCTTTCCCCAGAAGAAGGTATTTGATAAATAATTATTCCAATCACAATTAAAATAACTCCAAAAGACAATATTATATTACAGCCTTTCTTAATTTTCTCCACAGAAATCAATCCCTTATATTTTTCCTCAACAAATCTGCCAGTTACTTTAAATATTAATATTGTCCATCCACTAGGTCAGCACTAGGATCAGATCCCCCACCAGAGGAAGGGATTTCTACACCTTCACAAGCGGGAAATTCAGGATATTGTGCTTCAGTGATATAAGTAACGTTGCTGTGGTTAGGATTTATTGTTGTATTGTCGTTATGTTCAATTAATGTTAAATCTCCACCTACATAAAGATTCACACCGTTCAAGAAATCATCAACACTTTCAGAAATATGAATAGTCAAATCGCCACCTGTCCTCACGTAAGTGTTTTTAAGTTCTAATCCTTGTTTAAAAACAGCGTCTTCTCCGATTAAGGCAGGGTTACTTTCAAATCTTGCGAAACCATCTGAAATCATGTACATCTTTACAGAAAATTCACCTCGGTAGTCAATGCCTCCTTTGAATCTCGAACTACCACAAGATAGATATTGACTATTCGGATTGTTTTGGCTCGTTAACTTTGCATTAATGAATGCATTTCCGTTGATTTGAAGGTTAGTTTTATTATTGATGCCTACCCCTTGGAATACTCCTGTGCCATTGATGGTTAGTGAAGACTTATCATTACCTTCAATTACAAGGTCACCGTTCGAATAGAAATCACCGGTTGTCATGTCACATTTATCAACTGTACCACCTTGATCTAAATAGTAAGATCCATTCTCGTCAGTCGGACAATCTTTTTTACTCCAATCTTGTTGTTCATCAAAGGTATGGTCAGGATTCTCTGGTGGGTCAGGAAATGTTTCACTCACTTCGTCCCATTCGTCTGATGAACCTACGCTCCCATCGCCAAGGTCGAGCGAAAGAGTAATATTCAATTCTTCAGTGAAATCTCCATCATGACCAGCCACCGTATATAAAATACGAATGGAATCCCCGTTATCTTCTGAGGAGATGTCTCCAATCAGCTCAAAGGTGCGATCTTCATGATTTTCATCTACAGTTACTGATGAGATTTTATTTTCGACAAACTGCTGCATATTAGATAAATCCTGAGGATGGTCATAATCATTTTCCTTCACATATATTAAAATGTTGTGATGGATGTATCGAGCACCCATCTCCGCCAAATGAGTCGAGCGATAATTAGACTCGATGATTTGATTTTGTTTTGCGGAAGAAAGGATACTATTCATCATGACTGTTGTAAAAATCATAATAAGTGCAATAGTCATTAAAACGACAACTAATGCTGCTCCTTGTTGGTTGTGTACTCTATTCCTCATCGTTTTCACTACTTCCTGCAGGTGTCAACCTTGATATACTCGTCCTGAATTCATCATCAGGAAAACGACTTTCAGTAGGGTGGTCATACTCCAATTCAACGTCAATTCTTCTGTTATCAGGTTCGGTTAAGTCTATGGAAAAAGTATCACCGACATTTAAATTCACTGAATCGATCGTTAAATTGTATACGAATGGTTTACCGTCAAATGTATATTGGCCAGTAGTCCCGTCATTTTTTGTCACTTCAAAAATATAGTTTGAATCATTTATCCGCGTAACTTGATATTGATTCGAAGTTTGATGGATATTAGTCAATCGGACAATGAGTTGGTTAGTTTGTTGTTGGGAAGTGGTTCTAAGCTCAGATTGTTTATAATTTTCGATAGCTGTCGTCGTCACAGAAAAGACGAGTGAACCAACTATGAACATGATGACAAGTGTGGCGAGAACTTCGACGAGGGTGATACCATTTTGACGAAGGAATTTATTCATCATTATTCGCCACCCCCACGTAATCATAAGTTTTCGAGACCATTTTGTTATCTGAATCGTAAACTTTTACAGTCGATAATATTAAATCTGTTTCAGGTTCATTTTCGAAAGTGATTTCAAGGGAATATTCAGGGTCTTTTTGAAAATACCCTTGTGAATTGACTGAGGGTATAGTTGGAACACCATTTTGATTGAAATTATTATATGTACCAGGGTTTAGGCTAAATTCCTCGATATCCCTAACATCTTCTAAAGCTAATCTAGCTAGGTTTGTCGCTCGAGAGGCATCTTTATTTGTATTATGCATTCCCGCAGATTGGACGAACACAGAAAAGAAGCCAATGAGAACAATTGACAAGATGACAATCGCTCCTAGCACTTCAATTAACGTAATACCTTTTTCTGTTCTTTTTAAGAATCGCGACATTTTAAGACAACCCTCGATTTTTTTGTAGGTTATTAGTATAATGAAAAAAGACTTAATATTTCGGAAATCTATAAATCTATCTTATCATGAAATCGACAGGAACTGCCATTCATTCACCGAAAGGAAGTATTCAATGGCTAAACAGACAAAGTTGCGGTTAGGTGAACTTCTTGTCCAAGAAGAGCTGATCACAAACGAACAGCTAGAAGACGCTCTAGAAAATAAGAGTCCTAAGCAAAAACTTGGTGACCGATTGATTCAATCGGGGTACATAACAGAGCTCCAGCTTGTCGAAGTCTTGCAACAACAGTTGGATATACCTCAAGTACGCTTGTACAATTACCCTTTTGATCATTCCATTCTTAACTTGGTTCCTAAGAACTACGCCCGCGAGAACCTAGTCATTCCACTAAAAAGAGAGAAAAATAAATTGCACATTGCTCTAGCTGATCCGTTAGATTATTTTGTCATAAACGACTTGCGTTTATCGACAGGGTTTGCTATAGAACCGGTCATCGCGACGAAGGATGAAATTAAGCAGAGCATTCTGAAGTTATATGAACGTGAAGATTTTACTGAGGAATTCGAGGATCAATACCAAGAAGACCATGTACAAGATTTGACGATTGAGGAAGAAGCCTCTCCTGTCGTCAAATTGATGAACCAGATGATCCATCAGGCAGTTGTGGAAAAGGCAAGTGATATCCACGTAGATCCGCAAGAGGACCGTGTTGTTATCAGATTCAGAGTCGATGGAACTTTGAAGACGGATCAATCACTAGCTAAATCCGTTCAATCTTCTTTGACAACCCGAATTAAAATCATGGCTGGTCTAGATATTACTGAACAACGTGTACCACAAGACGGACGTATCAAACGCAAGGTTGAAGGTCGTGACATTGACCTGCGTGTGAGTACACTCCCAACGATTTTTGGTGAAAAAATCGTCATCCGTGTGCTTGATATCATGTCGGTTTCTAACCATTTAGAAGAGTTAGGGTTCGAAGAGAAAAATCTAAATTCTTTTATAAAAATGATTGAGCAACCATACGGGATTGTGCTGCTGACCGGTCCGACTGGTTCTGGTAAGACATCAACCATGTATGCTGCCCTCACTCGTTTAAATAAAGAAGAAACAAATATTATTACGGTTGAAGATCCTGTGGAGTATCAGTTAGATGGTGTAAACCAGATCCAGGTCAATTCTAAAGTGGGCTTAACTTTTGCTTCAGGACTGAGATCGATTCTGCGTCAAGATCCAGACATCATCATGGTCGGTGAGATTCGTGACAATGATACGGCCAATATGGCGGTCCGAGCTTCAATTACGGGTCACCTTGTATTGAGTACACTTCATACCAATGATTCAATTGGTGCCATAAGCCGTCTATTGAACATGGATGTCGAAATGTTTCTCGTAGGTTCATCGTTAAACGGAATTGTGGCACAGCGCCTAGTTAGACGAATTTGTCGAGACTGCGCAATAGAAATGGAACCTACCGTCAGGGAGCAAGAAATTTTCAATAAATATCATATGGATACACCTAAAATTATGAGGGGTCGCGGTTGTCCGACATGTAATATGACAGGTTACCGTGGTAGAACGGCTATTCATGAAGTTCTATATATTGACGATAATATAAGAGAAGCGGTTTTAAACAATAAATCTTCAGTAGAAATTGAAAAAATAGCTGTCGAAAAAGGGTTCACCTATCTCTTTGAAGACGGCCTGCGAAAAGTTCAACAAGGAATTACAACAACTGAGGAAATTTTCAGAGTTGCTGCTGAATAGGTTTGATTTAAAGGGAGAGGGGGTAAATAAGTAATGGCTTCCTTCAAATATGTGGCAGCAAATTACTCCGGTAGTACTATAAAAGGGAAAATGGAAGCTTTCAATGAAGATCAAGCACGAAAAATGCTGAAAGACGATGGTTTGAAAGTTGAAACCTTGCATCGAGTAGAAGAGTCTATTTGGAATAAGGATCTACATATTGGCAACCCGGTGAAGAACCAAGACCTCGTCGCCTTCCTGCAGCAATTCGGAGCCTTACTTCGTGCGGGCCTGACTGTGGTTGAATCGTTGAGTATATTGAGAGAACAAACTAGTAATAAAGAACTGACTAAAGCTCTTTATTATATTGAAATCGATATGCGACAAGGTACATCCTTGGCTAAAGCTATGGGAAAACATTCGAGGATTTTCCCTACGATTCTAATCAATATGGTTCACAGCGGAGAAGCGAGTGGAACGCTTGATGAAACCCTGGTCAGCCTCGGAACGTATTATAATAAACAGCACAAGACGAAACAAAAAGTGAAATCTGCATTAGCATATCCGATTACTGTAGTGATCGTTGCGATATTTGTCGTCATCTTTTTGATGCTTTATGTGGTGCCACAATTCGTGGATATGTTCGCTCAATTTGATGCTGAACTTCCTATGATTACAAAGTTTGTTCTAGCAGTAAGTAACATTATTACGAATTATTGGTTACTATTGCTATTGATTACCCTTGGAATTATATTGGGCGTCGTTATGATTTACCAAAAGGAACAAGCAAGAGTTAAATTTGATGAGTGGGCTTTGAAAGTTCCGATCTTTGGTAAATTGGTTCAAAAATCGAACCTAGCAAAAATGACACGATCACTGAGTTCATTACTCTATAACTCTGTGCCTATCATTCAGGCAATTCAACTAACAGAGGAAACGATTAAAAATCGTGTCATCAAACATAAATTGATAGAATCAAGACAAGCTCTTAGAAAAGGGAATTCCATGGTTTCACCGATGAAAGGTCACTGGGCTTTCCCATATCTGGTTACCCAGATGATTTCTGTCGGAGAACGAACGGGTTCACTCGAAGAAATGCTTGATCAAGTCGCAAGCTTTTACGAAGACGATGTAGAAACGACGACTGATCAATTAAAATCATTAATAGAACCATTACTCATTATCACTTTATCTATCATCGTCGGAACAATCGTATTAGCAATAATCGTTCCGATGTTTGAAATATTTAATCAAGTAAATTAGGGGGAGAAATTTATGTTGGGACAAGTACGAAGACTTTTTAAAAATCAGAAAGGTGTCACGTTGGTTGAGTTGTTGGCAGTTATTATCATTTTAGGAATTATCGCGTTGATTGCTGTACCGGCGATTGCGAGTGTTATTGACGATTCACGTGTGGATAGTATTAATGCTAGTGCCATCAACTACATCAATGCTGCCGAATTGTATAAGGTGACTAACGACGGAAGTTTACCTAGCAGTGAAACAGATTTGGCGGATTACATCAATGAAAAAGATGGAATTTCATTTTCAGGTGTTACTTTCGATGAAAATACTGATGGAGAAATAACAATCTCAGGTACAGGAACATACAGTGGCGGCGGGCCAAGTGTAACCTATAGTAACGAAACTGTTAGTGACATCAGTGACAGGTAGTAGAGTAGTATTTTTAAAAGCGCGGCCATGCCGCGCTTTCTTTTCAATTCTAAATTAACTCCAAGGAATGATGGTTTTGGTTTTTATTTATGCTTATATTGCAGTCCTTGGACTGATTATGGGTTCTTTTTATAATGTGGTAGGATTGAGGGTTCCAAATGGTGAATCCATTGTCAGGCCTCCATCACATTGCCCGAATTGTAATAGACGTTTAGGAATCAGAGAGTTGATTCCCGTTTTATCTTATATCTTCCAACGGGGAAAGTGTCGAAGTTGCTATACAAAGATATCACCCATCTATCCATTTTTCGAAGCCCTCACAGCAGCTTTGTTTGTTTTCACATTTCATTACATAGGTTTCGATTTTGAGGTATTAGTTGCATGGGCGTTGTGTAGCTTACTAGTTATCATAACGATATCTGATTTGCATTATCAGATTATCCCAGATAAAGTCTTGTTATTTTTCGGTGGATTAATGATTGCTCTTAGGTTTTGGTTGCCTACAGAGCCCTGGTATGATGCTTTTTTTGGTGCAGCAATGGGGTTCGGGTTGCTTCTACTCATAGCGGTTGTCAGTCGTGGGGGCATGGGTGGAGGAGACATCAAGTTATTTGCGGTGTTGGGCTTGGCTCTAGGAATATCTAATACATTATTGACTCTTTTTCTAGCTGCTGTCCTTGGAACTATCGTTGGCTTGATGTTAGTTCCATTCCATAAGGTGAAGAGGGGTGTTCCTTTTGCTTTCGGGCCTTTTATCGCAGTTGGCGCACTCATCAGTTATTTTTATGGAGAAACAATTCTTGATTGGTACGTGACTACTTTTTTCTAACAATAGGGGAAATTAATTATGAAAAAAAATAGCGTCGTAAATCTAGAGATCAGAGATTACGTCATCCGTTTTTCAGAAATCAAAAAGAATAATCCGAAGAAAGTTGAACGTCTTGGGGAACATTTTCTTCCTGCAGGTATTGTAGTGAGTGGTTTGATTGAGAAGCGGGATGAGTTCCAGAAGATTCTTCGTGCTTGTGTGAAAAAATGGCGCTTGAAACGTAAGAAAGTGCAACTGACGATGCCAGATTCACTGGTTATTGTCCGGAAGCAGAAAATACCTGCGGAAGTTCCTACTAATGAGATTCAACAGTATATTAAGTTTTCTCTAGGGGAGTCAATCCATTTGCCTTTTGATCAGCCAATTGTAGAAACTATTCTTCTTAAGGATGATGATGAGGGTAAAGAGATAAGTTTGATCTCTACGGACAAGGAAGTTGTCTTTGATTATGAGTCTATTTTGGCTGAAGAAAAATTGAAACTGGTAGCAGTAGATATTTCTTCACTGAATTATTACCGTGTAATCAACGACTTGAATCTGGTGAGTGAGGAAGATCATGTTTTCATGATTCAATATAACGTTAATAACGTAATATTTAGTGCATTTGAAAAGCACGAGCCATTATTCCTACAAGAATTTCCGCTAGAAGGTTCTGATGAATCGATCAGTTATGGTCCTTCACTTACCAAGGATGATTTATCACGCAGTCTAGTATTTGAAGAATTAGACGAAATCCGGACAGAAATTGAAAGAGTAGAACGATTCTATCAGTATTCCATGAACGAGGGAAAACAGAAATTCACAAAAATTGTCGTTGTGGGGGACCATCCGTACTTGGATGAAATCATCGAAAAACTGCGCGAAGACTATGAAACTACACTTATTGATTTTGAAGATAAACACGTACAGGGGCCGAAGGGTATGCAAGTCGAGGAAAAATATTTTAATGTGCTTGGACTAGCGATGAGGGAAGGTTATTAAATGGCTACGAATATCAATCTACTTCCCAAACGTGAAAAGAAGAACCGTGCCCCCTTTATAACTTTTTCGGCTTTATTCATTGTAACGTTATTACTAATCGGTCTATTTATTTTTTGGTATTGGAATTTACAACATGAGGCAGAATTATTGGACAACCGTCTCCAACAAGAGCAACGCACGAATGCGGTGCTTGAAAGTGAAATGGAGGGCGATTCGGAATACCAAGATTCTGTTCGGTTGGAAGAGATAACGGCTGGTCTACAGCAGTCCATCCAACCAGTGACTCCACTAATGGATGAACTTTTCCTTACTTTACCGAACTCCGGAACAATCAATTCGGTGCAATATGATCTGAACCAGATGACATTCACTGCAACTACTAATACTAGTGAACAGGCGGTCGTCTTTTATCAGGAACTTGCTGAATCTGACCTGTTTGCGGATGTGATGATTCACACAATAACTTTTGACGAGGAAAATGATGAGTATACAACGAATTATACGATTCTATTAACTTCTGAGTCCGGGGAGGTGGGATCGTGACTTTGAATAAAAAACATAAAATCATTTTAACGTTATGGCTGTTTATCCTAGCAATAGCAAGCGCAGTAGTTTACTATTTCATCATCTTAGATCAAGAAAAAGTAATTGCTCAGAAAGAAGAGAGTATTACTTTCGAAGAGCGGAAAAGCGACGCTCTAAAAGATCGTTTAGAGAATGAAGAGTTCGAAGCAATCCCTGTGGATGGACTCAGAGCTCAACTTCCTGAATCGCTCAAGGAAGATGAACTGGTTAGGATGCTGGATCAAACAGCTTCAAGTACGAGCACAATTATTCAGAACTATACTTTTGAAGAGGAAATCGAACAGCAACAATCTTCCGAAGATGAACCAGATGAATTTGCCGAACTTGAACAATTTTCATTGCAAATTAGTGGTGTAACTAATAGCATGCGTGGTTTTGAACGGTTCTTGAATGAGATTGAAGGATTCGACAGAATTGTCTCAGTCGAGAATATGCAGTTTCAAAATGGGGAAGAGGAAGTGACGTATCAAATCACATTAAAAGTCTTCTCTGAATAAAAGAAGGTCCATTCGTAGTAGCTACGAGTGGACCCTTTTTTTTCTGAATAATTATTCCATTGCTTTATTTTTCAATGTACCGATTGCTGCGATCAACAGCACGACAGCGAGACCAATCGCAATCAAAGTGCTCCACCAAATCTCTGTCTCCATTTGTCCCGAAAACAAATACGCTCCGATATAGTCGGAAATCAGCATTGGACTCCACGTGGCCATATGCTTATATATATTCGTTACGACATTCAGGACGATAATCACGAAGATCGATACAAAAGCAACTAAACCTTGTGACTTGAAGATTGTGTTGAAGAACATGACGATAGCTAGGAGCAGTAAAATATAGGCTAAGTAAAACAATACACTAACCAATGTTTCTACTAAACCAAGATCACCGAACAGTACATTGACATAGTACCAGGCTGCTACAACTCCCAAAACAATCGAAATACTCACTAGAAGAAACATCGATGCGAATTTAGCCGTTATGTAGTTCGAATAGTGAACAGGTTTCGATAAGATCAATTCATAAACTCCACTTTTAATTTCAGATGAGATAAGCCCCATGGAAATGACTACGATGATTAAAACACCAATTAATCCAATTTCCCCATAACTCATCATTAGTGCTTCCGGTGGCGATGGCATCGGAATATCAATAACCGCACCATCTGGCATTCCGCCTACTGACTCCATAATTCTAGGAAGATAATAGGTGGTAATAGGGTCCATGATAGCAAAAATGATAAACACAATCGGTACCCAGACCCATTTGAAATTTCTCCAGTTTTCTAATAGTTCTTTTTTAAATATAACCATCCATTGCATTATTCCTGCACCGCCTTCATAAAGACATCCTCAAGCGTCGAACGAGCAACCTCGAATTTATTAAGTTTCCAGTTTTCTTTATGAACCATCTCGATAATTTGTTTTCTTGCAAGATCTAGATCATGTACGGAAAGTTCAAAGTGATGGTCTTCACGTGTCACTTGGAAAATTGTTTCAACTTCCTTCAATCGTTCCTCGATGAATTTAGGTTCGTCAGAGAAACTCAACAAAATTGTTACCGTGTCTTGCACGGCATCAATGTCTTCGATTGCACCATGCTTGACGATTTTTCCATGATTGAGCATCAAGATTTCTTCACTGACTTCTTCAGCGTCGTTCAATATGTGAGTAGAAAATAGAATCGTCGCATCTTTTTTCAGTTCACGCATCAAGTTCAGGACTTCGCGACGGCCGATAGGATCCAAAGAGGAGACTGGTTCGTCCAGCATGATCAGCTTTGGCGAATGAATCAAGGCTTGTGCAATCCCTAGACGTTGTTTCATCCCTCCAGAATATTTGCCGATCCGTTGATCTTTCGCATCTGATAAATGGACGAGCGTTAAAAGTTCATCTGCTCTTTTTTGTGCATCGCCTTTACTTAGATGGGAAAGCTCCCCGACATAAACTAGAAACTCTTTGCCTGTCATCCAGTTATGGAATACGGGAAATTGCGGTAGGTAGCCGACATATTTTCTAAAATCGCTTGGAAGTGAATCTTCGTTAAACGTGATCGATCCATCCGTCGGTTTGATGAATCCAGCAAGCATTCGTAGTGTCGTAGTTTTACCTGCTCCATTAGGTCCCAGCAATGCGACACATTTACCTTGATTAAGAGAGAAGCTGATGTCATCAACTGCTTTCTTGTCTTTATAAGCTTTTATCAAATGATTGACTGATACTAAAGACATAGTTAATTTCTCCTTCCGAAAATGAAGTAAATGATGGGTCCAATCACATTTATTAATAGAATGATAAGTGCCCATACCCACTTTGGCCCGTTGACTGAATCGCTTTTTATTAGGTTGACTAAGGCTACAATTGCTAAAACCAATTGCAAAATGACGACCGGAATCAATAGTTGCAACATCGTACTATCCATCTTTGTTTCCCCCTCATACTAGTATCTCTACTTATTATAACGTATTAATCGTGCAAATGGTTTCTATGTAAATATATTGTAATTATACAGTTCTTTTAGTATAGTTAAAAAGACACATTTCATTTACATAATTAAAAGTGACGACAAATTACAATTCTCTTCCTTCACTGAATAGCTAGTAGAATTATTCACATAAATTTACATATTAAAACCGATCAATGTTCACAGCACTCTAATATCAGAAATAGTGTTTGAAGATGACCTTACAATCAACATAAATAAAAATGTGCAATGTTAGAACAAAAGGGGATGCTTCAATGTTTTCAACTA
Source organism: Halalkalibacillus sediminis (assembly GCF_002844535.1). Lineage (NCBI taxonomy): Bacteria > Bacillati > Bacillota > Bacilli > Caryophanales > Bacillaceae > Halalkalibacillus > Halalkalibacillus sediminis. The sequence goes on from NZ_PJNH01000004.1 coordinate 317,025, forward strand.
TATTGTTACTACATCATAATGAAATCGAAAATCGAATCATTATTGATTTATTAAGTGGGATTTTTGATTACCCTCACAGTTTTATAAAAGGTGGAGACCAAAGTCCTAGCGAAGTGCGTTATTACGACCTTTCTTTTGGTTTTGTAGCTATGCTGTATCCAGATGAGCTGAGAAGGAAAGTCGATGAAACGATGGATAAGCTTGAAATAGCAAAAATTCCAGCGGTCATCGTTGAAGCGAAATCTGAGGAGGATCTACTGGACAAGGTCATGGTAAAAATGAAGCAATTAAAGAGGATATCTGTCTCTGAAGAAATCACTCTACGTGAGCAGTTAAGGCAACAGATGTTTACACAGAGTTATTAACAATACTCAAATTGATATGCCTTTATTAACAGCACTTATACACATTATCCACAACGGACATGCATCATTCATGTGTACAAGTACAGCTTGAAATAAGGCGACAGGTCAATCCCACGAAATCTTATTAACAATATTGTGGATAACACTAAGTTATAAAAAAGCGAGTGCAAAATCTCTATTGCACTCGTTGTTCTCATTTATGCTTCTAATTCATCCATAGCTGCAAACTGCTTTTCGTGCATGTAGAAAATGAATGCATCTTTGTATATAGCGAACAAATGATATCTTTTTTCTCCTAGGTTGATTTTCTCGTGAACATGAGGAAAAATGTCATTTGCTTCGGTTGCATAGGATAGTTTACTCATAGCTTTCATCGAACGGATGTTATCCAAGTTAACTTTCAAGAAAACAACCTCGATCGATTGCTCTTCGAATAGTTCCCATAAAAATTGTTCTTTAGCGTATTGGTTATAACCTTTGCCAAAGTAAGGTCTGCCTAACCAAGTAGCAAGGAACCCTTTCTGTTCTTCTACATCATAAAGTGTGATTGCACCGATGGGTTGCTCCCAGTCATCTGTAATCGTGCGAGAGATCAGTTCACCTTTTTCTTCTTGTTGCATCATTTTGCTTAAGAAAAAGTAGTATTCTTCCATCGTATCCGCTTTCTCACGCACATAGGGTTTGACTGCTTCATCATCTAACAATGGGAATAACGTTGGTACATCATGCAAATCTCTTTTTTTCAACATAAAAAACACCCTCCTGTGGCGAGGGTGTCGCTTACGTGGTATGTAGGCGGCTGGGATACGACGATCACCCTCGAATTTTTATCAATTGCTCACAAAAATCCGGGGTGGGAATCGAACCCACTAGAACCGCTTCTATACAAGCGGTGGCGCACCATTTGCCTTCCCAATCTTTCTAGCTAAGAGAATCATACAACATTTTATTTCGTTTGAATATAGTTTTTAATCACTTTTTTTATAAATATTTTGTAAAGCTGAACGTAGCGATGGATATTGGAAACCATAGCCATGATCTTCGAGTTTTTTCGGGTAGACATATTGCCCTTTTAGAAGTAAATCACTCATCTCCCCGAGCACTCCTTTAATCGCTAAAGAAGGCGCTGGAATCCAGTGTGGTCGATTCAGCACATCGCTCAATGTGTCTCCAAAATCTTTGTTACGTTTTGGATTGGGTGCTGTGATATTGACCGGGCCTTCGATGTCTTCATTTCGAATGGCATAATCAATCATATGCACGACATCATCAATGTGGACCCATGACATCCATTGTTCGCCATTTCCAAGAGGACCGCCAGCCATCATTTTATAAGGGAGAGCGATTTTCGGTAAAGCTCCGTAATTTCCGTCTAAAATAAGGCCGAACCGCGTTTTAACCGTTCGAATTCCTAATTCCCTCGCTTCATCCGCTTCTTTTTCCCATAGTGAACAGACTTCAGCAAGAAAGTCATTGCCAGGAATGATCGTCTTTTCAGTAAAAGAGATTTCTTGAGAATTTCCGTAGTAGCCAACTGCGGAAGCATTGATGAACACACTAGGCTTCTTTTCAAGTGATCCCATAATACGCACAAACTCACGAGTCGCGTTGATTCTACTATCGAGAATGCGCTTTTTTCTTTCTTCCGTCCATCTTCCGTTCAAGGACTCTCCAGCAAGATTGATGCCGACATCCACATGATCCACAACCATCTCCGGATGACTTTGAGGGGTCAGCCATTCGACATACTTTACTTGTTCAGTATTTTCGTGCTTGTTGGGATTGCGAGTAAGAATGTAAATCTCATCTCCTTGTTGCTTGAAATGTTTGACGAGCTTTCCACCAACGAAACCTGTACCGCCACTAATTGCTATTTTCAATGGAATTTCCCCCTTTTTATGTACTATACTTATCCTAACAATAGTAAGGAGCCCTTCATATGATAATCAGTCGAATTACCAAACAGAAAAAGAACCAAAACCGATACAATATTTTTGTGAAAAAGAATAATGAAGAAGCATTTGCAAGTGGTGTTCATGAGGATATTTTAATCAGGTTCGCTCTTAGAAAAGGTATGGAGTTGAATGATGAAGAACTTCAATCGATCCAACAACAGGATGCAATCTATAAGTACTATACCCTAACTTTGAATTTTTTAAGCTACCGAATGCGTGCGAAATCTGAAATTATAACTTATTTGCAAGATAAAGAGGCAGAGGAAGAAGAAATCGCCCACGTATTGAAAAAGTTAGAGGACGAGAAGCTCATTGATGACGAAGCATTTGCGGAAGCTTACACCCGTACTAAAATGAACACTTCCTCTAAAGGACCGAATGTCATACGTCGGGAGTTGATGGAGAAGAAGATTCCTCAAAACTATATCGACGAGGCATTAGCGGGATATAGCAAAGAAATCGAAGTGGAGAAGCTGACTTCTTTATTGGAAAAAAAGATGAGCTCGAATAATAGGAAATCTTTTAATCAACAGCTGAATCAAGCCAAACAGTCGATGCTACAGAAAGGATTCAATATGGATTCAATCCAACTGGCGATTGAAGAAATTTCGATTGAAAAAGACGAAGATGAAGAGATGGAAGCAGTGCGTTTCCAAGGGGAGAAAGCTTGGAGAAAACATGAAAGAAAGCATGAAGGCTTTCAACTCAAACAACACGTGAAAGCATCACTTTTTCAAAAAGGATTCCCAGGGGACCTGATCCAACAGTTTATAGAAGAGAAAGAAGAAGAAGAGGTATAAAAACTAGTAGTTCAGTTTTGGGTGTATGCCCTTAATTGAACTGCTTTTTTATGATAGAAAACAAGTCAATTAGTATTTTATGGTAAAATTATATACGGATCACTTATAGTTAAAGGTGAATGTATGACGTTACTTAAAAGGTCAATCAGTATTATCACATAGAATGGAGGGGATTAAAATTTTAGCGTATGTGTATTTATTTATCATCATTGTAGTTATTGTATTTATTCTTTTTCGTATGTTGAGTAAGAAGAAAATATCCTCTAATGAAGATACATCTTATGACAACGAAATAATCAACTATACACCGTATGACAGTATTACAATGGGAACCAAAGCTGATGTTCATAGAAATACCCCAATAGAAGACACCAAGCATCATACAGAATACGAGGAAAATACAGAATCATATAAAGAGGGTGAACATAATTAAGCTTGTCAGTTGGAGCTGATTTTTTTTTGACTACTGGCAAAAGTTTAAATGGGGGGGAAGCTAAAGTGGTAGAGATAATTATAACTATTTTGTTTACCATTTTATTGATATTAGGACTTCGCTATTGTATAGCTAATTCATTTAAAGCTGGTATAATTTTTTTCACGCTATTATTATTTAATAAGATAATTTATATTTTTGTCTTGCCGATTTTTATGAGTCAATATATTGATGGTTTGGAAGAGGGAAATAAATCATTATTCCCTGATCTCACAATAGGGGAACAAGTACATTTATTATATCGAATACCTGATCTGATTGAATTAGTTGCATTTTTATTCTTGATCATAGGTTTTTATCAGTTATGGAATTCGAAAAAGCTATCGCCAAAATAGAATTCTTATTAGGATTTTAGCTGAAGAAGAAATAAATTTAACGCACTTTCAAAAAGGAAAGAGCATCAGTTATCGAAACTGATGCTCATTTTTAAATACTATTAAAAACTTGGATTGAGTTAATTTAATTGCGTCATTAATTTGTGTTTTAGTCTGAAATCTTTACATTCGCAGTCATTATTACCCTTCAATCAAGGCGGAATAGATTAATTCTTCACCTTCGAGTTCCACAATCAAAATAGAAGGGGTTTCGCTCGTTTCGCCGTCTTCGAAAAAGACCGGCGTTCCTTCAGAAAGCTTTGTCGCATAAAGATCCCAGAACCACCAGCTGGTTGTAGTCTGCTTTTTGATTTCCCCGACTTTTTCGCCTTTTTCAATATCTTCGATCGATCTCCCATAAAGTTCATCTCGCTGCGAGTAGATCAGGTCATCAAAGCGGATGATGTCTGCATCGGGATTGCCACCCAATATATCACTTGCACTAGGGTTACCTATGGATCCAATGCTTGTGAAGCCTCCGCTTATTGCAATAAAAGCAAGTATAATCAATATAGATGACGCGATTACGAAAAATAGCATTCGATTCTTCAAAAAACAGCCCCCTATGATTACAGACTAGATATGAATTTCTTTTCTCCCATCGTCTTGTTGATGAATTTCTTTTGCTACATCTTCAGGAAGCTTTAAGCCTGATGGATCAGTTACATGATCGCTTTCATCCCAGAATGGCGTGTTCATGCCACCCATGTAAACACCAGAAACTGTAAGTTTTCCTTCGTATTCAGCCTGTAAACTTTCAGTGAATCCGCGTTGAGCAAATTTACTTGCACAATAGACTGTTTCGCTCACCTTGCCGCGAAGTCCTGCAGTAGAAATGACATTCAGTATTTTTCCTTGAGATGCCAACAGTTTTTTAATAAATGATTGGGTCACATCGATAGTAGCAGTGACATTCAGGCGGATCATATCGTCGATTTGGTCTTTGGATAGGTCTTCAAATGAGCCGAAATGTCCGATGCCTGCATTATTGATGAGTAGTTCGATAAAGCCGACTGATTGTGTAAGTTGTTCAATCTCCTGGCGATTCGTTATGTCGCAAACAACAACTTCAGCTTTTCCACCTTGTTCGTCGATTAACTGTTTCGTCTCTTCTAACGGTTGTTTTCTTCGACCGACTAAATACGTGAGATCGTAATCCTTAGTGTACTCTAAAGCAAGTGCACGACCTAAACCAGTTCCCGCACCTGTTATTAATGCTTGTTTCATGGTGTATTCCTCCAATGGCTAAACTTTGTTCTTCGTTTATATTGTCTAAGAAATTTGGTACGATGTAAAATGGATGTACGAAAGGGGACAGACAATGGAACGAAGATATAGTAATTATACAGTTGAAGAATTACGGGAGGAAATCGCTGAATTGACTGAGAAAGCCCGTAAGGCCGAGCAGATGGGGATGGTTAATGAATACGCTGTTTATCAGCGGAAAATGATCATGGCTAAATCGTATATGCTGGACCCCTCACAATTTTCAGGTGGGGAAGTCTACGAAATCGAAGGTGCCCCTGGGGAGTTATTCGCCGTCGACTATTTGCGAGGTGTCTTCGTATGGGGACGTCGTGAAAATTATGAAGGCAAGGTATTAAGTGAAGATCTAGAGGCAGTTCCAATCGGTGTTTTAGCAAAAAAAGTCCAATAAATAAAATCAATGCCTGATCGTCAAAGATCAGGCATTTTCTTCTGAGGATTCTAATTTTTTCTGTAGTTTACCTTCTGAATATACCCAGCCGGTGTAAGAAGTAATGATATTATAAAACTTATCTAACGTTACGACTGCCACGAATGGGTAGTGGCCTTGTGATCTATACCTCAAGTCGATGAAACGGACTTCCGTGTAATCATCATATCGATCGATTTCGTATCGGTAAACAGGGGAAAAGTTCAAGAATGCTTGCACATTTTTATCTTGTAATGCTGCGTTCATCTCGGTCGTATCTGGTAATTCTCTTCTTAAAAATGTGTCCTTGATGTCAATGTGGCCATGATCATATACAGCTACATAAAATTCTTTTTTTGTCACGATCGCAATTCGCCAAATGTTATGGCGGATCGTCGGTTGTGTGACGACCTTTTCAACATCGTCGAAGTATTCATTAAGAATCTTCACCATTTCTCGCTTGTCCAAATATCTTTTTATATAATATAGGAACAGGATGAAGAAAATAGTTAAAAATGTGTATGCTGGTGCTGCGCCAAGTAACCAAGCCAAAATACCGACTACAAGTAGAAAGAAAATGTATGGATCGAATGTACTTATAAAGCCAATGGCGATCCATTTATGCGTGAAAGGCTTTAAAGCTTGAGTCCCATATGCGTTGAAAATATCGACAAACACATGCAGACATACTGCAAGCAACACCCAAAGCCACAAATGAAGATAACTAACATCGCTGAAAAATGCGAAAATAGGCAGGGAAACGATAAAACTCCATATCAAAACAGCCAATGGAGAATGTGAGCTACCTCTATGGTGCCTTATATAAGTTGCGTTATCTTTCAATTTGAAAAATGTATCGAAATCAGGAGCGTGTGAGCCAACGATAGCACCAATAAATACTGCCTGAAACAACGCTGGGTCTTGTTGAACAGCAGGATCTAATGTAGATAACCCACTAATTGCGACTCCCATGGTAATATGGGTAGCAGTATCCAATAGTTGCTCCTCCTTTATATATTGTAAGTAGAAAAGTTAGGTGATAATCATGGAAAAAAAGTCTTCATATTCTATACCCGTTTTATTTGATAGCCAAGCATTCCAAAGAGATTTAATTGAGTGGTATCAGCAAATCAAACGTGAGTTACCTTGGCGTGAAAATCAAGATCCTTATCGTGTCTGGGTTTCAGAAATTATGCTTCAACAAACACGAGTAGACACGGTTATTCCCTATTTTAACCAATTTATGGCTCGTTATCCGACCGTTCAAGATTTATCAGAAGCCGCCGAACAGGACGTATTGAAGTCTTGGGAAGGCTTAGGTTATTATTCAAGAGCTCGTAATTTACATACAGCGGTCAAGGAAGTAGTCGCAAATTATGACGGTAAAATTCCTAGTGAAAAGAAAGAACTGAAGAAACTAAAAGGTGTCGGTCCATATACGCAAGGTGCGATTCTGAGTATTGCTTTTGATCAACCAGAACCAGCTGTCGACGGAAATGTTATGCGCGTGATGTCTCGAGTGTTACATATTGACGCTGATATAGCAAAGGCAAAGACAAAATCTTTATTCGAAGATGTTGTTTCAGAAGTTATTTCAACAGAAGATCCTTCATCATTCAATCAAGGGTTGATGGAACTTGGTGCGCTCATTTGTAACCCAACAAACCCTAAATGTGAAGAATGTCCTGTGCAGAAACATTGCATGGCTTATGAGCTAGGTATCCAGACAGAACTTCCTGTAAAAACGAAAAACAAGAAGCAGAAGAAAGCGAATTATACTGCTATAGTTGTAAAAAATGAAGCGGATGAATTTTTTATTCAGCAAAGAGCCAGTCAAGGGCTGCTTGCAGGCATGTGGGAATTTCCTTTAGCCGATCTTTCTGAAGTTAGTGAAGATGGAATGCTTCGATGGTTTGAAAAGGAATATGGCATTGAAATTGATGCCATACGCCATGGCGAAAAAGTGAAGCATATCTTTTCCCATTTGATTTGGGAAGTTGATGTGATGTTTTGTATGGTTAAAGATCAGGCGGATTTAAATCGGATGCAAAAAGGGAAATTTGTTAGTCGTGAAGAATTAGCTGATTATCCTTTGCCTAATGTCCAGTTGAAAATTCTCAAGCAAATCGATGCTCAAGTTTAGGATTTATTTGGTAATGGCTTTTCGGGATAGCCTTCGCTTTTTTTGGACAAATTAATCATTGCGGAGGTGATATCAGATGGCTAAAAACAAAAACCAACGTCAGCCAAATGAAACTGCTGCTGGAACAAATGTACAAAAAGTGAAACAGCAAAACCAACAAGGCCAGCAACCACAAGAGTATGGTCAAGAATTTGCACAAGAAACAAATGCTCAGGAAGTAAAGCGTCGTAACCAACAAGCTGAGCAGAAAAAGAACCAACAACAAAAACCTCAACAGTAGTTGAGCTATTTAGTCAAAGCACTCCATGTTAATGTGGAGTGCTTTTTCTAAATAAATTTTGACTTAAAAATTTTGCATTACTCATAAGTACAATTTCAGTCACTTCAATCGATACATAAGAAACAGTGTGATACAATGATTTTACGCAATTAAGCGCGAAGAAAGTAGGTTAATACATGTTGATTCCAGCAGCTGGTGACTCTATCCAAATTCAAAGCTATAAACATAATGGACAAATCCACCGAGTTTGGGATGAGACACTGGTATTGAAAAGTAAATCGAATTTGATGATCGGAGCGAATGATCGGGTCCTAGTTAGCGAAAGTGACGGCCGGACATGGCGAACCAGAGAACCTGCGATCACATATTTTACAACGAATCATTGGTTCAATGTCATCTGTATGGTACGTAATGATGGTGTACATTATTATTGTAATATCAGCTCACCTTTCATTATTGATGAAGATGCATTGAAATATATAGATTATGACTTGGATATTAAAGTTTTTCCTGATATGTCATACAAAATTTTAGACGAAGATGAATTCGATCTTCATCGACAGCAGATGAATTACCCAGATGTTTTACAGAAAATCTTGCGTAAACAATTAGGTACTTTAGAGAGATGGGTCCAACAGAGAAAGGGACCATTCGCCGCAGACTTCGTAGACAAATGGTACGAGCATTACTTATCGTTCCCACAATGGAGTAAGTAAGTAATTGATTCCTGTTGACTAAGCTCAACAGGTTTTTGCATGTTTAATGTGAATTAGCAGAAAACAGAAGAAAAACCTAATTCAATACGTGAATTGGGTCATTTATTAGTGAGTTGCATCAGAGTATGAGGGCTCAAACAGAGAGTTGGTGAATATTTGTACAGTATTAAACGTTATTTAGAGTTTGTTAAACCTTATAAATGGAAAATAGCATTGACGATTTTAATAGGTATATTAAAATTCGGTATTCCGTTGTTGATGCCCTTGATTGTCAAATATGTCATAGATGACATCATTGAACCGACGGATATGACGCAAGCGGAGAAATTAACAGAGTTAGCATGGCTGATGGGTGGGGCTTTCTTTCTTTTCTTAATTGCCCGGCCTCCAGTTGAATATTACAGACAATATCTCGCTCAGAAAGTGAGTAGTCAAATCTTATATGATCTCCGAGATAAGATGTTTGATCATATTCAGAAGCTGAGCTTGAAATTTTATTCAAAATCGAAAACAGGTGAAATCATTTCACGTGTTATTCATGACGTAGAACAGACGAAAACGTTCGTCGTTACTGGGTTGATGAATATTTGGTTAGACATGTTTACCATTGTTATCGCTATTGTGATCATGTTGAATATGGATCCTTTACTGACGTTGGCAGCCATTATATTATTCCCTGTTTTTGGATTTTCAGTGAAGTTTTTTTACTCCAGATTAAGAAGTTTGACACAAAAACGTTCACAATCTCTTGCTGAAGTTCAAGGACATTTGCACGAAAGGGTACAAGGGATGCCTGTTGTTCGTGGCTTCGCACTTGAAGATCACGCCCAGGATGAATTCAACGATAGGAATGGAAATTATCTTAATCGTGCCATTGATTTTGCTACTTGGAATGCTAAGTCATACGCAGTCACTCATACGATCACAGATGTCGCTCCTCTAATAGTCATAGCCCTGGGTGGTTATCTAGCGGTAAGTGGTTCCATTACTGTCGGTACGCTTGCTGCATTCACTGGCTATATGAGTCTTGTCTATAACCCGCTTCGTCGTCTTGTGAACGCCTCGACTCAGCTAACTCAGTCACATGCATCTATGGACAGAGTTTTTGAGTTTATGGACGAAAAATATGATATCGTGGATAAACCAAATGCGAAGAAGATGGAGAAAGTGCATGGAGATGTATCTTTTGAAAATGTATCCTTTAATTATGACGAAGATGAAGAAATGGTGCTCAAGAATATCAATTTATCAATTCCAAAAGGCGAAACAGTGGCCTTAGTAGGTATGAGTGGTGGAGGTAAATCAACACTTGTCAGTTTAATTCCTCGCTTCTATGATGTGGTCGAGGGAAGGATAAAAATTGATGGAAAAGATATACGTGACGTCCAAGCTCGTTCCCTTCGCGATAAAGTCGGAATGGTACTACAGGATAATATTTTGTTCAGTGATTCCGTTGCCATGAACATCCGAATGGGGAAACCAGATGCGACGGATGAAGAAGTGATTGAAGCGGCGAAAGCGGCTAATGCTCATGATTTCATCACTGAATTTCCGAATGGATACGACACATTAGTAGGTGAAAGAGGGGTCAAGCTTTCTGGTGGTCAAAAGCAGCGTGTCGCAATAGCACGAGTCTTTTTGAAAAATCCACCGCTGTTGATTTTAGATGAGGCGACTTCTGCACTTGATCTTGAGAGTGAGCATTTAATCCAAGAAGCGATGGACAAATTAGCTCATAACCGAACCACATTTGTAGTGGCTCACCGCCTCTCTACGATTACACACGCCGACCGGATCGTATTGATGACCAAAGGCCAGATCGAGGAAGAAGGAACACATGAAGAGTTGATGAGGAAGAAAGGTTCCTATCACCGATTGTTCCAGGTACAAGCTTTGGATTCGGATGAACCAGAAAAATCAAAGCCAATTATGAATTAACTATTGAAATGTCACGGGTCGTGAACAGCCTGTGACATTTTTATTTTTATATATCGGATCGAATTAATATGTGGTACGATATTTTAGTTGACTTGAAAGAAGGTGTAGCAATGAGCAAGGAATTAATATTTTCTATCATATTTTACATATTAGGAATGGTCGTTTTGGCATTTGGCGTAACAATGCTTATTTTATCAGGCTTAGGAACTGGGGCATGGGATGCTCTATTCGTAGGTTTGTTTGAATTGTTTGGTCTAACAGTAGGAGCTTGGATCTTTATCGTAGGGATCATTTTGATTTTCTTAAATAGTTTTCTGTTAAAAAATAAACTGGATTATTCAGCGGTGCTGACTATCTTTTTAATAGGTGTATTCATTGATTTCTGGTTATTAATCGTATTTAGCGGCGTCGAAGTGACTGCAATGACTTCTAGAATTTCGCTGCTTGGGCTTGGTGTCGTTTGCATGAGTGCCGGGATTGGTATGTATTTGCAACTTAACTTCGCTCGAAATCCGATTGATAATCTGATGATGGCTGTTCATTATCGAACGAATTGGAGCTTGGCTGTTTCGAAATCATCAATTGAGGTTGCCATTTTGATTCTCGCATTTTTCATTGGTGGTCCAATTGGTATTGGAACGGTTATTGTGGCTTTTGCGATCGGACCTTTAGTTCAGCTATTCTTTAAGCGTTTTGAACGCTTGAAGTTTCGATTTGCACAATAAATTTTAAAAAGATATCCAGTTCTCCGTTGAGGGGGACTGGATTTTTTAGTTAGGAACTTAATTTTGTTTTGATTCTGACGATTCTCTTTTAGACGGACGCTTGCCTAGGGCACTACCTCAACTTTTCTAAACGATCGGAGTCGTTTAGGATGATTTTCGGCACGTGCTATTTCCCTAGGGCGTCGCCGTCTTTGGAGCTTCGTAAATCTATTTTGACATTAATTTAATACTTAATGTATTTCATGTAAAACACACAAACTTCTTCACCACAAACGACTAAAAGGACGTGACGAACATGATGGCAAGTGGACATCAAGCGATGGGATTGACTTGGGGGATTGCGGCAATCACTTTTTCCCACCTACTCCCTTTATCAATAGATGGCTGGACGGAGTGGATTTTCTTCTTAGGAATTGTTCTGTTAGGAGCACTATTACCCGACATGGATTCTCCGACAAGTAAAATCGGGCGTTGGCTATATAGTAGTATTGGAATTCTCTTTTTGGCTTTTGTAATTATTTATTGGCAGAAGCCCGATTGGATTTGGAATTTTGTTGAAGCAGAGCTTACTTTTGTGTTGCTCCTCGCTGTACCTATTTTCTTGGTGGCGAGCACACATCGTACATGGACGCATTCGCTAGCCTTCATTGGAATCTTAATTATATATCTGGGGCTGATGGAAGCTTGGGTTACCGTCCCATTTTATCTGCAAGTTGGACTTATATTAGGGGTGGCTTCTCATATTTTCGGTGATTTCATTACGAAGCGCGGGGTCCCACTTTTTTATCCGATCTTGCGTAAATCCTTTCGTTTCTTGGTGACTTTCCGTACAGGTTCCCCTACCGAGAAAAGAATTGTACTTCTTCTGATGCTCTTGAATATCTGGCTTATTGCAAGCACCTTTAACTTAGGGTAGTAAGTTGAATTAGAATTTTAAATTAATCGAGTAATCATTTTTTCCATATAATTTCCTCTTAATTTGAAACTTTTTACCAATTATGTTCGTATTTCGACATAAGAATGAAATTTTTTGGTACAATCGGAGGAGATTGTATCATGTGAATTTTCAGAATAGAGATTATTTTCTGAGGGAGCAGGGGGATTTTTCAAATGACAATTGAACAACAAGTACAGAAAATGAAAGATCAAATCGGTCAAGTAATTATGGGGAAAGGGGAAGCGGTCGAATTACTGATGAACGCTTTGATGAATCAAGGGCATGTGCTTTTAGAAAGTGTTCCAGGAACGGGTAAGACGATGCTCGCTAAATCGATCGCACGCTCCATAGAAGGAAAGTTTCAGCGAATCCAATTCACACCGGATGTGCTGCCATCAGACGTAACAGGTGTGCAATTTTTTAATCCGAAAGAGCAACAGTTCGAGCTTCGTGTGGGGCCAGTTGTTACGAATGTCTTGTTGGCTGATGAAATCAACCGCGCGACACCAAGGACACAGTCATCGTTACTTGAGGTGATGGAGGAGCAACAGATCACTATCGATGGGGAAACTGTCGAAATCCCTCAACCATTCATCGTAATCGCTACTCAAAACCCGATTGAATCTCAGCAAGGGACGTTCGATCTTCCTGAAGCTCAGATGGATCGTTTTTTCATGAAGTTGGATTTGGGTTATCCGTCATTTGATGATGAGCAGAGGATGATGAGGTCCTATAAGACGGAACGACCGTTGGAAAAATTGACATCTATTTTCACGAAAGACGAGTTGAAAAGTTTACAAGAAGAAGTGAAACAAATTGAAATATCAGAAGTGGTTCAAACTTACTTGTTACATATCGTTCATGCCACTCGTAACCACCAATACGTAGATGTTGGAATCAGCCCACGTGGTACGTTAGCATTCATGCGTGCAGCGCAGGGGAATGCGGCGATAGAAGGACGAAATTTCGTAACACCAGAGGATTTGAAGAAGGTGGCTCCATATGTACTTTCTCATCGTTTAGTGTTGAGTCTTGACGGTTCAACAATTATGAATCAGACAGAAGTACTTGAAGAAATATTGGAAGAGGTTGAGGTTCCTGCTGAGTATGGGGTTGCGAAAAAATGATGTTTCGAAAATCCGTGCAAGAAAATAACACGCTTCAAATTTTCGTTGTCATCGGAACGGTTATCCTATTCGTAAGCTTTTTCGTAGCGCTTCAATATGTTTATATTTTAGTTTTTCTTGCATTATTAGTCTCCATTGTTTATGTGTTGAACGTCTTTTACGAGAAACATATTGATGACTATCTAACCTTCTCGTTTAAACGTCCAGTCATCAGAACACATCAAGGTGATGATGGATATGTAGAGGTGACGATTGAACAGAAGGGGATCTTGCCTATACTTAATGGACTATTGGTATTGGAAATGGATGATGTCGTTTTATTAAAAGATGGACAGCACCAGAAGCGGAGATTCGCGTCATTTGTTGATCGACCTTTCAACTTGATGTTCTGGGAAAAAAGGACATTCCGTTTCCCTTTTGAAGCTAGTAAACGTGGGGTTGCACGAATTAGGACACTTGAGCTTAGGATACCGAAAATTTTCGGTTTTGGAGATGTATACTTGACTTCGAAAGTCAATTTCGCCCAGGAAGTAGTCGTTTATCCAAAAAAATCAACCGTTCCTAATATCGAACTGTTGTCGCCTAAGCGTATGGGACATCATCGAGCGCGCCATTCACTGTTCGATAATCAGTCGTTGCCAGTAGGGACGAGAGAATACCAACCTGGAGATGGTTTCAATAAGATCCACTGGAAAGCTTCTGCAAAAGAAGGCGAGCTTCAGACCAAAGTATTCGAAAAATCGAGCCAGATTTCTTGGCGATTCATTATCAATGTTCGGTCAAGCAGCCATTATCTTGCGCCTGATAATATCGAAGAACTTCTTGAAAATGTCGCCTATATGGCTAGATTCGCGTCAAAACATAACATCCCTTATAGTGTGTTCGTGAATATACCTGCGATCAATCAAATTCCTTTCGTTCATCAACAAGAAGGGCAAGGAGAAAAGCATTACAAACGGACACTCGAGTTGATGGCAAGGATGAACCTTTTCACGTTCTCAACTCCTTATGAAAAGTTGTTACATTTTATATGGAAACATGAAGCACCATCAGCTTACACGATTCATGTTGGTCCGATAGATGATCGCCAACAGAAATACTTATCTCAAGTGGCTAATAAAGGATCAGAAGTATATTATTTAACCCCTGGCAAATTATCGAAAGGCCAGGAAGTGGAGGTGAAGATACATGGTTGATTATTCCCTTCACTATCTAAGGTGGTTCCAGTATGCTTTGGAGCTGTTTCCACTGTGGTTGATCGTTTCTTTTTCCTTTGTGGGCACCGGACAGTGGCCTCCGTTAGTAGAGTTTTTAATAATTGCAGCAGTTGCGTCTTTACTCGCGATTATCTTAAATAAATTTGGGGTGCCAACACTCATTTACGGGGCTGCACCGATCATCTTTTTCTTAGCGATCTTTCTCGGATTCTATTGGGTTTATGCTTTAATCATGGCAATATTCTTGACGATCCGCATGGAGAACCGCATGGTGAAAGCAGATCTTGAGAATGAAGAGATGGTGCTTACCCTTACCTTTTTCGGATCAATTGTCGCCTACTTCTTCGCGATGAGTCCCTCAGAAGGGTTCGCTATCTATTTCGTGATCGTGTTCTTAGCTCAATTAGTCTTTTTCATCTTAGGGAGAATGGTCTATTTCTACCTAAGAGACGCGCAAACCTTGAACCAATCAATAGGCAAAAAAATAAGTATTGTCGGTCTAAGCGGTGTCGCAATCTTAGCTTCTACGTATCTGTTATATATCCTTTTTCCTTATGTGAAGTGGGGCGTCCAGTATGTGCTGTTTGGCACTGCTAGATTAATTGTTTGGGCCCTTTCACCTGTCTTTGCTTTTCTTGAATCATATGAGCCAGAAGCCCCTGAGCTTGAAGATGAAGGGGAAGGCCTTGAAGGAGAACAAGGTACAATGGAGTTTGATAAAAATTCTGGCAATCAAACAGGTGAAATGATTACAGAAGTTGTGTTTTGGGTTGTAGTGGCCATCGTTGTTACTATTGCATATTTAGCGTATAGAAAATATCGCCAGCGAATTGGTCTAACTAGAAATCAAGTACGCGGCCAATATGAAGATGATATGTCTAAGGAAAAAACAAAAGGTTCTCTATTTTGGAAGAAAAAAGACCGAGCAAAACCACCTAAGAATAAAGTTCGAAAAGCTTATTATGATGTGGAGAAATGGGCAGCGAAACATGAGCTAGGTCGATACCAGTATGAGACGATCGAGGAGTGGCATCGTCGCCTTGACATCGAGGACCAAGTTGAACCAGATGCATTGAACGTTTATAAAAATATTCGTTACAGTGACGCTGAACATTTGAACTATAATCATGAGTATTACATGGGAAAGATTGATGATTTGAAGGAAACCATCCGTAAAAAACATGATGTATAGAGTGAATTAGAAAAAATCCGAACTAAGCTTCGCAATTCTATTAATAGAATTGGAGTTAGTTCGGATTTTCTGGTTATTCGTAGTCACAAGCGGTGAGCTACTAGTTGCAATAATA
This sequence comes from Halalkalibacillus sediminis, assembly GCF_002844535.1. NCBI lineage: Bacteria > Bacillati > Bacillota > Bacilli > Caryophanales > Bacillaceae > Halalkalibacillus > Halalkalibacillus sediminis. Next base: position 333,077 of record NZ_PJNH01000004.1, read on the forward strand.
GAATTTCCTCATGTCTAGTTCTTGCGACTAAGTTCCTGTAGATGACAAGCTTTTAACTTCTTATGTTCTACTATTCAAATAGCTGACGAGTAATTTTTTTAGATGGATCAGTTCGTTATGATAATCCATTAAGGTTGATGCGAGCGGCAATAATACGAACCTGTCTTTTTCCCCTTCATCGTATATATCCATCAACTGATTTACTAACGATGGAATATCGGGTTCAGATATATTCCCTAAAGGGTCAACTGTCTTTTTACGGATCCTTCCTAAATACATCAAGATGAGTTTTTCGTGCGTGTGAAGCGTCTTATCAACTTCTTCAACGATTTTTTCATTCAAATCACCTTTGATATGACCGATCTCATAATCCATTCGATGCAATGTCTGTAGCACTTGGAAAGACTTCCGAGATGTGTTGACTAATTGACGGAAAAGAACTAGTTTTCTTGCGCGTCGATATCCTTTTTTTCTAGAATAAGAACGTTCTTCTGAATAAAGTAAATAGGTTTGCTCTAAATGTGCAAGATCACGTTCAAGACGATTGATCTCTTTTTTTAGTGCTGGTTGATCAGATAAATGTCTTGTCGTTACACGGATCCACTGCATTATATCGCTTGTTGTATGATTGATCATTTCGAATAGTCTAGTTTCATATTTTGGTGGTAAGAACACGAGATTCACAAGAAATGCAGATGCAATCCCGATCAGTATGGATGTGAAACGGATCGCTGCGAAGTCCATAAAGGCCATAGAGGTTGATTCCATAATGGCTATGACAGCGATGATCGCGATGAATGTCGTATCTTCCTTCATTTTAAAAATCATACAAGTTCCTATAGATAAAATGATTCCTACACCTAATAAGAAAGGGTCGTTTCCGACTGTAAGTACGAGTAAGACTGCGATACCAGCACCGATAAAATTGGCCTGCAACTGCTCGATGATCATCTGATATGAACGATAGATGGATGGCTGGATGGACGAAACAGCTGCAATCGCTGCTGCGAATAAACCTGCATCGAATCCGAAATAACTTGCTACATATAAGGCGATCGCTGTGGATACACCTGTTTTTAAGGCTCTAGCTCCGACTTTCATATAGTTGACCTACCTTTTCTATATTTCTCTAGTAAGTATACGTTACATAATACCCAACATGAGAGGTTGTACAAACTTTTTCTTCCAATTTAAAAGGTTTTCGGGAGGATCTTCGCTCTATTTTTGTTATTTCCAATCGTAAGTGAATCATTTTTTTGCGGTGTATATAAAAAAATAAGCTTTTGCCAAAGAGGCAAAAGCTTCGTCTGGAAGTTCCAGAAAGGAAGGGAGTTTCATAACATCATGTTCCTTCGATAAGGGGTAATCCAAAATATTCTGAATTATTTATATTTTAGCATAAATGAATTAAATGACAAGATGATTTCAGAAAAAAATTTAAGCTTTTTTCATTTTACTGAAAGCTACATCGACAGCGTTCAGGGTTTTACGGATATCCTCATCTGTATGAGCTGTCGTCAAGAACCAAGCTTCGAATTTAGAAGGTGCTAGATTAATCCCTTGGTCGAGCATCAGGTGAAAAAAATCAGCGAATTGATCGCCATTCGTTCGGTCAGCCTGATCGTAATTTTTTATTTTCTCATCAGTGAAATAGACAGTGAATGCACCCTTCAGTCGATTAATCGTGATTTGAACTCCATGAGTTTCTGCACGTTCGAGGATTCCTTCTTCAAGCATTTTTCCTAATCGGTCCATTTCATCGTAAACTCCATCTTCCTGCAAGACTTCTAAACAAGCGATGCCTGAAGCCATTGAAGCTGGGTTTCCTGCCATTGTGCCTGCTTGATAAGCAGGGCCTAGCGGTGCGACTTGTTCCATAATATCTACGCGGCCTCCGTAAGCACCAATCGGTAAGCCACCACCAATGATTTTTCCTAGTGCAGTCATATCAGCTTGAACCCCAGTTATCTCCTGTGCACTTCCGTAGTGGAAGCGGAATGCTGTGATGACTTCATCGAAAATCAAGAGACTTCCATTGTCGTGAGTCAGCTCTTTTACCTGTTCGAGGAATCCTGGCTCTGGTTCGACGATACCGAAATTACCTACTATCGGCTCGACTAAAACCCCTGCTACCTCATCACCGAATTTTTCCAATGCTTCTTTAAAAGGTTCAATTTCATTGAAAGGAACGGTGATCACTTCTTGAGCGATACTAGGCGGAACACCTGCTGAATCGGGAGTGCCGAGTGTGGACGGCCCTGAACCTGCTGCAACTAGTACCAGGTCTGAGTGTCCGTGATAGCACCCTGCAAACTTGATGATTTTTGACCTTTTCGTATAGGCACGCGCTACTCGGATGGTTGTCATAACAGCTTCAGTTCCTGAGTTGACAAAGCGGACTTTTTCTAATGATGGTATAGCATTCTTCAGCATCTCCGCGAAACGGTTCTCGTACTTGGTTGGAGTTCCATAAAGCACGCCATCATATGCTGCCTGGCTGATGGCTTTAGCGATATGTGGATGAGCATGCCCCGTGATAATTGGGCCATAAGCTCCGAGGTAATCGATGTATTCATTGCCGTCAACATCCCAAAAGTGGGACCCTTTAGCTTTTTCCATAAAGACAGGTGTACCGCCTCCAACACCTTTATATGCACGCGATGGAGAGTTGACTCCTCCTAAAATATGCTCTTTAGCTTCTTCATATAATTGTTCCGATTGTTTTCTGTTCATTCGAATGCCTCCAAAATTTTTTCTTATCCCCTTCTATTTTTACATGTACGAGACGTCTTGTACATATGATGAAGCGAAGGGCTCTAAGGAGAGAGTGGTTGGATGAATGAGTTTTTCCTTGTGTTAGTGATTGTCATACTGATTCATAGCTTTCATATATTCTTGAAAAACTTTCATGACGTGCGAGGTTCTTTTTCAAAAGAATTATTCAGCGCGTTTTTCGCCATGTATTTTATATTAATGCTCGGTTTCGCGTTGGTATATTTTTTATTAGCCGAAATGGGGGTCGTACTTCTTGATGATGCGCCCTTGCAAGCAGGAGATTCGTTTGAGAAATTTTTTCACGCTATTTATTTTAGTGGAGTGACCTTGATGACGGTAGGGTATGGGGACATCACTCCAGTGGGAATAGGGCGTGTCATAGCTCTAATGGAGGCATTCATCGGATACTTGCTTCCTGCAGCATTTTTATATAAGCTTTTTAGATAATATGATTTGTCAGCAGGTCGATAGTTCGATAATCTATGGATATGACCTATAAAAGGAGGAATTCTTGATGGCTATCGAAGTAGGAAAGCAAGCTCCTGACTTTACGTTACCAGCAAGTAATGGGAAAGATGTAAGTCTTTCTGATTTTGAAGGTAAACATGTTGTATTGTATTTTTACCCGAAAGATATGACACCTGGGTGCACGACGGAAGCATGTGATTTCCGTGATAATCATAAAAAATTCGAGGATTTGAACGCAGTTATTTTGGGTGTAAGTACAGACCCAATAGCACGCCACGAAAAATTCATTGATAAACACGATCTACCATTTCTATTATTAGCAGACGAAGACCATCACGTAGCTGAGAAATATGATGTATGGAAACTGAAAAAGAATTTTGGTAAAGAATATGATGGAATCGAGCGCTCGACTTTCATCATCGATAAAGATGGAAACTTAGTGAAAGAGTGGCGTAAAGTTCGCGTGAAGGATCACGTGAATGAAGCTCTTGAGTTCATTGAAGAAAATCTAGATTAAAAAACAATCTGGCCAATCGACTAGGGTTGGTCAGTTTGTATGTATAGAGGAGTGTCAAAAAGTGTTAGTAGTGACAAGTTGTAAAGTTAAAACGAAAATCAAAGAAGACATGGAGAAGAAGTTTCCGAATGTTTCTTTTCAATGGAAAGAATCCATTCAAGAGGCTGAGCCAGTTTTGAAAGAGGCAGATGTCTTGATTACATACGGAGAAGATTTGCTTGCTGAGCATTTGGAACCTGCCGACAATTTGAAGTGGATCATGGTCATTTCAGCAGGTCTTGATGAAATGCCTTTTGAAAAAATAGACGAAAAGGGCATCCAGGTAACGAATGCCCGAGGGATTCATGCTATTCCGATGTCGGAGTATGCGATTTCAATGATCCTACAAGAGAGCCGTAAAGCGAAGGATTTGCACGAGCTTGAGAAAGCACATAGTTGGGATAAACGTGTGAAAATGGAAGAAATCACAGGGAAGACGATGCTAGTGGTCGGCACTGGAGCAATCGGGCAAGAAGTAGCTCGTTTAGCAAAAGCGTTTCGCATGAAAACGATCGGCGTTTCTCATAGTGGCCGTTCGAAAGATCACTTTGATGAATGTGCAAAGAATGATCGTTTGCATGACTACTTGAAGGAAGCGGATTTTGTGGTCGCTGTTCTTCCTCACACAAATGATACAGATGAATTTTTTGGAAAAGAAGAATTCAGTGCAATGAAAAAAGATGCGATTTTCTTGAATATGGGTAGAGGAAAGACAGTTGATCAAGGAACGATGATTCAAGCTTTGAAGGATCAACAGCTAGGCCATGCTGTGTTAGATGTGGTTGAAGAAGAACCCCTTGACTCTGCTAGCCCGCTTTGGGATTTAGAGAATTGTACGATTACGCCACATCTCTCTGGAATTTCGAGACTGTACCAGGAACGTGCGTTTGAAATTTTTGAAGAAAACTTAAAAGATTTTGAAGCGGATAAACCATTGTCAGTCAATGTAATCGATCCTAAGAGGGGGTACTAATAATGAGAATTTATACACGCTCAGGCGATAAAGGTACGACCTCGTTGATCTATGGACAGCGAGTGAAGAAGCACGATTTACGTGTGGAGGCATATGGTACATGTGATGAAGCGAACTCCATGGTCGGAATGGGAAGAAGCCATTTAGCTGATGTCTCTTTCGAAGGAAAAGATCAAGTCGTGGAATCCTTGCATCGTGTTCAGACGATTCTTTTTCACGTAGGGGCTGAACTGGCTACTCCTGCAGACAAAGAAGTGATGTGGAAGTTGAAAAAGGAACATATTGAAGAGCTTGAGAAACAGATCGATGCATGGGATGAAGAGTTAGCTGAATTGAAGAATTTTATCTTGCCATCCGGTCACCCAAGCGCAGCAGCATTACACGTAGCAAGGACAATCGTTCGACGCGCAGAACGTACAGCTGTAGCACTTCGCGAAACAGAAGAAGTGGAGATCGATTTGGTCGTCTCTTACTTGAACCGTTTATCGGATTATCTATTCGTTGCAGCACGATACGTGAATCAAAAAGCTGGTGGCGAAGAGTTGCCGCTTAATACAGATGTATAGTTTATTGTGCGATCATTGGTATAAATGGTTGTAAATGACCATATAAATTGACAAAAACCAGTTTGAGGATATAAACTAATTATAAGAATTCTAATTTAAGAATATTATTATTTTGAAAGAGAGGTGCATGACGGTGTCTGAGCAACGATTACAAGAAGCATTAACAACTTTAAAGAGTTCAGGAGTAAGAATAACACCTCAACGTCATGCCGTGCTTGAGTATCTTATGGAAACGATGAACCATCCAACTGCAGATGATATTTACAAGGCACTTGAAGGGAAGTTCCCTAACATGAGTGTCGCGACTGTTTATAATAATCTGCGTGTCTTTTTGGATATCGGCCTCGTACGAGAGCTGACATATGGAGATGCTTCGAGCCGATTTGATTGCAACACAGCGGAACATTACCATATTATTTGTGATTCATGTGGCAAAATCGTCGACTTTCACTATCCATCGTTGGATGAAGTGGAACAACTAGCCGAGCAGGTGACTGGTTTCAATGTAAGTCGCCACCGCATGGAAGTGTATGGTACTTGTGAAGACTGCCAAAAAGAAACCCAACACTAATTGAATGTAACCTTTTAATCGCCTACATTGTGTTAGGCGATTTTTTAATGGACATTAGGAGCTTTTATGTTTCTTGAGATAGATGCAGTTTCAACATCTTATGTCTTTATTGTTTTTTGGGTCAGTGGTATTGGTGCCCTGGTCGTTAAGTATAGATAAAAAAATCCCAGCCTTTATCGTAGGCTGGGATTCATACGTCTATTCGCTTTTCTTCTCTTGTTCCTTCCAGTACTTACTGGAGTTATATTTTTCATCAAATTCTTCGCCTTCTAAGTTGCGATCTAATGTCAATGGCTGTTTACAATGCATACACGCATCTACTCGGCCGAGCATCTTAGTCGGTTTCTCACATTCTGGGCATACAATAGGTACAGCTTTGGTCGATAATAAGCCGATCCAAAAGTAAATAGCCGTACTCAAACCGATGGCGATAATTCCAAGAATCATCAGTGTCACCATCAACCACTCAATATTTTTGAAAATAAGTCCAATATACATAATAATCATACCGACAAAGACAAGTGAAAGCGCGACGGTACGAATTTTGTTGATTTTATTCGAATATTTTAGAGCCATTCTATAAACCTCCTTGAACTATCAATGGAAGTATAGCATATTTTATTAATGATGTATGTGAATAAAAAAGGAATTTTCGCAGTGGTGTCGAATTATCTTATAGGAGTCATAGGAGGTTATCGCGATGGAAAATTTATTACGTCCAATATATCAAGAAAAAGCTAGCCAAAAAAATACATTAGGTGTTCTATTAGTAGAAAAAATTCATGAAAACAGTCCCGTTACAGATAACTTTGATGTCATCTTATTAATCATTGCCCGTGAGGCAAAAGATGAATGGTACGTGAAGCATTACGAATTTGAAGGTCGAACAGCTGCGATGCACATCGTAGATGAAAGATTATTGAACGAGTGGATCGATACGAGTGGTTACCGGAAGGTGATTGATTGGCTTACGAATGGATCAGTCATCTTTGATAGAAACGAATACGTTGCCAACCTTAAAGATCAACTACGTATATTTCCGGAAAGTACACGCCAACTAAGGAAAGTGATCGAGTTCGCCAAATTGGTACGAGCCTACCGTGAATGTCGTGAGCTATATGAAGCTAAACATTATCTAGATGCAAATAGCCTTATGGTGCGATCGTTGCATTATTTAGCACGTGTAGCAGTGTTAGAGCGTGGATTCCACCCGGAAATAACTCTGTGGAATCAAGTGAGAAAAATAGACCCGGAAGTGTACAAGTTGTATGAAGAATTAATGGAGAGCGATGAAGAACCTGACAAACGTATCCAATTGATGTTGTTAGCCAGCGATTTCGCTATTCACTCACGAGCAGAACAAGGTGCAGAACATTTACTTTCTATTATGAGAGAAAAAGATGAGCCATGGACATTCGGGGAGTTGAAGATTCACCCTGAGATCCATCATTATAATTTAGACTTATCTATATTACTCGAGTACTTAGTCGAACGTGAAATAGTAGATACAGTGTTAGTAGAGACTAAAGGGGAAAAGATTTATCACCGTAAATATCAAGTTGCAGAATAATGAAATGATTATTTATCTTCATTTGTAACTTCTTACTATTAGACTCGACTAATTGGTAAGGGGGAGTAATTGATGAAGGTAAAGTGGATTGCTCTGGCGCTATTCTGTTCTTTATTGACAGCGTGCGGTGACGAAGGTAACTCTATATTTAATTCAGGTGAATCGTTCGATCATAAGAAAATAGATGATTCGTTGATCGAAGGGAATACGGATTTTTCTTGGGAAATTTTTCGAGAATTATCGGCAGAAGATCAGAGTCAGAGCACGTTCATATCACCATTCAGTATTTCAACAGCTTTATCGATGACCTACCAAGGGTCAGAAGGTGGTACCGAAGAGGAAATGAATGAGGTCCTAGGGTATGAAGGGATGGATAAGGATGAAGTAGCTGAGAGCTATAAACATTACATTAGATATCTCACTCAATTAGAAGATGCCAAGATAAACGTAGGAAACTCTATATGGATTGAAAAGGAGTTTTCGGTAAAAGATGAATTCATAGAAACGAATAGAGAATCTTTTGACTCTGAGGTTTTTGAACGCACCCTTTCCAAGCCTGAAGTGGTAGAGGAAGTAAATGAGTGGGTGGATGACGAAACCGAAGGGATGATCAAGGAACTGTTAACTTCACCAATTGACCCTAACGTTAAGATGGTTCTGTTAAATGCGATTTATTTTAAAGGTGATTGGTCCGAACCTTTTGATGAAAATAAGACGGAAAAACGTGAATTTCAAGTATCAAACGATAAGAAGAACAGCATTCCCTTTATGGAAAAAAACACAACTATCCATTATGGGGAAGGCGATAATTACCAAGCCATTAAGATGCCCTACGGAAAGGGAAGCCTTGGGATGTATGTGATACTACCTGATGAATCAACTAACTTAGAATCTATGATCCAAGAGATGGACTCTTCCATGTGGAATACCATTGTACAAAACTTAGAGGATACAGAAGATGTCGTCATTCAACTACCAAAATTTGAAGTAGAATACGGTCTTAAAAATCTGAATAAGAGCTTACAAAGTTTAGGCTTAGACCAAGCTTACAATGATGCTAATTTCTCTGCAATGTCCGGTAATGACTTAAGAATTGACCGTGTACTGCATAAGGCTGTCATTGAAGTGAATGAAAAGGGAAGTGAAGCGGCTGCGGCAACTGCTGTAAATATGACGGAATCTGCTCCCGCGATAAATGCTGAATTCATAGCAAATCGACCATTTTTATATGTGATTGCTGATGAAGAACACCAGTCCATTTTGTTTCTGGGGAGTTATTACGGAGATTAATACTATATGAAAAAAGTGGTGAGGAGGCTCCTCACCACTTTTTTCATTAATTTAGAAGGTTCCATTTAAACTATACAACTTAGTCACTCGTTGGCACTAAAGGCTTCCATTCGATAATTAGAGTGTAATAGTAGCTAAATAATTCATACATTGATGCAAGGGTGCTTTTTTAATATAGACCCAAGAGTCATAATCGAATGAGCCACCAGGTTCACAAGTAATTAATTGCAAATCGACTTCTTTTAATAAAAGTTTTAGGTCAGCCGGTGAATAACATCTCAAAGATTGAGTGACTTTTCTTTCCTCCTGATTTAAAGGCCACCAAGTATCAATCATTCTGCAATTGAATGCATTGAAACCATACTCCCTTTCAATTTTAGGGAGCTTCATTCTTTCGCCATTTGCCTTAGCCCAATACCAAGGAGTGTAAATATCAATCATTACCACACCGCTTGGTTGCATCCATTCTTTTATTCTAGACAATAGCCTAATTTGATCCTCATCTTCTCCAATGCCGAAACCATCCCAATAAAAGATAATATCGAATTTTCTATCCAACTTAACTTCATAGAAGTCCCCTTCAATGACGGTAACTTTGTCTTTGACCTTATATTTTTGGACAAGATGCTTGATTGTGTTTACTGCTTCCGGAATTAATTCGATAACAGTTATGTTGTAACCAGCTTGGGCAGCAGCAATCGCGAAATAACCTTCACCAGCCCCAAGTTCAAGAATTGTTTGATTAGTACTATTCGAATAACTTTTAAGTGTATCAATTCTCTCAACTTGTAACTCAAAGTGATCTTTTTCCTCACTTGTTGAATCCATCCATTTGTATTGCTTCTGATAAAAATCTTTTACCCAATTCATTGGTATCCACCTTTTCTTTATGATTTATTAAAGATTAAAGTGGTTGATTAAAAGTTTAATATACCCATTTCATTACCTCCAATCTATATATAACTTCTGATTTTGAATATAAATATCCTGCAAAATATGTGATTAAATATCGCAGGCACATTTATATATAAAAGACATATTATATGAAGCGAAATATTTATTTAAAAATATTAACTTTAAGTATTGACGTTGATTTGTATACCGTGCTATATTTATAAGCGTCGCAAAAAACACGCGACATCAAAGCTGAATACATCAACAAGTTATGCAAATTCTTGTTGACATCAAGACAAGCGCATGATATATTATAAAAGTCGCTGTTTTGAGCAGCGGATTGAAAATTCGAACCTTGAAAACTAAACAAAATAGCCTGACGTCAATTCGTTTTTCCTCATCTGATTGGGAGAGGAAAAACAAGTAAGACAAAGCCAATCAAACTACTTTTATTGGAGAGTTTGATCCTGGCTCAGGACGAACGCTGGCGGCGTGCCTAATACATGCAAGTCGAGCGCGTGAAGCAAGCAGATCTCCTTCGGGAGTGACGCT